>CAIUUR010000219.1 GCA_903902345.1 uncultured Geobacteraceae bacterium | reverse complement strand
TGCCGCTCTTTCTGACTGATCTTTCAACCTCCATCACTTTGCCACCCTGTTCAGCTTAAAGTTCCGGGTATCTTGTATTCAAACTCCGGCGTCGATCCGGTGGATATGCCTCTCACAAAGCCGGCGCTTCGTATCCAGTTTCTTCCCGGAACTATAAATCACATAGGCCACTGCCATGTGTCTGGCAGTAGGAACAGGTTTTTTTCATCACGGTAGATTTTATGACCGAAAAATTCGACGTGTGACCTCCAGAGATTTGGCCGAAAAGGAGGGCCGGGTGGGGATGGGGAGGAACGAAGTGAACCGATGATTGGTTGCAATTGGTTATTTTTACGGTTTTTCCGGAAGGCGTGACCAAAATCGTTGGCTACCCGCTTTAGCAGAGGATGGGATCGGGGGAAGGACTAGTACACCGTCCGGCTTAAAGTTTCGGATCAGGGTAACTATTCAGCACACTGCCAAATGCTTTTAAAAAGTCTGTCGTCCCCGAAATCTTCCATCGGGGACCCATGGTTTTTAACCTCTGGATTCCCGATTACACCCTCGGGAATGACAATTTTTTTGTGTACCGAATGTGCGAAGATTCAAGCCGGACATGGCGCTACCCGATGTTATCCGTTTTTTTTGTGTCCAATTGCCGTGTTTAGAATAAAATAAACGGCGCGGAGAATCCTCTCCGCGCCGTTTGCGTCTGCTGTTTTGTTTTTTGAAAAACTACCCCAGGATCTGCTTCAGATCCCCTTCAGCGGTGCCGATGGGGGAGAGGTTGAAGTTCGCCACCAGGAAGTTGAGGACGTTGGGGGAGACGAAGGCCGGCAGGGCCGGACCGATCTTGATGTTCTTGATCCCCAGGTGGAGGAGCGTCAGGAGAATGACCACCGCCTTCTGCTCGTACCAGGAGATGATGAGGGAGAGGGGGAGGTCATTGACCCCGCAATCGAAGGCGCCGGCCAGGGCCACGGCGATCTGGATGGCGGAGTAGGCGTCGTTGCACTGCCCCACATCCAGAAGGCGCGGGATGCCGCCGATGTCGCCGAACTCCAGCTTGTTGAAGCGGTACTTGCCGCAGGCCAGGGTCAGGATGACACAATCCTTGGGAACCTGCTCGGCGAATTCGGTGAAGTAGTTGCGCCCCGGCTTAGCGCCGTCGCAGCCGCCGATGAGGAAGAAGTGGCGGATGGCTCCCGCCTTCACTCCGGCGATGACCTTGTCGGCAACCCCCAGGACCGCGTTGTGGCCGAAGCCGGTGAGGATCTCCTGGCCGGGAGCCTCGGGAAGGTCGGGGCACTCCAGCGCCTTGGCGATGACTTCACTGAAGTCCCACCCTTCCACATGCTTCACGCCGGGCCACTGAACGAGTCCCCAGGAGTAGAGCCGGTCCAGGTAGGTGGTGGCGGGGCGCTGGATGCAGTTGGTGTTGAAGATGATGGCGCCGGGGAAGAGCGGGAACTCCTTGGCTTGGTCCTGCCAGGCGCCGCCATAGTTGGCCACAAGATGGGAGTACTTCTTGAGGCCGGGGTAGCCGTGAGCCGGGAGCATCTCGCCATGGGTGTAGATGTTGATCCCCTTCCCTTCGGTCTGCTTGAGGAGCTCTTCCAACATCTTCAGGTCGTGGCCGGAGACGAGAATCCCCTTGCCGGCGCGGGTTCCCAGGTTCACCGGGGTGGGGGTGGGGGCGCCGAACTTCTCGATGTGAGCCTGGCTGAGAATCTCCATGGTCCTCAGGTTCAGCCGGCCGCATTCCATGCAGAGGCCGACGAAATCCATGAGCCCCAGATTCGGGTCGGTGGTGGCGGCCAAACCCTTCTGGAAGAAGGCGAGAATCTCCTCGTCGCTTTTCCCCAGGATGAGAGCGTGATCCATATAGGCCGCCATCCCCTTGAGTCCGTAGACCAGGATCTCAATGGTGGAGCGGACGTCCTCATCGGCGTGCTGGGTGTTGATCCCGTGTTCCTCTCCCTGTTTCACAAGACCGGCCAGGTCGGCGGCCGGAACCCACCCCAGGTAGTCATTGACGATGGCCGGGGCTACGCCGCCGTTCTTGGCGCTGTAGGCGGCTTCGTAGAGGCTCTTTGCCTTCAGTTGGTTGGTGTGGCATTGGCGGACCTTGGCGGCGATGTTGGCCGGGTCGAAGTCCACATTGGTGACGGTGGTGAAGAGGGATTCCACCACGAAGATGTCCAGGATATCGTCCTTGGCGCCCAGTTGCCGGGCGGCGTTGGCGTAGATGGCCAAACCCTTGAGCCCGAAGATCAGCAGGTCCTGCAATGCCGCCGTCTGGGGATCCTTGCCGCATACTCCCTGAATGTCGCAGCCTACTCCCTTTGATGCCTGTTCGCACTGGTTACAAAACATGTTTTTTCTCCTTTATGGTAGTGTGGATATCGTTGCTTGTCGTTGCGTTTGCTGTTGAACGGAGCATACGGGGATAAGTATACTAACGCCTTGACCTGCGTCAAGGGATGGACGATTGTAAAGGCGGGGAGCAGGTGGTGAGCTCAACCGAAGGGTGCAGGAGCGCTGTCGGGGGGGAGGTGGATTGATGCTGATGAATCTGCTTTTGATGGATGAAGTAAAAATATTTTTCTTTTACTCTTTACTTTTGGGCTGAATGTTGCATATTTAGATCTCATGGATAGTTATCGGCATGCTGTTTCGAAACCTTAAGGGATTTCGCCGATTTTTTTGACAAAGCCGAAGATGCCGTCGGGGAAGAAGGCGTATGAATTCCACATCGACACATAACGTGTTATCGGTTATTCGCAAGTGGTCCGAACAGGACGGCGTCAAACCGCCCAATGTTTTTACCAAGGCGTCGACTTTTAACAGTAATCTGGATGCCGCGGCGCTCAGGAGGGAGGTCGTAACCACTCCCCTCGTTGCCGCCCAGAGCGCCGAAATTGCACGTTTGAAGATGATGCGTGAGGCCTTGTCCGTCACCGGAGAGTCAGCCTCCACGGGCAACGCCACCTCGCCCGACGTCCTCTTTTCTTTTGATCAGGCCGGTCAAAATGCTGACGTTGCCAATGGGGTTCCGCATGATGTTGCCGGTCAGCTCTCCCAGGATGTTCAGAGCGAAGTTCCTCTTGATCTTTCTTCAACGGTAGCTTCGGATAGTGTCGTTGCCTCCCCCGCTCTGGCGGTTGCTCCCCCGGTATCCTCCGGTTCCCGGAAGGGGGATGCCCTGTCCCAGCACATTGCACGGGCATCCAAACGGTACGGTGTCGAGCCCGGTCTCATAAAAGCGGTGATTCATGCCGAGAGCGACTTTACCCCCACGGCGGTCTCCCCCGCGGGGGCCCAGGGGCTCATGCAACTGATGCCGGCCACCAGTTCCGATATGGGGGTCAAGAACCCCTTCGATCCCGAACAGAACATCATGGCGGGTACCCGTTTCCTCAAGAACCTGCTCAACAGGTATGGGGGGAATGTGGACAAGGCTTTGGCTGCGTACAACTGGGGGCCGGGTAATCTTGACCGGAAGAAGGGTGCTCTTCCCAGGGAGACCCAGCAGTATGTCGTCAAAGTCAAGCAGTTCTTCAATGACTATCAGAGTCAGAACGCGTAGACGAATCAGTAAAGGGGTCTCAAACTTTTTGGTTCAACCTGAATCAACAACCCCCGGGGCACAAGCGGCCACGGGGGTTGCTTTGTTTTTAGCCTTGACATAATTGTTGAGAAAATATAAACGTATTATAATAAAAAATTACAATGTACTTATCGCTGCACCGAGCTGACGCCATGCGATCTGTTTCCATCAAGATTCATTATGTCGACGGCACGTTCCCGGAGTTTGCCGTGCCGGTTGATGAGGTGCGGGCACTGTACCGAACTGCGCTCATTGACCTCACCTTCGTGGAAGGGAAAGCCATTCCCCAGGATCCCCGGATGGGTAGTGCCCTGCAAAACTATGACGATTGGGTCCGACAGTTCGGGAGTACTGACGGCACCGTCGGCCATCTCATCATCGGAGGGTTCCCCCCCTTTGCCCATCCCGAGATCGCGGGGCAACTGTTGGATCCGGACTGGCGGGGTGTCGCCGCCGTCTATACGGGAAACGAGCTGATTCAGTCGTCTCCCCGGCTCTGCTTTCTGCAAACGTGCGCCCACGAGATAGGGCATATGCTGAATCTGCCTCATCCCGACAACGGAAGCCTCCGCTCCTACGACTCGACGATGAACCAGCTGGAAGAGCGACTCCAAGACGTCGCCAGTTGCTGGGAAAAGGCGTCAGCAGAGGCGTTGGAGCAGAGTGCTAGCGGGAAGCCCGACTATTTTTCGCCCCCCTCCGAACCTTTGAGTTGCTATCCACTCAGCCTCGGCGAACGTGTGGCGCTGAATACCCGCAGCGATAATCGGTTCAATCCTTGGAAATCGAATTTTGAGCAGCAGGGACAGGAATCCGGCTCGTCGTCAAGTTATGTCACCATCTCGGTTGACAATGAGGAGGAGCGATGATGGACCTGCCTCGGATGAGATTCAGCTGGAGATGGAGTGCGCTGGCGGCGATGGCGCTGTTGCTGTTGTCGGGTTGCTCGACCTACGAGGGAATGAGACTTGGCTTAAAAAAAGATGATGACGGCAGGGACCTGCCGGTTCGGCCCACGGGGATACCGTACCTGCTGGTTCGTCCCGAATTTACGCTGAGAAGCAAAACTGTCGCGGGAGGGGAGAATAACGCGACCTACACTCTGGCGGTGACCTATGAGGCCGATCCTGGCCAGATGTACAGCATCAGAGTGGACCCCGGCCCCTTTGCGGACGGGGGATTCGAGATCAAACTTGCCCCAAACGGGAACATCGCCACCACGTCGGCGACCATCGCCGATCAGATCGGGCCGACAATAACCTCGCTGGGATCATTTGCGAAGGATGTGACCAGCACCGCCCTGCGCGGGGTGTTCGACAGAAGCAACATCCGTCAGCTCCTGATTATGAAAATGAGTATCCCGGGGGAGTGCAAGGTCACCAGTGACGTCCCCATTGCGCCGGTTCCCGGCCCCGATGGATCGCTTCCACCTTCAGAGCGGAGTGTCGGCGGGGAGCTTGCGAGCCGGTTGCTCCTGCTCCGGAGCGATGGTGAGATCGCCGAAAAATTTCATTATCGTACCTCCGCGGAACAGCTCTGTCTGCAGGCAACGCTTCAATCCGCCATGGTTTCCCGGGACGAGAAGAAGGGGGATGGTACGAAGAAGTGGGAAACAGCGCGATATGCGTATGAACAGTCCGATCCCGCCGACAGTGAGTTCCTGGAGAAGGTGGTGAAGACGGTGAAGGATCAGGACCTTGCCGCCCTCCTGGAGATGGGTGGAGTGGTCAAGGAGGAGTACCGAAAAGAGCCTGGCAATGAAAAGCCACTGCGGCAGTCGACGTTACTGACGGCTGCCGAAGCGCTTCTGCGGGACTCAGCCGACTCCGACCTGGCCGTGATTCTCGGGCCGATCATCACCATGAGCGATGAGGTCTGGATGGCCAGGCAGCTCCTCTTCCTGGAGCGGGAAATTACCCGGGTCGAACTTGCCCGCCTGCGTCAGCCGGCCATGACCACCGCCGGTGGGGAAAAAATTGACCAGTACCTTGGGACGTTGCACGGGGCCCGTGCCCGAACCCTGGGGGTGGTTGAGCTCTACGAGCGGTCAGTGGTACTGAAGGATTTTCTCGAGAATGTGAGGCTGAGGAGCGCGAAGGGAAGGGGAGCTCCGGCGGCGGCGGAGTATGTGGCCGTGCGTCTGGAACTGGACGAGGTTCTCGCCCGGATAGAGGCACGCCGGACGAAGGTGCTGGCGGAGGGAAAGCCGGTTGTCGTCTTGACCCCTGCCGCGGAGAGCAGCGCACCGATCAAACGGGTCGAACAGGTGGATATTGAGGCAAGCAAGGTTCCCGGTTGGGCCGATGGACCGGGGAAGAACGCCGACCGGTATCTGTTTGTCCTGAAGGAGATTATGTGATGCGCGTCCCCGGATATCTGTCGTTCATCTTTCTTCCCTTGCTGACGGGCTGCGCGTCGCAGATCGTGGTGACGGAAATCGGCAACAAGCTGGACCCGGGGGAGTATGTCAACGGGTTTCCTTTCCGGGTTCCCAAGCGCTTCGATGCCGTGATCTATGAAAAGAGCGATCAGGGGTACCGGGAATTGAGCGCGATTCCGGTGACGATTGCTGATCCGGACAGGTTGTTCGCGCTGAACTTCAGGTCGCAGCTGTTTTCCAACGGGACAATGGAGGTGACGGTTAATCCCGACAACACGATCCAGCAGGTCACCCTCACCTCCAAGTCTACGGGGGGCGCGACGTTGACAGCGCTGGGGACGCAGATCAACGGCCTGGCAACAGCCGGGCGAAGCGGAAAGAGTGCGGAGAGTGCGGCGGAAACGGCGCAAGCCTCGGCTCTGCTTGCGGCGGACAAGGCCAGGCAGGGGGCCGATCTGGCGATTCTGCAGTATCAGACCGTACTGGCCAACTCCGGCGCCACCCCCATCGATCTGCTGAAAGCGTCTCAGGCCATGCGCACCGCCCAGCTGGACGCCAACGAGAAGGCCCGGTTGGCGGGGAGACCGCCCTACTTCCCCGGTGTGATGCCTTAATCTTGCGACTGTCTTTCACAAAGCTGACCTCTACCTCTATTTCAGTTGAGTGATTTTTCGTGAGTGCCTGGGTACGTTACCGAGACTTATCCATAATCCTAAAAAAAGCAGTCCACCACCGAGACACGGAGACACTGAGAATAATCTTGAGCCGTTTCGGATTGTTGCACTGATATGAACTCTATAGTGGTAAAACCTTTTGGGTTAAAACCATGAATCAGATTTTCTCAGTGATTTCCTCCGTGTCTCCGTGCCTCAGTGGTTCAAATGCCGTTTTTAGGATAATTGCCGTGCAAACAGGAGGTCTGTACGGTGTATCCAATGGAAAAGTGTAGTTATCCGGGATGTTTGTGTGTATAATATGACTACTTTAATTTTGCTGAGTCGATAGTCGTCAGGAATGACACGGACAAGCGGTGGCGCCGGTGTGTCGAATCGGTTTTACCGGCCACTGAATAACCACTGATAGCATTCGAATGAGGAGCGTATGTACCCTGAATCTGACGATTTAAACGAATATTTGGCATCAGATGCCGTTGTTGATTGGCTAAGTCCGGCGATCCGGCAGAAGGCCCTGGAGCTGACACAATCATTATCGGATGAAGTCGCCAAGGCCCGTTGTTTGTATGAATGGGTGAGAGACACTATTTCTCTCTTGAATGATACCGGGAATGATGTTGTGACCTGCACGGCAAGCGAAGTGCTTCATCACGGTACCGGCATCTGTTTTGCCAAAAGCCATCTTCTGGCTGCCCTGCTGCGGGCGGTCATGATCCCGGCAGGTTTCTGTTACCAGGTTTTACGGTACGCCCCTCCTGTCGACAATGAACCTGTTTTGCATGGTTTTAATGCAATCTATCTCGCAACCATCGGTAAATGGATCCGGGTCGATGCTCGGGGTAATACCGACGGGATCAACGCTCAATTCAGTACAAAAAAAGAGCGGCTTGCCTTTGAAATGGATGAGTTGGCCGAAGAATTTATCTACGAGGCGATTTTTGCGGCGCCGGACAGCAGTGTCGTCAAAATTCTGAAAAAGTATCCCCTCAGCAGTGACTTGTGGCCCAACTTACCCGTCTCCCTGTAACGTCCGGTGACGTAGTGCGTCTGAAAAAAGTTGCAGAGGATATCATTTGCGTGTAATTTTGAGGTTTGACTCGCCACTGCCGCAATCTAATGGCTTTGAACAAGGGTGCATCGGGACTACGCACCCATTTCTATCATGTGAGGTGTAGATGACGTTTGCAGAAAGTCTCAGGTCGTATCGTTACTCATACCTATTGCTCCTCCCCCTGTTCGTCCTGATGTACTACAACATCGTGCCGTTCATGGTGGATCAGTGGTATAATGATCCCAATTACTCCCATGGATTCATCGTACCGATCATCGCCGGCTATTTCATCTATGAGCGGCGTGAAGAGCTGATGAGTGCGGAATCGGCGCCTGCTTCGTTGGGCATGGTGATCATTCTCGTTGGCCTTTTGCAACTTTGTGTGGGGTATCTCGCCTTTGAATTATACACCATGCGGTCATCCCTTATTGTTCTTCTTGCAGGGTTGATTCTCTTCTTCTTCGGGATGAAGGTGTTCCGGATACTGCTCCTGCCGGTGCTCTACCTGTTCTTCATGGTGCCGCTCCCCTACATCGTCTACGATTCCATCGCCTTTCCTCTCAAACAACTGGTGGCTAAATACTCCGTGGAGGCTCTGCAACTCATGGGGGTGATCATCATCCGGGAGGGAAATATCCTCATCCTGCCGGAGACGACGCTGGAGGTGGCCGACGCCTGCAGCGGTATCCGGTCACTGGTCTCCCTGCTGGCTCTGGCGGCGGCATTTGCCCTCATCACCCAGAAGGGGACAATGAAGCGAGTGATCATGATCATTGCAGCGATTCCCATAGCTATTCTTACCAACGGGGTCCGGGTCATGGGGACCGGAATCCTGGCCCAGTACTGGGGGGCAAAGGCGGCGGAGGGTTTCTTTCATGAATTTGCCGGGCTGGCGGTTTTTGCTGTGGCGCTCATGCTGCTGGCCGGACTGGGAGCACTCATGGACAGGGGGAGAAAATGATCAAGAGATGGCGGTTCCTGGTTATTTACCTCCTTCTGGCGGCGGTGGGTCTCTACATAAACATACACAAGGACATCACCGTCCCGGCGAATATCCCCCTGGCGGATTTCCCCGCCACCAACGGCCAATGGCGCCAGTTAACCCGGGGGGAGTTCAGCAAGGAAGTCCTGGAAGTTCTCAAGCCCACCGATTATCTCTCCGCTCTGTATGTCAACGCCCGGGGAGAAAAGGTGAATCTTTATCTTGGGTACCATGGCGGCGGCAAGGGGGGAGGGGAGATCCATTCCCCTAAACATTGCCTCCCCGGAGGGGGATGGCTTAAACTGTCAGAACGGGTGGTCACCCTGAAGGCGGGGGGGAAAGAGTTTCCCGTGGTTCAAGCGGTGTACCAGAAGGGGGGGCAGAAGGAGCTTTTCGTCTACTGGTTCCGGGCGCCGGGAGATGAGGTGATTGCCAGTGAGATCGGGTTGAAGTTGGCTCAGATACGTAGTTCCATCACCTCCCGGCGGCGGGATGCCACCTTTGTCAGGATATCCATTGCCTTCGAGGGGGACGTGGAAGGACAATTCGTCGCAGCGAATACGTTTATCCAGGATTTTTATCCACTATTTCAAAAGTTTCTTCCCTCGTAATCACCGTTGTCTCCCTGGATGGAGATCTACGGCGAAAAGGACGAGGGGGAGGGGGATCGTATGAGCAGAGTGAGGATTATCTCCGTAGTGGGGTTGGGGTATGTGGGATTGCCGGTGGCTATCGCCTTCGGCAAGGTCAGGCGGACTGTGGGGTTCGATATCAATCCGCTCAGGATAGAAGAGCTTAAAAGCGGCTACGACCGGACCGGGGAGGTGACGGCCCAGGAGTTGGCCGATGCCGACATCCTCTTCACCGACCGGATCGACGATCTGCGCTCGGCCGATTTTCATATCGTGGCGGTCCCCACTCCGGTGGATGAGGCCCATGTTCCTGATCTGGGGCTGGTCCTGAAGGCGTCGGAGAGTGTGGGGCAGGCGCTGAAGGCTGGGGATATCGTTGTCTATGAGTCAACGGTCTACCCCGGCGCCACCGAAGAGGAGTGTGTTCCCGTTTTGGAAAAGGTTTCAGGGTTGACCTGCGGGGTAGATTTTACGGTGGGTTACAGCCCGGAGCGGATCAATCCCGGCGATAAGGAGCACACCTTCACCACGATCATGAAGGTGGTATCGGGGCAGGATGCTCCCACGCTGGAGGCCGTGGCCCGGGTCTACGAGTCCGTTGTCACTGCCGGAGTTCATCGGGCCAGTACCATTAAGGTGGCGGAGGCCGCCAAGGTCATTGAAAATACCCAGCGTGACCTGAATATCGCCCTCATGAACGAACTGGCGCTGATCTTTGATCGGTTGGGGATCGACACCAATGAGGTGCTGGATGCCGCCGGGACCAAGTGGAACTTCCTCAAATTTCGTCCCGGTCTGGTGGGGGGGCACTGTATCGGGGTCGACCCCTACTACCTGACTCACAAGGCGGAAAAAGTCGGCTACATCCCACAGGTGATTCTGGCCGGACGCCGGATCAACGACAGCATGGGGACCTTCATCGCCCGTCAGACCATCAAGGAGATGGTTCGCGCCGGGCACAACATTGTCGGTTGCCGTGTCACCATGCTGGGGCTTACTTTTAAGGAGGATTGTCCCGACGTCAGGAACACCCGGGTGGTGGATATTATCGCGGAGTTGGAGGAGTACGGGATACAGGTGCAGGTGTGTGATCCCCAGGCTGATCCCCACGAGGCGGAGCACGAATACGGGGTAACTCTGACACCGCTGAATGCGTTGAAACCGGCAGTGGCGGTGGTGGTGGCTGTCGCCCATGCCGAGTTCCGGGCGCTCAGCGTCAGTGATATTTGTCATCTGACTTACGGTAATCCGGTTCTCATGGATGTGAAGGGAATCTACGACCGTGAAGAGTTGCTGAAAAGCGGAGTTCAGGTCTGGAGGCTGTAAGGTGCCAAGTGCCGGTTCCTGGTCCCAGGCTCCTGGTTCCGGGGGTGTGAGTTGGATGGAGGAAGAGGGGAGGTGACGTCTTGAGCAGATATGATGAGGTTCGGAAGGAGTTACAGGAGGCCCCGAAGAGGTGGCTCGTTACCGGATGCGCCGGTTTTATCGGTTCGAACCTGCTGGAGCATCTTCTTCGACTGGACCAGAGTGTGGTGGGGGTTGATAATTTTTCCACCGGGAAGCGGGGCAATCTGGAGCAGGTCCGAACTCTGGTGACACCGGAACAGTGGGGGCGCTTTACCTTCATCCAGGGGGATGTGCGTGACCTGGAGGGGTGCCGAAACCTCTGTCGCGGGGTTGACTACGTTCTTCATGAGGCGGCCCTGGGCTCGGTCCCCCGTTCACTGGAAGACCCGATCACCAGCAACGACAACAATATTAACGGCACCCTCAATATGCTGGTGGCGGTACGGGACGAAGGGGTGAAGCGGATTGTTTATGCCGCCAGCAGTTCCACCTATGGCGACCATCCGGGACTCCCCAAGGTGGAGGAGGTCATCGGCAGGCCGCTCTCTCCCTACGCCGTGACCAAGTACGTTAACGAATTGTACGCCGATGTCTTTGCCCGGAGTTACGGCATCCAGACGATGGGGCTCCGCTATTTCAACGTCTTCGGTCCCCGTCAGGACCCGGCAGGGGCCTATGCCGCCGTTATCCCCCGTTGGATCTCCTCGCTTATCAAGGGGGAGCAACTCTACATCAACGGCAGCGGCGAGACCAGCCGCGACTTCTGTTTTGTGGAGAACGTGGTGCAGATGAATATCCTGGCGGCGACGGCGGAGGCTCCCGAGGCGGTGAACCAGATCTACAACACGGCGCTGAACGCCCGGACCTCCCTCAACGAGCTGTACTCCCTGCTTCACGACAGGCTTCTTCCCCATTACCCTCACCTAGCCGGGGCCCAGCCGATCCACCGTGACTTCCGCCAGGGGGATGTTCTGCACTCCCAGGCGGATATCAGCAAGGGACGGCGGCTCCTGGGGTATGATCCGACCCACACGATTAATCAGGGGTTGGACGCCGCCCTTCAGTGGTACATCGATACTCTTGGTCCACCGTCCAAATAACGGAACCTATTCAATGGAGGAAGAGCATATGAAGATTGTCACTCTCATGGGGAGTCCACGCTCCCAGGGGAACAGCAGCACCATCGCCCGTCGCTTTCAGGACACGGCGGCCGCCCTTGGCGCAGAGGTCAGCAGCTTCGAACTGAACCGGCTCACCTATCGGGGGTGTCAGGGGTGCTATGCCTGCAAGCAGGGGCTGGAGCAGTGCATCCTCAACGACGACCTGTCCGAGGTGCTTGCCGCAGTGGCGGAGAGCGATGCCGTGGTGTTGGCCACGCCGGTCTACTACGGAGATATGACAGCCCAGCTCAAGGGGTTCATGGATCGGACCTACTCCTACCTGAAACCGGATTATCTGTCCAACCCTACTCCCAGTCGTCTTTCTCCCAAGAAACTGGTTTTCATCATCACCCAGGGGCACCCGGACGAGACGCTTTTTGCCGACATCTTTCCCCGTTATGACGGCTTTCTCAAGTGGCTCGGTTTCAGCGAGAGCCATCTCCTTCGCGTCTGCGGCGTCGGACCTTCCAGTAATAGCCTCCCCGAGGCGACCCTGCTCCAGGCCGACGAGCTGGCCCGGCAGCTGGTGGGCGGGAAAAATAATCTCCTTGCCTTTTGACGATGATTACCTTGTCTGGGTGGCTGAGGTCATGATGACCGGGGTAATCGGCTTACTGTCCGTTGCGGAAACGGGGACAGCTTCAATTGCCTTGACGATATCAAATCCCTGGATGACACTCCCGAATGCCGCATATCCGCCGGAGCCGGTGTCAAGAGAGGCATTGTTGACGGTGTTGAAAAAGAACTGAGTCGTTGCTGAATTGACATCGGTAGTCCGAGCCATGGCAATGGTTCCTTGGGCGTTGGTAAGCCCTGTTGCCGATGGTAGCTCCAGATATATTGCCGCATGAGTTGGACTCTTTTGTACGCCGTCGATGCCGAAGCCGCCACCCTGGACCACGAAGCCCAACAATACGCGATGAAAAATCGTATTACTGTAGAAGCCTTCATTGACATAGCGCAGAAAGTTGTTGACCGTTATGGGTGCTTTTGCGGGGGAAAGCTCCACGACAATAGTTCCCATACTGGTGGTTAGCGTAACCTGAGGGGGCGGAACTGAAAATGACATCTGTTTCAGGGCGGCTCCATCGGTGGTTACGAAAATAGTTACTGTGCCTACCGAAGTTGGCGTACAAGAAAAGGTCCGCATTGTTGCGGAACCTCCTGCTGTTTCCGTCAGGCTGGAGCAGGCGCCAAGTGCTGTCACCGTGGCGCTTCCCAGGTCCGTGCCGCTTACGGTGAAACTGCTCTGTTTCGAGTACATGACCGTGGGAGAGGTGATGGATGTCACCGATGGGGTGAGGCAGAAGAGTGGCATCCCTGCGCCACCCGCCCGCAGCGCATCACAGATTCCCGCCAGAGTGATCAGGCTGTTTCCTGATGCCCCCTGGGGACCCAACGGCAGAGTCAGGTTCAACAGCTGATTGGGCGCCGTTCCCGTAATAGTTGCCCCTGCTGTTGCCCCGGAAACTACCGTACCTATTGCCAGAGCGTTGGCAGGACCTGCCGGTCCCTGCTGTTGAGCACTGCTTTGAACGGTGCCATCGGAGAAAACAAGATCCCCGCCGTCCCTGATGCTCAGATCTCCGCTCACAATCGTTGTGGCGAAGGCCGCTCCGGAAAAAAAGAGAGCCGAGACTACGCCGACGTACAGAATGAAACGTCCCCAGTTCATTACTTCCTCCCTCTCTTTGATTGTCCTGATTATTACCAATCTGCGGCTACCAGAATCCCCCTCCCCTTTAGGGGGAGGGCTGGGGTGGGGATGGGGGAAGATACCTCCCCCTTGAAAGGGGAGGAACGTAGCCGGCCGCAGATTAGTAGCATTCAGGTTGATTGTTGTCGGATGAAACGACAGAGGCGAGGCTCTTGAGCCCCGCCTCTGCGCACGTCAGGTATCTGTTTTCGCTCAGCCCAGACGGCTGAAGTCGGCGATCCCTCCCACCAGGCGGGCGATCCCCGTGAGGAGAGCCAGGCGGTTGGCCCGAACTTGCAAGTTCTCATCCATGACCATGACTTTTTCGAAGAAGGTGTCGATGGGGCCGCGAAGGGTGGCGATCTGGGTGAGGGCGTCCAGATAGGCGTGATCCGCCACCTTTCCCTCCACGGAACTCTTCACCGCGGCGAAGGCGACGCAGAGTTCCCCTTCCGCCGGATCGGTGAAGAGGGTTGGGTCAACGGGGGAATCGACCCCTTCCTTGACGATGTTGGCCGCCCGCTTGAACCCGACGGCCAGCGCCTGGAAGTCGGGATGGTTTTTGAACTGTGTCAGGGCCGCAATGCGGGCCTTGGTGTCCACCAGATCGTCATATCCCACTGCCACGGCCGCTTCCACGGCGTCGCCGGGGAATTCGCCGCTCTGTAGGTTGACAAACCTCCCCCGGAAGAACTCCCGCACCTCGGTGGCTACCTCTTCCTTGGGGCGGGTCAGTTTCGGCTCCAGGAGCGTGAGGCTTTTGTTGATGAGTTCGGCAAGGGGGAGGCGGTACCCCTGATTGAGGATGATGGCGATGATTCCCAGGGCCGCCCGGCGGAGGGCATAGGGGTCGGCAGCGCCGGTGGGGACCAGTCCCACGCCGAAGCAGCCGCAGATGCTGTCCAGTTTGTCGGCCATGGAGACCAGTGAGCCGATGTGGGAGGCGGGGAGTGCTCCTCCCGCCTGGTTGGGGAGGTAGTGTTCGGCGATGGCTTGGGCCACCTCGGGCGTCTCTCCCTGAAGCAGTGCGTATTCCCGTCCCATGATCCCCTGAACCTCGGGGAATTCCCCCACCATTCCCGTGACCAGATCGGCCTTGCAGAGCCAGGCCGCACGGGAGACCTGCTCCTTCTTCCCAGGGGCCAGCAGTTCCGCCAACCCTTCGGCAATGGCCCGAAACCGCTCCATCTTCTCATGGGAAGTCCCCAGCTTCTGCTGATAGACCACCGATTTGAGCGATTCCACCCGCTGAGCCAGGGGGACCTTCTTGTCTTCATCAAAGAAGAAGCGGGCGTCGGAGAGGCGGGCACGGAGGACCCGTTCGTTCCCCTTCACCACTACGTCGGGATTCTCGGTGAGGGTGTTGTTGACGGTGATGAAGCCGGGCATGAGCTTGCCGTCAGAGTCAACTATGGAGAAATAGCGTTGGTGGCTTCGCATGGAGGTGATGAGCACCTCTTTGGGAACTTCCAGGAAGCCCGGGTCAAAGGTCCCCCGCACCACGCTGGGGTATTCCACCAGATAGGTCACCTCGTCCAGGAGCCCATCATCGTTAAGGAGCCGACCGCCTGCGGCGACGGCGGCCTCCTCCACCAGGCTCCGGATGATCTCCCGCCGCTCTCCGGGATCGGGGATGACGAACTGCCGCCGGCACTCTTCCTGGTACTGGGCGAAGTCCCGCACGAGGAAGGTGGCGTCCCCCATGAACCGGTGACCCCGGGAGCTGGCGCCGCTTTGAATGGGGCCGAAGGAGAAGGGGACGACGACCCCGTCGAAGAGGGCCACAATCCAGTGGATGGGGCGGGCGAAGCGGACGTCGTAATCTCCCCAGTGCATGGATTTCTTGAAGGGGATGTTCCCCATGAGCCGGGGGAGGATGGCCGGGAGGAGTTCCGCCGTGGGGCGTCCCGTTTCCTTCTTCACTGCGGCAATGTACTCTCCCTTTTCAGTGGTGATGATCTGCAGGGAGGTCACGTCAACCCCCTGGCCACGGGCGAACCCCTGGGCTGCCTTGGAGGGGGCGCCGTCGGGGCCGAAGGCGATGCTCCTGGCCGGTCCCATGGCGGTGATTTCGGCGTCGGGCTGCTCCGCCGACATGCCGCTTACCACGAGAACCAGACGGCGGGGGGTCGCCATGGTCCTGATCTCGGTGTAGGGGATCCTGGCCTGTTCCAGCTCCTTGGTGATGAGGTTCTTCATGTCCGCCATGGCCTTGGGGAGAAACCCGGCGGGGATCTCTTCAGTGCCTATTTCCAGAAACAGTTCCTTGCTCATGACCGGACTCCTTTCAGCAGGGGATACCCCAGCTTTTCCCGCTGCCGCACGTACGCCTCGGCGCAGAGCTTGGCCACGTTGCGGACCCGGCCGATGTAGGAGGCCCGCTCGGTGACGGAGATGGCCCCCCGGGCGTCCAGCAGGTTGAAGGTGTGGGAGCATTTCATGACGAAGTCATAGGCGGGGAAGACCAGCTCCTTGGCCACGAGACGGATGCACTCACCCTCGAAGTTGGTGAATGACTCCAGGAGGAGTGGTACGTTGGCTTCCTCGAAGTTGTAGGTGGAAAACTCCACTTCGGTCATATGATGGATGTCGCCATAGGTGATCCCCTTGGTCCACTCCAGGTCGTAGACGTTGTCCACCCCCTGCAGGTACATGGCGATCCGCTCGCAGCCGTAGGTGATCTCGCCGGCCACCGGCTTCAGGTCGATCCCCCCTGCCTGCTGGAAGTAGGTGAACTGGGTGATCTCCATTCCATCCAGCCAGACCTCCCATCCCAGACCCCAGGCTCCCAGGGTGGGGGATTCCCAGTCATCCTCCACGAAGCGGATGTCATGCTTGTTGGGATCGATGCCGAAGCTCCGGAGGGAATTGAGGTAAAGCTCCAGGATGTTGGAGGGGGACGGCTTCATGATGACTTGAAACTGGTAGTAGTGCTGGAGCCGGTTGGGGTTTTTGCCGTAGCGGCCATCGGTGGGGCGCCGGGATGGCTCCACGTAGGCCACGTTCCATGGTTCGGGACCCAGTACCCGGAGGAAGGTGGCGGGGTTGAAGGTGCCGGCCCCCTTTTCGGTGTCATAGGGCTGCTGAATGACGCATCCCTGCTGCGCCCAGTACCCCTGCAGGGAAAGAATAAGATCTTGAAAGGTCAAGTGATGATCCTCCTGTTGCGCGAAACGCTGTAATGAGAGATGAATATACAAAAGAGGCGTTGTAATTGCAAGGAGTTCGGCGTGTGCACTCACTTTACGTTCTTCAATTGACAAATAGTTATGGTGTGGCTACAATAGCTACATTCTGCTGAGGGAGGCCCTACCCATGCAAACGGTTGGTGTTCGTGAATTGAAAAATCGTCTCACCCACTATCTAAGAGAAGTTAAAAACGGAGAAAACGTGGTAGTGACTGATAGGGGCGCTCCGGTGGCTATTTTACACAAACTGGACAGAATCGAGGAAAACTTTGGTCTTGATGAGCGTTTGGCAGCATTGGCGGCACAAGGACATCTGAAATTGCCCACCGGTAAAGGACCGTGCACTTCATTTACTCCGGTGCAGTTGGATGGTGAACCTTTGTCGGAAACAGTTATCCGGGAACGAAGATGATCTATTATCTTGATAGCAGCGCTTTAGTGAAACGTTATGCGGCGGAAGCTGGATCGGCACAGATGACCTCACTTATTGAGGGGAGAGTAACGATTGCTATTTCGTGGCTTGCCATTCCTGAAACTCTTGCGGCCGTAGCACGACGGGCAAAAACCGGCTCGTTGGGTGTGGCGGAGTTGGCATCCATACGGAGCAAGTTTGCTCAGGATCTTCAACATGTTATGATTGTGGAGGTTGGCGGTGCGGCAGTTGAGGGAATAGAGTCGTTGATAGCGCGTCATGCCTTGCGTGGAGCGGACAGCATACATCTTGCAACGGCGCTCTGGCTTTGGAGGGCGACCAACTCTCCGGTAGTTTTTGTTGCGTCGGACGATGAATTGCTGAATGCTGCCCGTTCTGAACGGCTAAAAACGTATAATCCTGTCGTGGACGGCGAACTTATTATCTGAAAGATTGATGTTTGTTATTCCCGCAGCGATTCTGAGCGGGAATCCAGTTTGTAACAGCTGAAAAACGTGGCTTCCAGGTCGGCAGGATTGAAACTCGGGTTTACTCCTCTCCCCGCTCCCTTGCATGCTCAATCTCCACCATGGGGCGATTTCGCCGCATAGATTGTCAGCAGTAGTTCCGCGTCATCCTGCAAGCGGTATTCAGGTTTTCTTCCGGATAGTTTCTCACTTTCAGTAATGATGATCGGCACCCCTTCCCCGCGCTTGTCCATGATGAAGCTTCGTTGACTGCCGAAAGCGTCCACATTCATGGGACACTTGGCTGCCGAAAAAGATTTGCACCTGCCGGACATAATAGCGGAGAGAAAGTTATAATCTTATATGCGTCCCCATGACCCCCATGACCCATGACCCCCAAAATATTAGAGGTGAGAATTGTTCCCCTCCCATCTATGAATTGTAGACAGACTCTCTGCCGCGGAATTTTCAATTTCCTCAGTGTCATAATCGGCCTGAAGTCCGAGCCAGAAACCAGCGCTGGTGCCGAAAAACCTTGATAGTCGCACAGCGGTGTCAGCGGTGATGGCTCGCTTACCGTTACAGATGGCAGAAATTCTCGGCTCAGGAACCGCGATTTCTTTGGCTAAGCGATATTGGCTTATTCTCATTGGCGTTAGGAATTCTTCGCGAAGGATTTCGCCTGGGTGGATATTGGGAAGCCTTTCCATGTGATCACCTCAATGGTAGTCGCAAATCTCGACTCTGCTGGCTGTCCCGTTGTTCCAGACAAAGCAGAGTCGCCACTGGTCGTTTATTCTTATACTCCATTGCCCTTCACGGTCGCCGGAGAGTTTTTCCAGCCGGTTCTGTGGAGGAATACGAAGGTCGTCAATCCGCTGAGCGTTATTCAGCATACGCAGTTTGCGACGCGCTACGCTCTGAATCTGAGTCGGAAGACGACGGGAAAATTCACCTTCCCAGATTTTAATGGTTTCGTTGTCGTGGAACGAAGCGATCATGTCCAAAACACTAACGCATAACGGAAGTAAAGTCAATTTCAAATACATCCAGGAAAACAGGAAGCTCTACGAGTTCCCGTGACTTTGCGGGTTCCAGGGGCAGTGATGAACATCGGAAAGCCGTGCGGGAAAACTGCACGCACGGTTTGATGAGGAGGGGCAGGGTGAAACCTGTTCCCTACTCTACCCTTGAACGTCCCGGAACCCGGAGGAAGATGGCGGGGTTGAAGGTGCCTGCCCCCTTTTCGGTGTCATAGGGCTGTTGGATGACGCATCCCTGCTGCGCCCCGTACCCCTGCAGGGAAAGGATAAGGTCTTGAAAGGTCGACGGATGATCCTCCTGTTGCGAGAAAGGCAGTCGTAGGTTGGGGTGAGGCACGAACCCCAACAGGTTTAATTGCAGCGCCTTAAAAAATGTCCTGATTGCTACTAATCTGCGGCCAGCTACGTTCCTCCCCTTTCAAGGGGTAGGTCAGGAGGGGGATGGGGTAAGTGTGGGCTGTTCTTCCCCCATCCCCACCCCAGCCCTCCCCTTGAAGGGGAGGGAGATTCTGGTAGCCGCAGATTGGTAGTAATCAGGAAAAATGTTGGGGTTCACGATGCTGCCGTTTACCCCAACCTACACGCAGTGTTTACTCAACCTCCCGCAGGAAGCGGAGTGATTTCGGCTCCTTCCCCGTATGGGCGATGATGAGATTGTCGAGAATGAACCCTGCGTCAGCCAACTCCTCTGTGGTGAAAACTACCGTGCCAAACCGGCCGGTGACGAGGCAACTGCGGAGACGTTCCGGCACCGAAGGCGCCACCGGCCGGCCGGCCCCGGCGCAGAAGCGGCAGGTGATGGCATGGGCCGAGGGGTGGAAGGTGAGCGGTCTCGTGCCGTCGAAGGGGACTCCGCAGACGCTGCACTGCGCCAGTTCCGGCCGGTACCCCAGGATATTCAGGGTGTTGATCTCGAAAAAAAGGCGGTCGGCAGGGGAGGGGGGGGAGCTGTTCAGCCGTTCCAGCCAGGCGGAGAGGAGTCGGTAGTAACGGCTGTTGGGGAGCCCGTCGGGGAGGAGGAGGTCGGTGAGTTCGCAGGCGTACCCGGCATGCGCAACCTTGGTGATATCCTCCCGGATATGGGAAGAGAGGGTGATGATGGCCGCCTCTTCCAGGCGGGAAAGTCCCTCGCGAATTCGGAGGGAGATATTCAGTCGGGCAAAGAGATCCAGGGCGCCGCCGAATCGTTTTCGGCTTCTCCGCGCATTGGGGGCGATACCCCGGAGTTTGCCCTGCTCACGGGTGTAGAGGGTGGCGATAACATCCGCCTCTCCATAGTCCAGGACTTTGAGTACAATCGCTTCCACGGAACTGCTGCGCATGGGTCAGGGGTTACCCGTCGGCATAATCCCGTCCCGAGATCCCCAGTTTCTTGATGAGCGCCTGAAAGTTGGGGCGGAGCATCCCCGTTTCTTCGGCGGCCCGGGTGATGTTCCCATGGTTTCGTTCCAGAGCCGCCACCACAAAAGCCTTCTCCACCTCCTCCAGGGCCTTCTCCCGGATGAGACGCTTGGCTTCCTTTAACTCTTCCAGAGTGGCAGGGGGAAGGTTTTCCGTCTGTTGACTCCGGGGTTTCAGGACACAGGCATGCCCCAACTCCAGGTCCTCCAGCTGGATCAGGTTTCCCTCGGCCAGAACCACCGCCCGCTCGATGATGTTCTCCACCTCCCGCACATTGCCGGGAAAAGCGTAGTTTTCCAGAAACGTTCTTGCTTCGGCGGAGAGTCCGTACAGTTCCCTCCCCATGGAGGTGGCGAACTTCTGAAGGAAGTGGGTGATGAGGAGGGGGAGATCCCCTTTCCGCTCACGCAGCGGTGGAAGGTCGATGGGAATGATGTTCAGCCGGAAGACCAGATCCTCCCGGAATTTACCCTCTTCCACCAAAATCCGGAGATTCTTGTTGGTGGCGGCGACCAAGCGGATATCGATCTTCACCCCATGGGTCCCGCCGATGGGGGTGATCTCCCGCTCTTGAAGGACCCGAAGGAGTTTCGCCTGTGTCGTGAGGGAGATGTTGGCCACCTCATCCAGGAAGAGGGTGCCGCCGTCGGCCACCTTGAAGAGGCCGGTCTTGCTCTGGATGGCGCCGGTGAAGGAGCCCTTGATGTGGCCGAAAAGTTCGCTCTCCAGGAGGTTTTCCGCCAGGGAGGTGCAGTCCACAGCCACGAAGGGGTCGTCCCGGCGGGGGCTGTTGCGGTGGATGGCCCGGGCCACCACCTCCTTGCCGGTGCCGCTCTCCCCGGTGATGAGGACGGTGCTGTCCGTGGGGGCTACCTGAAGGATCCGCCGGTAGATCTTCTGCATCTCCTTGCTTTCTCCCACGAAGAGGTCGAATCCGTGGTGTTCCTTCAGCTCTTTTTTAAGGAGGAGATTCTCGGTGACAGCTTCTTTTTGCGCCAGGGCCTTGGCGACCTTCTCGGTGAGTTGTTCCGGGGTGAACGGCTTGGCGATGTAATCAAAGGCTCCGCTCTTCATCGCCTCCACGGCGGTGTCCACCGTGGAATAGCCCGTGATAATGATGACCGGCACCTCGGGCTGGAGGATCTTGATTGCCTTGAGGAGCTCGATGCCGTTCATCCCCGGCATTTTCAGGTCGGTGACCACCAGGTCGAAGTCCGTCTCCTGAATGGTTGCCAGGGCGGCGCGGCCGCCGGAGTTGGCGGTAACGTCCATGCCGTTCCGCTCCAGTATCCGCTTTACCCCTTCACGGATTACTGCTTCATCATCCACCACCAGAATCCTGCTTCGTTCCATTGCCGGCCTCATCGCGTTGTAATGAGGTTTATTCTATACCAATTTCCAACGGATGGGATATTCAATTTTGATGGGGGGAGATTCTGCCGGTAAAAAAGCCAACGAAATCTTATTTTTTATGTTTGCTCCGGTCATTTTTTTGTTCCCATTTGTTGTCCATCCATTTTTCAGTCTTAGCTTTTTTAACAAGTATCTCTTCCGAGTCAGACGTGATGGCTGATTTAGGTGAAAAGGTTTTTTCTTTTGATTTGCGTTTGTTTTTACCGATCAAAAAAATAACTAGGCCTATTACCGCAATAAATGTGAAAAAAAGCAACTGTCCCATTATTGTCCCCTTATGTCTGAAGTAGTGAAAATATAGTGCCGAAAAAGTATGAATCTAAGCCTTACCACGTATCCTGCCGTTTACCTATCACTATTAATTTGTGATGTCCGCCCGAATCGGATCAGTTATTGCAGTGAGAGAAGGGGCTCTCCTCGAATCATTGTTCATAACTCTTCTTCCTTTTCTCCTGGCGATGGCTTTCACCGGCAGGTCGGCAGTGGAGGATTTCGAGGCCATTGCATTTTTATCCGATTTTTTCTCGTTTTTTGCGTTATTATTGTCGTTGTCTAGGTTCTCCCGCAATTGTCCCGAGGTGACGAAGGGAACAGGCGGTCCCGGAGTAGCGTCGCATCGGCGGACGACAGTGCCGCCAAATGCCGGTGATTTTACGGTGTCAACAGTCGGGATGGCTTGCTTCTGCAGGAGTAATAAGGAGGGAAGGGTGCACCAGTCACGCGTTGTTGTCACCATGTTAGCCGTCCTGCTGGCCGTGGCAACTGCCGGATTTCTTCCGACGGTTGTTGCCGCAGGAGACCAGTGTCTCCATTGCCACGGTAGCCGGAGCGTCATCAGCAGCGGAAAGGGGTATCTGTACATCGATCCCCGCAAATTCGCCGCCACGACTCATTCCCGTATCGGCTGTTCCTCCTGCCATGATTCCGTCACCTCCCGGCATCCCGGCGACGCGCTCCGTCCGTCACGGGCATCCTGCAAGGAGTGTCATCTCCCCGTAGTGCAGGAATATTTGAGCGGTATCCATGCCGAGAAGGCCGGTTGCCCGGATTGCCACAATCCCCACACCGCCCGCCCTGCGGAGGTGGTTTCCGGCGCCGACATGAACATTCCCTGCGCCCGCTGCCATGATAACGCCAGGACAATCAAAAAACATGCGTTATGGCTCCCCCAGGCGCAACTGCACATTACCGCGCTCCCCTGCATCACCTGCCACACCGGGTCGGAGCAGTACGTCATCAACCTCTATATTCAGACCCGCCATGGGGAGAAGGGGGAGCATGGCTATATCCCCGCCACCCATGACGAGTTGGCTTCGCTGCTCCCCGGGGGGGGGACCCCGTTGGCCAGGGTGATCGATGCGAACGGTGACGGCATCGTCTCCCTGGAAGAGCTGAGAAAATTCCATCGTGACGCCGCCACCAGGGGGATGCGTCTCTGGGGGATGATGATGCCGGAAAAGATCACCCACACCTATCAGATCCTCAAGAACCGGTGGGACTGCACCTTCTGTCATGCCTCGGGCTCCGGGGCCCTCCAGACCAGTTATGTGGCGCTCCCCGACCAGGAGGGGCGGTCGATCCGGGTGCCGGTGGAGAAGGGGGCGGTCCTGGATCTCCTCTACGGTACTCCTGATTTTTATATGATGGGGACGTCACGGAGTTCCACTCTCAGCATCATCGGACTCGCCATCGTGGCCTGCGGGGCGATGGTGCCGCTGTGCCACGGTACGCTCCGGTTTCTGACCCGGAAGAACAGAAAGGAGCCTCACCATGACCCGGAAGCATAAGATCTACCTCAATCCGACCCCCATCCGGATCTGGCACTGGCTCAATGCCCTGGGGATCGTCACCCTGACTCTCACGGGGATCCAGATCCGCTGGCCCGAATTACTGAATCTCTTCGGAAGCTACAAGGGGGCCGTGAGCCTTCATAACACCGCCGGGATCGTGGTCTCCATCTCCTATCTCCTCTGGATGGCCTATTACATCTTCGTCACGGGAACCCTCCTGAAGATCTATGTTCCCACCGTGGAGGATCTGAAGTATGGACTCTTCCGGCAGGCGATCTTCTATTTTTTCTACTATTTCTTCGGCAAGCCCAACCCCCATACGCCGACCCCGGAGAACAAGTTCAACCCCCTGCAGAAGGTGACCTACCTGATGATCATGCTTCTTCTCCTGCCGCTGGTGATCTTCTCCGGATTCCTCATCATGAACATCGGGCCGCTGCGCGAGGTCATCATCGCCATGGGAGGTCTCAAGCTGCTGGATGGGTTCCATTTTCTCATCGCCTGTTGTTTCATTGCCTTTCTCTTTATTCATGTCTATCTGGCGACCCTGGGCCACACCCCCTTTGCCCACACCAGGAGTATGTGGACAGGATGGGAAGAAGAGGAGGATAAACCATGAGAATTTTCCTCCTGCTCCTGGCGCTCTTGGCTGCGTGGCGTCCTACTCCGCTCTTTGCCCTTGAACTGAGGGATGTCACCTTCAAAACCAAGGAACTGGGGAGTGTGCTCTTCAGCCACAACGGTCATATCGTCACGGGAAAACAGAAAAACGACTGTCGGGCCTGCCATGACAAGCTCTTCGACATGGTGCATCCGGTGCGGCATACCATGGCGGAAATGGAGCAGGGGAAATCGTGCGGCGCCTGCCATGACGGCCGGAGCGCATTTCCCCTGGCCAACTGCAGCAAATGCCATCCGGTGAAAAATCTCGCACTGAAGGTCAAGGGGAGCAAGGCGGTGGCATTCACTCACCAGGCGCACGCCGCCCGGAGTAGTTGTGCTGCCTGTCATCCGTCCACCTTCACTGCCGGTAAGAACCGGCCGGTGGGGATGACGGCCATGGAGCAGGGAAAATCATGCGGAGCCTGCCACGACGGTAGCAAGGCTTTTGCTCTGGCGGAGTGCGCCCGATGTCATACCGTTACGGATATCATCTTCACGGTGCGGGAAACCGGTCCCGTCACCTTCACCCATCAGAACCATTCCGGACGCCAGTCCTGCCGGGAGTGCCATCCGAAGATCTACCGGTACGTGAAGGGGAGACGGATGGGGATGGCGGCCATGGATCAGGGAAAGTCGTGCGGCGCCTGCCATGATGGCAAGGTTGCCTTTGACGTGGGGGAATGCGCCAGGTGTCATCCGGTGAAGGAGCTGACCTTCCCGGCCAAGGAACTCTCCCCGGCCCGGTTCAGTCACAAGGTGCATCTCGCCACATACGGATGCAAAATCTGCCATCCGAAACTGTATTCCCTCAAGGGGGGGAAGCCGGTGGGGATGGCGGCCATGGAGAAGGGGAAATCGTGCGGCGTCTGCCATAATGGCAGGGTGGCATTTCCGGTGACGGCCAGCTGCGGCTTCTGCCACTAAAGGCGTTTGAGGAAGGAGGATGAGATGGGAATGTCGTTGAGCGGGAGGGCCATTGTTCCGGTAACCATCACGGTAACCGGATTCGTGGTGATCTGCTGCACACTTCTCTACCAGGCGATCAAGCAGGATATGATCCAGGACGCCGTACGCCATGAGACCGCTCTGGCCCAGACCGTCGTCCGCTCCACCCGGTATGCCATGCTCAAGGGGGACCGGGCGACGATCAAAAACATCGTCACCACCGTCGGCGCCCAGCAGGACGTGGAGCAGGTCCGGATCTTCAACAAGCGGGGGGGGATCATGTTCTCCTCCCATCCGGAAGAGATCAACCGTCAGGTGGACCGGAACAGCGAGGGGTGTATCATCTGCCATGCGGGGGCGACACCGGTGGCAACCATGGGGAGCATGCAGCAGGCGCGGCGCTACCGGAACGAACGGGGCGAAACGGTCCTCGCCATTACCGCTCCCATCTACAACGAACCCGATTGCTTTACCGCACCATGTCATGTTCACCCCGCTTCCCAGAAGGTGCTGGGAACCCTTGATATCGGACTTTCCCAGAAAACTCTTCAGGCGACCCTGGCCTCACTTCGGGGACGTATGGGGCTCTTCAGCGTGATGGTTCTCTTTCTCACGATCGCCGGTGTTTCGGCCATCCTGCGGCGCAGTCTCTTTCTGCCGCTGCAACGGTTGACCGCCTACGCCCTGGAGCTTGCCGCCGGGCATAAGGATGTTCAACCCCCCGAACTGGATGACGAGCTGGAGAGTATCGGTCGGACCCTCAAGGAGCTTGCCGATTCCTCCGGCGCCGAGTCCGGGAAAAAACCGGGAGCATGAGTATTCGGAGCGGAAAGTCGACAACGGAATGTCTCCGCGATGCCCTCCTGCCCGGTACGCCGGAAGGTATCCAGCAGGCGCGCCGGGAGGCGGCGGTGCGCATCAAGGAGTATCAGCGGCGCTCCCTGCGGGGAGTCTGGTATCTGGCCCTCTTCCTGGGGATAAGTCTCGCCGTCCAGCGGTGGTTCGCCCTGCTCCCCGATTTCTCCCCTTCCGCCCGGCAGTTCCTGGGTGCTCCCCCCTCGGCAAAGATGATCAGCGGTCTCCTTGTGGTCTACAGTTTTGCGGCATTGATCCTGATTCTGGGGAGGATGACGTCGGGGAGCGGCGCCTTTTCGGGGTTGTCCCATCTGGGGTATCTTACCGTCTTCTACCTTTTCTACCATCTCGGGCATACCCTGGATGACAACTTCTACGCGGTGCTGGCGGCCGGAGTCACCATCCTCTCCCTGGAAGCCTACCATCTCTGGACTTGGCATCAGGAGCGGATCAGGCAGGAAAAACAGTACATCCTCCGTCTGGACCGGATGCGGGAGTGGCAGAGAGGGTGAAGAAGGAGAACTCTGTTCGCCTCAACAATTCTCCACCTCTTCCCGGCTCAAACCTGTCGCCTGCATGATAATCGTTACGGCAACACCCGCGGTTTTAAGGTCGCGTGCGATTTTTTTCCCGGCTTCGCCCGCCTCACGCTCGGCTTCGGCGCTTCTCTCTTTGGCCTCCCGCTTGATTTCAGCTATTTCCTGCCTTGCCTCGTCTGCCTCTCGTTTGGCATCAGCCGTTTCCTGCGTTTTTTGCATTATCTGACGCTGCATATCCTCAAATTCGCCGAGGATGCCGTCTTCAATCTCCATCTGCTTTCTCATTTCGGGTTCAAGTATCGCTGATTGTAAACGGCGGATGAGTGAACGGTGCTTCTCCGGATAATCTTCTTCCTTGATGTTCAAAATATGATGTTCCGCGTCAACATATGTACTCTGGTCAAATATGCTCAAAAGCTTTTCCAGATCATTGCGACGTTTCTGCACCAAATTCGGGATCTGGATCACGTAGCTGTCATGGGTCAGATTTTCGATGAAACTCTCCTTTACCGTCAACTGTTCACCGGTCACCAGATCCTTGTAGGCGCGATTAACGCCGATTATCGACGCATCGGTACTGTCAAGCGTATGTCCCAGAAAGTATATGCCGATGATCGGTATACCGATTCGTCTCTCATGATTATTGATTGTCTCTATTTTTTTGTTGCTGTACTGGCTCCCAAGATACCCCCTGAAACGCATGATGTCCGTGGCGAATTTTGCCTTTTGGATCTCGATCAAGACCTGTTTCAGACCCTCACCGGTCTTAATCGTCGCGCTGAAATCAAGGCGATACACCGTCAACAGGCCGAATCGTCCCTCAATTCTCTCTCTGTCGATATCCGCAGTAAATTCCTGTGGCCGGAATTCAAGAGTTTCAATTTCCTCACCGATGATGGAGGAGATCAATAACTTGGCAATCTTCGCGTCTTCCATGAGGTGTTTGAAGACGACATCGTAGATGGGATTGGCTATCTGCATGGTAGGCTCCTTTTAAACCTTAACAACCGTTTCCCTTCTCAATGCCGGTACTCCACGAACTTTTATAAAGTGATAGTTACACCGTAACAGCGAAATCATTCATGATCAATTGGAATGTTATCCGTTTTCTCCGGCGCGGTAAGAAGCCCCCGTACATCCTCCGCCTGGACCGGATGCGTGAGTGGCGGAGGGGGTGAGGCGACTTCCCTCCGGAGTTGATCTGCCATCTACCCCTTACCGGAACTTTCGGGCTCCCGGTGCGAAACCGCGCCCCAGTTTGGCATCCAGTTCGTCGACCCAGCCGGCTTTGGCATGGGGAAAGGCGTCTGCGTAGGGGACGTAGGGCTTGATGTCCAGAACGGGGGTTCCATCCAGGAGGTCCAGACCTCGCAGGTGTAATCTCCTCCCCTCGATCGTTACTAGTTCAACAGCAGACAGGCCAAGGGAATTAGGTCGATGGGGGGAACGGGTGGCCAGAACTCCCCGCTTCGGTCCGCCCCGGGGGGGCTTGACACTGCTTTTCCATCCCTGGCTGAGATGAAAGGCAAAGATGAGCCAGATTCTGTCAAATCCAGCAAGATCCTGCAGGGCTTTCTCCTCCACCCACTCATGAAGGTCCAACGTTGCCTCAGCGAAATTGCCGGTTTCCGTCCCTTCCACCACCGT
Source organism: uncultured Geobacteraceae bacterium (assembly GCA_903902345.1). Classification (GTDB taxonomy): domain Bacteria; phylum Desulfobacterota; class Desulfuromonadia; order Geobacterales; family CAIOGM01; genus CAIOGM01. The sequence continues at coordinate 13,419 of CAIUUR010000219.1, read as the reverse complement.
GCTTTGATGGGGGGCATCGATTCGGCGGGAATAGGGGGAGCGGATGATGCCGATGGGGCGATAGCTGAAAGGGGAGTCCTGGGTCATTACTGCTCCTGCTTTCACGGAGATGGGCTCTCAAAGCCGATGATGCACCTTTTGTTGGTAGTCGGGGGACGCTACTATAGCCCTTTTGCCGGTACGGTCCAAGGGGAATAACTCCTGTCCGGTCAACAAACCGGAAGGGGGGACAGAAAACTGTTGACACCCTATCCGGTATCCTTATAATTCCGGGGATAGTCATACGGTGTCCGGTTGGAGGCGGTGTGACGGGGTACAACAGAGCAGACGCTGGGGGAGTTTCGGCTGAGAGTCCTGATGGTAGGATGACCCCTTGAACCTGATCCGGGTAATGCCGGCGGAGGGAAGCGCGACGGATGACACGCAAGTGGGCCGCTTCTGCGGCTCTTTTTTATGGCGGAAAGGGGGAATGAAATGGAAGTTCATATCAACGGTGAACCGCGCACTCTTGAGCCGATGACGGTCATGGAACTGCTTCACTCTCTCGATCTGGATCCCGCCCGGCTGGCGGTGGAGCGGAATCGGGATATCGTACCGAAACGGGAGTACGGTAGCACTCACCTTGCCCAGGGGGACAAGCTGGAGATCGTCCAGTTCGTGGGTGGCGGGTAATCCAGGGAAAAAGCTGTCTCTCGCAGAGGTCGCAGAGAGAAACGTAGAATAATCGTTACGTGTAGTCGTACGAAGGAGATGGATCAGAATAAAAGGAGATGGACGTGAGCACAACTGACAAACTGGTGATCGGCGGGCGGGAGTTCAGTTCGCGGCTGATGGTGGGAACCGGCAAATATGCGACGTTCCAGCAGATGGCCCAGGCCATCGAGCTCTCCGGGGCGGAAGTCGTTACCGTGGCGGTCCGGCGGGTGAACATCCTTGACCGGAGCAAGGAGTCGCTTCTGGATCACCTTGACCTGAAGAAGTACACCCTTCTCCCCAATACCGCCGGTTGCTATACGGCGGATGACGCCGTCCGGACCTGCCGCTTGGCCCGGGAGGCGGGACTCTCCGACTTCGTGAAGCTGGAGGTGCTGGCCGACGAGAAGACTCTCTTCCCCGATAACGAGGAGCTGCTGAAGGCCGCCGCCATCCTGGTGAAGGAAGGGTTCACGGTTCTTCCCTATACCACCGACGATCCGGTGACCTGTCGCAAGCTGGAAGCGCTGGGGTGCGCTGCGGTCATGCCGCTGGGGGCTCCCATCGGGAGTGGCCTCGGAATCCGGAATCCTTCCAACATCCGGATCATCCTGGAGACGGTAAAGGTGCCGGTCATCGTGGATGCAGGGGTGGGAACCGCCTCGGATGCCGCCATCGCCATGGAGTTGGGATGTCATGGAGTTCTCATGAACACCGGCATCGCCGGGGCCACCGATCCTCTGGCCATGGCCGAGGCGATGAACCTGGCGGTGAGGGCCGGACGGCTGGCGTTTCTGGCCGGCAGGATACCCAAACGGCTTTATGCTCTGGCTTCCAGTCCCCTGGACGGAGTCATCGAGTGAGTTCCCGCAGTTCGCTCCCTGTGGATTTCAAGCTCTATCTCATTACGGACCGAAACGTGATTGGCGGCCGGGAGTTTCTCGGAGTGCTTGAAGAGGCTCTTGCCGGTGGGATCAGGGGGGTGCAACTCCGGGAAAAGTCCCTAACCAGTCGTGATTATTTCGAGTTGGCCCGGGGAGTCCGGGCAGTTACGGCCCGTTACGGCGCCCGGTTGTTGATCAACGACCGGGTGGATATCGCACTGGCGGTGGGGGCCGATGGGGTCCATCTGCCCGAGACGGGACTTCCCGCCACGGTGGTCCGAAAGCTGCTGGGGTCGGGCAAACTGCTGGGAGTTTCTTGCCATTCACTGGAGGCTGCTCAATCGGCAGAGTTTGACGGGGCCGATTTCGTCACCTTCGGGCCGGTCTACCGTACCCCCTCCAAGGCGGCCTACGGTGATCCTCTGGGGATGCCGTCCCTCCTGGAGGTGACCCGCTCCCTGGCTATTCCGGTGTTTGCCCTGGGAGGGATCACCAGGGATCGTCTTCCGGAGTTGTCGGCATCCGGGATACGGCGCGTTGCCTGCATCTCCGGAGTTCTTGCCGCTCCGTCACCGGGAGCTGAGGCGAGGCTCTTCACCGCACTCCTTGGCAAGGTTCCCTGACGTGACTGTATTCCCCCCTTCATCCCTCCTCAACCCTGATCTCCGGTTTCACTCCTACGGAACCTGGCTCCGGCGCCGTTTTGGCTGCCGCGTGAGCAAGGTCAACGTGGACGGCGGTTTCACCTGTCCCAATCGCGACGGGAGCAAGGGGGTAGGTGGCTGCATCTACTGCGACAACAGCAGCTTCTCACCGCCGGGGACTCAGCCCACCGTTACCCTGGAACAGCAGATGGCCGAGGGGATGGCCTATCACCGGACCCGGTTGGGGAGTCGTAAGTTCATCGTTTATTTTCAGAAATTCACCAACACCTACGCCCCGGCGGCGACCCTGCGCGATCTGTACGGACGCGCCCTTGATCATCCCGACGTGGTGGGTATTTCCGTGGGGACTCGTCCCGACGCCCTCTCCGACGAGGCCATCGACCTTCTGGAGGAGCTGGCCCGCAGCCGGTACGTTTGCGTGGAGTTGGGGCTTCAGTCCATGGACGACGAGATTCTGGCCAGGATCAACCGGGGACATACTCTTGATGAGTATCTGTCTGCGGTGGAGCGGCTCACCGGTCGAGGGATCGCCCTCTGCACCCACCTCATCTACGGTTTTCCCGGTGAAACCCGGGAAAGTTTTCTGAAAAGCGCGGATCTGATGGCATCGCTCCCCGTGGATTCGGTAAAACTGCATCAGCTCCATGCCGTGACCGGGACCCGTCTGGCGGAGCTCTACCGGAGCGGAGAGTATCTCCCCCTCCCTCTCGACGAGTACGTGGGGACCGCCTGCGATTTCCTGGAGCGGCTTCCGGCGCGAATCGCGGTCCAGCGGCTCTACGGTTCCGCCCCCCTGGCGATCCGGGTGGCGCCCAACTGGAACCTGAAAAACAACCGGATGTGGTACACGGTCGTGAACGAGCTGAAGCGGCGGGGGAGTTGGCAGGGTTGTCTGGTAGACCAAGGCATTTAACAGGGATGTACAGGATATTCAGGAAAAAAGCGAGTCGAACTTCCAAACCTTTGAACCGCAAAGACGCAAAGTACGCGAAGAAAACAAAAAAGAAACGAAGTGACTTGTATTTTTTTGGTTTACCTTAAAAAAGCTTTTCTTTGCGGTTCCTTTGCGTCCTTTGCGTCTTTGCGGTGAAAAGGTTTTCGTTTTGCGTCTGTCTGTGAAATCATAGTGGCGGGAGTATGTCATGAAAACAGCATGTATCATGGGGAGCGGAGTGGAGTATCCCATCGGCAAGATTGTCTGTCTGGCGCGCAACTACGTGGACCACATAAAGGAACTGGGGAACGAGACCCCGGCGCAGCCGGTGTTGTTCATGAAACCGGCAACCGCCGTCATCGGCTCCGGCGAGGAGATCCGGATTCCAACCTACTCCCGGGAGTGCCACTACGAGGTGGAACTGGCGCTGCTGGTGGGGAAGGGGGGGAAGGATATCCCGGAAGAGTCGGCTCTGGATCATCTGGCCGGGTATGGGGTTGCCCTGGACATGACTCTGCGGGACGTCCAGAACGAGCTTAAAAAGAAAGGGCTCCCCTGGGAGATCGCCAAGGGGTTCGACACCTCCTGCCCCCTCTCCGGATTTGTCCCGGCGGATGTCGTGGCCGACCCCCAGAATCTCCGGCTCCGCCTGGAGATTAACGGTGAACTCCGCCAGGACGGCGCCACCGACCTCATGATCAACCCGGTCAGCCGGATCATCGCTCATATCTCGTCACTCTTCACCCTAGAGCCGGGAGACGTCATTCTCACCGGCACCCCGTCGGGGGTCGGCCCGGTGGCGTCGGGGGACCGGCTTCGGGCCGAACTGGTGGGGTTGGCGACTCTGGATGTCTCGGTGAAATAGCACAGCCTACGGGGATGAACAGGGTGGTTTTCATGGACCGGCATTGTCGCCGATCAGTTGTACTCCGGATTTTTTCAGCTCTGGCGCTGTTCTGTCTGCTCCAGGCGTCAGTTCCGGCGGCGGACGCCGCGCCGTTGCTCCTGAATACGTTTCATTCCCTCCCCCTGGCGGGCCATCTGGAAAATCTGGTGGATCAGGGGGGCGCCCTGACCCTGGGCGATCTGCTGGGAACTCCGGATCGGCGGTTCAAGAAGCTCCCCGGATTTCTCAATCTCGGCTATCTCGCCGGGGCCAGTTGGACCCGTTTTTCCTATGACACGCCGGACGGCGATCCCGCTGAATATTACCTCCGCCTTGTTCCCGCGTTTCTCGACGATGTCAGGGTCTATGTCCAGGAAGGAGCGGACCCCCGGTCTCCCGCCTCATACCGCGAATATCAACTGGGGGATCACTTCCCCATGGCCGGCCGCCCCCTTCAGGTTCTCGACATGACGGTTCCGCTCCCGCCGGCCGGTTCACCAGCGGCGCGTACGGTCTGGATCCGGGTAAGAACCTCCAGCACCCATAATCTGCAGGGGTGGATCTACCCTAAAAAAGAGTTTTTTGCCTGGTCCGGGAAATATTCCCTCGTCATGGGGCTCCTCCTGGGGGTGATTCTGCTGGTGGTCATCGCCAACAGCTACTATGCGGCTCTGTTACGCAGCAGGGAGTTCGGTTACTGCACCCTCTATATCCTTTCCAACCTGCTCCGCCAGGTGGGGCTGGATGGAGCGCTCTTCGTTCTCTGGCCTGCCGGCGCCCACCACGTCAACGACTATCTCGTGGGGGGCGGCGCTTGCCTGGGGGTCGGCGCCTTCAGCCTCTTTGTCATGCACCTCTTTGCCACCAGGACGAGGTATCCCTGGTTCCATCGGTATCTCCAGGGGAATATCCTGGTGGGGGGAGTCACCGCCGCCTGCATCCCCTTTGACGTCTATAACCGGATGGCGCCGCTCATGGCCGTCTGCTACCTGCTGCTGGCCTGCCTGACCCCCTTCCTGGCCGTCGCTCAACTCCGTCGCCGGACACCCGGCGGCCTCCTCCTCATGCTGGGGTTCACGGTAGTCCTGATTCCGGCCGTTCCCCGAATCCTGGCGGTGCTGGGGCTTATCCCTTCCACCTGGGTCAGCACCAACGCCTATATCTTCGGGATGCTGTTCCAGGCGGTGCTGCTCACCATGGCCCTGGTACAACGGCTTCATGTCTCTCGCGAACAACTTCTCTCGGTAACCCTGCAGGCCGAGGCCAGGGCTTCGGAGTTGGCCGAGGAGCGGACCCGGGAGTTGATCGTCAAACAGGGGGAACTGGAACAGGCTCTGGCCGAAAAACAACAGGCATTGGAGCATGAGAGCCGGTTCCTGGATATGGTTTCCCATGAGTATCGGACTCCTCTTGCCATTATCAGCGGTAATCTCCAGATAATCGATCATTATGGGGTGGAGCCTGACAGCCCGCTGCTGGGGCCACTGGCCAAGATCCGGCGCGGCGCCCGGCGGATGCTGGAAATTTTCGACAATACCCTGGAACATTCCCGATTACGCGATACATTGCCGAAACTGGATTTACAGCCGCTGAACCTGCAGGCAATGCTGGAGCATATCGCCGCGGAGACCCACGATCTTTTTCCCGAACGGATGGTCACCGTCACCTCGGGTGGGGTTGCCGTGCCGATTCTGGGAGATCATATCCTGCTTCGCACCGCCTTCATAAACCTGGCGGCCAATGCCGTAAAATACTCTCCCCCCGATACCCCCATAGAAATGGAGGTCCGGTCCGGAACTTCCGGCATGATCCTTGAAATAAGGGATCAGGGACCAGGCATTCCCCCCGCCGATCGGCAGCGAATCTTCGAGAAATTTCATCGCGGCAGCGCCAGTGTGGGGACCAGCGGCTTCGGTGTGGGGCTCTGGCTGGTGAAGCGGATAATCGAAGAGCACGGCGGTACGATCACGCTGGAGGATAATGTCCCCCAGGGAACCATCGTCAGAGTATTCCTGAAGACAGTTGACAATTGACACGGAGGTTGCATGTCCACCCCCAAGCCACATATCCTTCTGGTGGAAGACGACCAGGACCTGCGCGAGACCATTGCCGAGTCCCTGGCCATTCACTGTCTGCCGGTTACCGGCGTCGGCAGCGGGATAGAGTTTTACCAGGCTCTCAGCCGACAGAACTTTGCCGTCGCCATCGTGGACCTGGGGTTACCCGATCTGAGCGGCTATGATCTTGTCGCCTATCTTCGTGAAAATACCGCGGTAAAAATCATCATTCTCACGGCCCGCACCGCTCTGGCCGATCGGGTGAAGGGATACCATGCGGGTGCCGATCTCTATCTGGTCAAACCGGTGGATATTGAAGAACTGGCCGCAGCCATCATGAGTATTGTCGCCCGGAGTCCCCCACCGCAGGCAATCGCTTCCCATAGCTGGCTGCTGGAGCGGGCCGCCTGGCGGCTTGTTACCCCCGACGGGCGACATTTTCGGCTGAGTCAGAAGGAGTACCGCATCCTGGCGGCGCTGGCCGCATCTCGAGGGGAACCCGTGGCAAAGGAGACCATCCTCAACGCCGTCTATGACAAGGCCGAAGAGCCCTCTTCCCGGGCGCTGGATGTCATCGTTTCCCGGTTCCGCTCCCGGTATCAGGAGCAGACCGGGAGCGTCCTGCCGTTGCAAACCGTGTCGGGAGTCGGTTTCCTCTTCGCCGCACCCCTGCACGTCATTTGACGGACCACTGCGTTAAATCACCAAAAACCTGATTTTATTGGTTTTTTCGGGCATAAGAATGTGTAACATGTTGCAACATTTTGGCGTACCCATGTAACATGGCGTAACATCCCTTCTCCGCCTCACCAGCTCCTCCTGATATTTTTCTACGGTTCTTACCCTCCGTTCCTGATTTTTCGAGGGAAAACGTGCCTCCAGTCTCGTGTTCCGCCATGTTTCCGCGGCGCAGCGTCATTTGGTCCCGGTTATGGCACAACTGTTGCCTTAGGCTGCTTGCGGTTCCTCTCTGTTACGGGAACGAAACGTATTACTTCAGCACAAGGAGAAGAATCATGAAAAGTAACATCACCGCAGTACTGTCCGCGCTACTCCTGACGGCGCTCACCCTGGCCCCGACCACTACGGTCCACGCTAGTGTCCTGTTCGATAACCTTTCACAACAGACGGATGGTTCCCGGATCAGTGGCGTCGCTGCCGGAAGTCTGTTTGGACAACAATTTCTCACTGATAACCATTCCTATACCCTCAACAGTGTCAACGCTCTTCTTGCCCGGCCAGGGGTCGACAACCCTGCGGCCGATGCGTTCGGTTACTTCTATTTGATGGATTCAACGTTTACGCCGCAAGGCATGTTAGTCTCGCTGCCTCCACTGTCAACAAGCCTGACGCCGATTTCGCTGATTTCGATGAACGATCCAATTCAACTCCTCCCCAACTCAACCTACTGGCTGCTCGCATTTGCAGCCACTGATCGTAATGTGGCAAATCTAGTAGATTCGGTCACATGGGGCTATACGGATTCGTCATCAGGCAGTGGCCCCGGACTGAGCGCGAATTGGCTTGTTGCCGCACCAGATCCTACTTTTTACACATCGTCGCCGTTCATCATGCAGGTTAACGTTACCGAGACAACCGCCGTCCCCGAACCTTCCACCTATGCGCTTCTCTGTCTCTCCCTGGGGGTGGTGGGGTATGCGCGGAAGAGAATGGTGTCCAAGGAGTGCGAAGGGTGAAGGAGCGGTCGTTCCGGGAAGATGTACTCTCAATGCCGTCTATACTGAACTCAAGGAGAAAATTCATCATGAAAACCTGTTTCAGCTCGTTCCTTTCCCTGCTCACCTTGGTTCTTGCCCTGGCAGTCGCAGTTCCGGCCCATTCGTCTGTTATGGTGCTTGACATAAACGGCACCCTGAGCAGCACCACAACCTTGAACAATATCCCCCTGGGCGCCGACACTCTCTTCACTCTGCACGCCGTCTTTGACACAACAGCACTGCTCGCTACCGATACGCAGGATCCAATGACAATTGCGTGGTATGCAGCCACAAATACCTTGACCCTTTCCGGTCACGCCCCTCTGAACGGCACGGTGCCGGTTATCCTTCTTTCCGCTATAGTTCCCGGTGTGTTCACGCTAAATGCTGCAGGCATAGCACCTGTGGATATAAATCAAACTAACTATCTCGACGCGCTCAGTGCATCCCCTAATCCATTTTTTTATCCCCTTACCCCCATCCCTTCTGATTTGAATAGTGGTATAGGGGGAGATGCTCAGGGTACACTGGTCTTTGGCAGTGATACTCTTGGCAACCTTAGCTACGGAAGTCCCCCTTCAAACGCCGTAATCAGCGTTGGCGCCACCGCCGTCCCCGAACCTTCCACCTATGCGCTTCTCTGTATCTCCCTGGGGGTGGTGGGGTATGCGCGGAAGAGAATGGTGAAAAGAGTGTGAATGGTGAAAAAAAACCTGCCATGAATCTGATCTATCGCTACCTGGCGCTGGTGGCGCTCTTCCTGATGCCCCTTACCGCCCAGGGGGCCGACAAGGTGCGGCTGCAACTGAAATGGCAGCACCAGTTCCAGTTCGCCGGCTACTATGCGGCCCAGGAACAGGGGTATTACCGGAACGCCGGACTGGAGGTGGAAATTCTTCCCGCCCGACCGGGGGAGGACCCGGTGGGGCAGGTTGTGCAAGGGAAGGCCGAGTTCGGCGTAGGCTCCACGGAACTGCTGCTGTCACGGGAACAGGGGGCGCCGGTGGTGGTCCTGGCGGCCATCTTCCAGCACTCCCCCCTGGCGCTTATGAATCTGAAACATCACGGCGTCCAGAGCATCCATGACCTGGCAGGCCAAAAGGTCATGATCGAGCCCGGATCGGCGGAACTCCACGCCTACCTGAAGAACGAGGGGATCGCCTCAGACAAGTTCACCCTGTCGCCTCATTCCTTTGGCGTTCAGGAGTTGCTTTCGGGAGCAGTGGAGGCTATTTCCGTCTATGTTACCGATGAACCCTTTGCCCTGGAGGCGGCCGGACAGGAGTACCTTCTCTATTCACCCCGGGCCGTGGGGATCGATTTCTATGGCGACAATCTCTTTACCACCGAGGAATTAGTCCGGAAAAAGCCTGAGCTGGTCAAAAAATTCCGGGAGGCGAGTCTCAAGGGTTGGGAGTACGCCATGCAGCATCAGGAGGAACTGGCCCGGCTCATTTATAACCGCTACAGCAAGCGGCACACCCTGGAGCACCTCCGGTTCGAGGCCCGGCAGATGGCGCCCCTGCTCCAGACGGAGCTTGTAGAAGTCGGCCATATGAACCCGGGCCGGTGGCGCAACATCGCCGAAGTCTATGCCGGCATGGGGATGCTGAAGCGGAGCTTCGACCTGAAGGGTTTTCTCTATGATCCCAAGCCCAATGATTTGTCTTGGCTGTATGGTATAGTGGCCGTCGTTGCCCTTTTGCTGCTGATCGCTGTTCTGGTGGCGGTCCGTTTTGCCAGGCTCTCCGGGGCGCTGCGCAAGAGCAACGCCCAGCGGGAGAGTAGCGAGGCGGCGCTCCGTGAAAAGGAAGAAAAATATCGTATCCTCTTCATGGATTCGCCGGATGCCTATCTCATCATCTGTGACGGTATTTTTGTAGACTGCAACCAGGCCGCCGAAATTATGCTGCGAGCCGACCGGTGGGAGATTATCGGTCTTGCGCCGGACGGACTCTCTCCCGAATTTCAGCCCGATGGCAGAACCTCGGCGGCGCTGTCTCGGGAAATGATAAACCTGGCCTTGCAGCGCGGAAGTTGCAACTTTGAGTGGGTTCATCGCTGCCGGGACGGCACGGAATTCCTGGTGGAGGTTTCCATTGCGGCGCTTTGCCTGGACGGGAAAGAGGCACTCTTTACCACCTGGCGCGACATCAGTGAACGGAAGCGGGCGGAAAAAGAGGTGCTGCGCAACGAAGCCCGCTTGCAACGGTTGGTTGATATCCTCCAGCATCCGGCCGAAACCATACAGGGATTTCTCGATTATGCCCTGGCGCAAGCGCTGCAACTGACTGAAAGCAAATTTGGCTACATTTACCACTATCATGAAGATCGCAGGGAGTTTGTCCTCAACACCTGGTCCAAGGAGGTCATGCCGGAATGCGCCGTGGCGAATCCCCAAACGTGCTACGAGTTGGACCGTACCGGTTTATGGGGTGAAGTCGTCCGGCAACGCCGTCCGATTGTGGTCAACGATGTTCAAGCCGACAATCCGTTAAAAAAAGGGTGCCCTCCAGGTCATGTTCAGCTGTTAAAGTTTATGTCAATCCCCGTTTTTCGCGGCAACCGCATCATCGGCGTGGTGGGTATCGCAAACAAGGAAACCGATTACGACGAAACCGACATGCTCCAGACCTCGTTGTTAATGGAGGCCGTGTGGAGCGTTACCGAACGCAAGCAGGCCGAGGAGGAACTGGCCACGGCGAAGGAGGCGGCGGATGCTGCCAATCTTGCCAAGAGCGCGTTCCTGGCCAACATGAGCCACGAGATTCGCACCCCCCTGAATGCTGTCATTGGCCTGACCCACCTGGCTCTCCGGACAAATCTGACGCCGCAACAACAGGATTACCTCCAGAAGATCGGGATTTCGGGGCAGTCACTCCTGGGACTCATCAACGATATCCTGGATCTGTCCAAGATCGAAGCGGATCGACTGGAGCTGGAACAGATCCCCTTCAGCCTGGAATCGACGCTGGATAAGATCTCAGCCATGGTGTATCTGAAGGCCGAGGATAAGGGGGTAGCGCTGCTCTTCCGGCGTGATCCGGCTGTTCCGCGTCGCCTGGTGGGTGATCCCCTCCGCCTGGGACAGATTCTCCTCAACCTGGTCATCAACGCCGTCAAGTTTACGGAGCAGGGTGAAGTAAACGTCACGGTAACGCCGGAGGCTCAAACCGGCGACCAGGTCCGGCTCCGCTTCACGGTGCAAGACACCGGTATCGGCCTCCTGCCGGCCCAGTTGGCCCGGCTGTTTGAGGCGTTTTCCCAGGCCGACAGTTCCACTACCCGCCGCTACGGAGGCACCGGGCTGGGACTGACCATAAGCCGGAAACTGGTGGACCTTATGGATGGGGATATCCATGTTGAGAGCACCCCCGGTGTCGGAAGTATTTTTACGGTTCTTCTGCCGTTTACTCTGGATACCTCTGACGCCGGTGAGGAGTTCGCCGCCCTGCCTGCCTCGGGAGCACCGGGAACCACCGTCGAAGCGACGCACCACACCTTGGCCAGGGCGCGGGCGCTGCTGGTGGAAGACAACGACATCAACCAGCAGGTGGCCCGGGAAATACTCGAAGGTTTCGGGCTGACCGTGACGGTTGTCGGTGATGGGCGCACGGCGCTGGAAATCCTTCGCGCAGATCCCGGGCGTTACACCGTGGTTCTTACGGATCTTCAGATGCCGGAGATGGATGGTTTCGAATTGACCCGGATCATCCGGAATGAACTGGGGCTTATCGATCTGCCGATCATCGCCATGACCGCTCACGCACTGGAAGACGTTCGTCGTCACTGTCTGGCAATCGGTATGGACGATCACGTCGCCAAGCCCATCGATCCTATGGCCCTGTTGACGGTCCTTTCCCGGTGGCTGGCGCCACGCAGCCATGATGAAGCCCCCTCAGAAGAGGATATTTCTGTCCCGGAATTACCCGCAACGCTTCCCGGTATCGATCTGGCTGCGGGGTTGGTCCGGCTTGCGGGCAATCGGGAATTGCTTCAGGAGTTACTGCTGATTTTCCGTAGTGAGTGGTCCGAAGGGTCGACAATTCTGTGTGCAACGGTGACGGCAGGAAATTTTGAGCTGGCGCGACATATGGCTCACGACCTGCGAGGGGTCGCGGCCAACTTGGCGGTTACCGATGTGTCTGCTACGGCCAATGCTCTGGAACAGGCCCTGAAGCGGGAAGATCGGGATGAGATCGAACACTGTCTGGAGGTTCTTATAGCCACCCTCACGCCGGTGTTGGAAGGACTGAAGCAGTTGCCTCCGACCCTGTCAGTTTAAGTGAGAGCGCGGGCTGCAACACCATTGTGCCTTTGAGTGAAGACCGTATCAGTATTCGGCAAATATCTACGCTTCGCTCAGAAAATCAGGACAACCGCTGGATGATATAGATATTCTGATTGCGGGTGTCGCCATGGCTAACGATCTTGTCCTCGTTACCGGGGTAAAAGGGGGACGCCCGTAAGTGTATAAGTTTCTCTCATCGAGCGACTGTGTTACCGCCGGCATCTATCACTTGTTTCAGATTTCAGCCGTTTTCTGCGACCTGTTTCTCGCCACGGATAACAGCCAGACTGATCGTAGGCTGAGTCAAGCCAAATCTACGGGCCAAGGTTGTCACGCTAACCCCTAAGCCGGACAAGCCGGAACCAAATAGGACGCGGATAAACGCGGATGAACGCGGATCTAAAACATAAGCAGAAACTTATATACTTATGTGCCCCTGCCCGCCCCGTAGTGGACTTTCACCACCTACTCTTTGCCGGCTTTTCTCGGCGCTTTCTACCTGTCCCCCTGTCCCCGGAATCCACACAAGGTTGACCGTCGCACTCTAATAGATCCGGTAACATTCCGATTGATCATGGTAGGTTTTACTGTTACGGTGCGGCAGTCAGTTTATGACTGCGCTATGGATACCCTTCCGTACGCCGGCTTTTGTTTAAAGAGCGGGAAACGGTTGGCGTGAATTCTAAAGGAGTCCATCATGCAGATAGCCAATCCGATATATGACGTCGTCTTCAAATATCTCATGGAAGACGCGAAGATAGCCAAGTTATTGATCTCCTCCATAATAGGTGAGGAAATCGAAACACTCGATTTTCGTCCCCAGGAATTTACCGCTGAAATCGACAAGGGAAAATTTGAAGGAAGATTCGGCCTGTTGACGGTGTATCGTCTGGATTTCAGCGCCACGATTAAAACCAGCGGCGGTCTGAAACAGGTCTTGATCGAGATCCAAAAAGCTAAATTTGCCACGGACATCATGCGTTTCAGGGGTTATCTGGGAAGCCAGTACAGCAATAAAAACAACACCCAAATAGAGACGATCAACAACCATTCAAGAAGAATCGGGATACCGATCATCGGAATATACTTTCTTGGACATAAGCTTGATCATACCGATGCTTCAATAATCGGCGTGAACCGCACCTACAAGGATCTGGTCACCGGTGAGCAGTTGACGGTAAAGGAGAGTTTCATCGAAAGTCTGACCCATGACAGCTATGTGATCCAGATTCCGAGTCTGGTACAGAAGCGTCGCAATGATCTGGAAAAGCTTTTGAGCATATTTGACCAG
>CAIUUR010000218.1 GCA_903902345.1 uncultured Geobacteraceae bacterium | reverse complement strand
TGCTTCAATAAAATCTGAGATGCTGATATAATAAAATACAGGGTGTGAACTGGGTTTTAAACCTCGTTTACATCCACTTTTCACTCTCAAATAAAACGGTAACCACTCTCAAATAAAACGGCACGCTGGTGAATGTTTCCCCGGAGTCGGTTACGCTCACGGTGGAGGACCTGATGGGTCTGAACGATAATGATGAGCCGGTGATTCCAGGTATCGAGATGAAGGGGCTTTCCTCACCAATCTCCCGACGGCATCACGCACTGATAAGGATGGAGGCACTCCGTCGGAAGTGCAGCACCCGGACTCTGATCAAATCCTGGCTGCGTGAGAATGTCCGCGACTGGATAATTGAGCCTGTGGAGTCGCCCCAAAGCAGCCGGACAGCTCTACAGAGGTAATAAATGAAAGGGGAAACGGGCAATACCAGCAAAAAGCGGTGTTGCCCGTTTTTGATACCTGACCATCAGAGGATACGTGAGAGGATACGTGGGCACCTTTTGACCATAAAAAAGGACTTAAGCGTTAGCCTAAGTCCTTGTTTTTATTTGGTGGAGCTGATCAGGATCGAACTGACGACCTCTTGAATGCCATTCAAGCGCTCTCCCAACTGAGCTACAGCCCCAAAGTAGAAGACGTTTATACCAAAACTATTTCACGGTGTCAAACCTATTTTTCTCCTCCACGTCATTTTTTTTATTCATTGTCGCTCGATACCGTTCTACCCGCTTTTGATGGAGAAAAGCATGCCGCTGATCCGGCCGGAGAGGAACCACACCGTCCGTGGGAAAGGGGGCCAGAAGCCGTGGATCGACTCCCAGGGCGGCGGTGGCGAGTTGCACGATCTGCACCGCACTGTCCCACCCCGGCATCCCGTCACCATCATGCTGGTCGGCGGCAGCCACTGTGGGGAGTATCCAGGCAACACCTCCCCTCACCGCATCCTCCGCAAGCTTTATCTTGGTGCTGGTCCGTAGCTCCCTCCAGCGACTGGCCGTGGTATGAAGCCGGTTGACCCACCTCAACGGTTCTCGCAGCTCTGCAGGGAAAACAAGGCGTTGGCAAAACGCCCGGGCGGATCGGAAACCGGCCTCGTCGTGCCCATGGTGTTTGGGGTACTGTTCCGGAGGGGTTGCAAGCTTCCCCAGGTCATGAAAGAGAGCGCAGAAACGAGTGACGGTATCACCAGCTGTCAGGGCAGCCCGCTCAAGAACTTGCACTGAATGGGTGAAGAGGTCTCCCTCGGGATGGTGCTCCAGCGGTCCGGCAGGGATATCCTTCATTCGGAAGAGTTCCGGCAGAAACAGCTCCCCTACCCCGAACTCTATCATTCCCCGGAAAAATCTGGTCGGTTGCTCTCCCGTTAAGGCTTTGAGCAGTTCGGCGGAAAACCGCTCCACCGGAATGACGCTAAAATGATCGTTCCACTCCCGCTCCCGGATCAGTTCATGGGCAAAGGCTGTCATCCGCCACCCCTGGGCCTCGAAGCGAAAGAGTCTGAAAATCCTCACCGGATCGGTGATGAAGGAGGTAGCGCTGCAGGGGTGCAATTCCATCCTTGCCAGCGAGTCAACACCATGAAGGGGATCAAACAAGTTTCCTGAGAGGGACAAGGCCATGGCATTAACAGTAACGTCGCGGCGACGGAGGTCGCTTTCCAGTTCTTCGGTAGCGCCAATGGTGGTAGCCTCGATCTTCCCCAGAGTGGTGTGAAACCGGAAGAAAATGGAGACGGCACTCTTTGGGTGGATCCGGCGGAAGCCAAGAGCCTCCATCTGCTCATGGGGGAGCGCGGCAACCAGATCGATATCTTGGGGAAGTCGCCCCAGGAAGAGATCACGCACCGTCCCCCCCACAAGGAAGATCCGATCGTGAGTGTCCGGTGAAAAGAGTCGCTTCAGGATGTCCAGATGGGGAGGAAGCGGGATGGTAAGGGGAGACGTCAACCTTGTACCGCCCCGGCACCAGCCCTGATGGCCTGCATATTGGCCGGAATAAAACGATGATTCCGCTCAGGGAGGACACTCTTCAGCGCTTGTTCCAGCGACTCCAGGGCCACGGAGCCGCTTTTGGCCGCGTAAGCACCGGCGGCCACCATGTTGACCATCCGGGCGTCCCCCAGATCCATAGCGATCCGGTTCATGGGAATACGGATTACATCCAGGTCGTCCCTGCTCCAGCCGGAATCGTCCACCAGGGAGCTGTTGATGATGGCGACACCGCCATCCTTGACCTTGGCCCCGTACCGATCCAGAGAGGTCTGGTTGAGGTAGACACACGTTGACGGCCTACCGATCACGGGAGAGCCGACTTCACCATCGGCGATGACCACGGTACACATGGCCGCCCCACCCCTTTTCTCCACACCGTAGGCGGGGAGGAAGGAGACGTTTTTGCCTTCGATGATGGCCGCATAGGAGAGGAGATTCCCTGCGAGGAGCACCCCCTGACCGCCAAAACCCGTAATGAACAGATCATATCTCATTCATAAACTCCGGAAAAGATAGTGCGCCGGGCTGCTCCACCGGAGCCGGCGGTGGAGGTTGGGGTTTCCATTGGGCGGTATCCTTAAACTGACCCAGAGGGAAATAATCGATCATCTCCCCGCCGATCCGTTCATTGGCCTGAATGGGTGTGACTCCCCAGGCGGTGGGACACGTGGAGAGCGCCTCGATGAAAGAGAAACCCTTACCTTCCACCTGATAGCGAAAGGCCTTCTTTATCTGCTTCCTGGCGTCCATGAGATTTTTCGGGGTGTTCACCGCCACCCGGGCAGAAAAAGCTACCCCTCCCAGTTGAGCCAACAGTTCAGCCATCCGGATGGGTGAACCATCCTTGGCATGATCTCGACCATAAGGTGAGGTTGAGGTCTTCTGCCCCACCATGGTGGTGGGAGCCATCTGACCGCCGGTCATGCCGTAGGTAGTGTTGTTGACGAAGATAACGGTGATATCTTCGCCACGGTTTGCCGCATGGATGATCTCCGCCGTGCCGATGGCCGCCAGGTCGCCGTCCCCCTGATAGGTGAAGACGAAGCTGTCAGGGCGGGCCCGTTTCACTCCTGTGGCGACTGCGGGGGCGCGTCCATGGGGAGCCTCAACCACATCCACGTCAAAATAGCCGTAGAGGAAGACCGAACATCCCACCGAGGCGACCCCGATGGTCCGCTCCCGGACTCCGAATTCGTCCATGGCCTCGGCCACCAGTCGGTGAATGGTGCCATGCTGACAGCCGGGGCAGAAATGGGTAGGGACATCCTTGAGACTGACCGGTCGCTGGAAAACCTGTTGCATGAGGACTCCTGGTGAAGGATTAAAGAACAAGGTAAAAGGAACAAGGCAAAAGGGTAACCTTTATCCTTGTTCCTTTTACCGTTATCCTTAATAATATTTTTTTATCTGCTCGAAGAGCTCTTCCGGAACAGGAAGGGATCCGGCGCCGGGGGGACGCCCGTAGAAGTGTACTTCTGCGTCCCGGGCAACGGAGAGCCGCACATCCTCCACCATCTGACCGTTATTCAACTCTATGTCCAGGATCTTCTTGCACTGCCCCGTCACATCCCGGTAGGCCTGAGTCGGGAAGGGGAAAAGAGTGATGGGACGCAGGAGCCCCACCTTCATCCCTGCCTCCCGGGCGGTGAGAATGGCAGTCTTGGCGATGCGGGCCACGGAACCGAAGGCGGTGACGATCAATTGGGCGTCTTCGGTCATGAAGAGTTCTTGCCGGCACTCCTTCTCTCTCATGACGTCATACTTACCGTGAAGCTTCCAGTTATGGGCTTCAAGTTCACCATCTCCCAGGAAGAGAGATTTGACGATCTTCTGCTCCGTCCCTTCCTTCCGGCCACGCACGACCCAATCCTTTTCGGGGAGAGTCGTTTCGGGACGGGGATTGGGAACCAGCGCCTCCTTCATCTGCCCCACCACGGAATCGGCCAACACCATCACCGGAGTCCGGTAGATGTCGGCAAGATCAAAGGCCAGCATGGTCAGGTCGTACATCTCCTGCACCGACGCCGGCGCCAGGACAATGATATGGTAGCCGCCATGCCCTCCCCCCTTCACCGACTGCCAGTAATCAGCCTGAGAGGCGTCGATTCCACCAAGGCCGGGGCCGGAGCGGGAGATATTGACGATGACCCCGGGGAGCTCGGAGCCGGCCATGTAGGAGATCCCTTCCTGCTTCAGGGAGATGCCGGGGCTGGAAGAGGAGGTCATGGCCCGGACCCCCGTGGCCGACGCCCCCAGGAGCATATTGATGGCTCCCACCTCGCTTTCCGCCTGTATGAACTCCCCGTTCAGTTTAGGGAGTTCACGGGACAGATATTCGGGAATGTCGCTCTGGGGGGTGATGGGGTAACCGAAATAGTAGCGGCAGCCGGCTTCAATGGCCGCCATGGCCACCGCCTCGTTCCCCTTGACAAACAGACGTTGTGACATTTACTTATCCTTGAAAACCGTGATGGCCAGATCCGGACAGAGCTGGGCGCAGAGGGCGCAACCGGTACACCGTTCACGATTTGTGGTGACAGCGGGGGTGAACCCCAGGACATTGATCTCTCTGGTGAGTGAGATCAGCTTGAGGTGGCAGGCGGTGGTACAGAGACCGCATCCCTTGCAACGTGTTTCGTCGATTTCTATCCTGCCCATGGAACCTTCCCTACTCGTGGTTAAAGTGGTGGTGAGAGTAGCAGAAACAGGTGATAAGAGTCAATTAGTAAGAAACCCGGAATCCCAAGCCTCAACAGTAACCACGGCTTTGCCGGGTTATTTCCCCTGAGCAGTACTGCTGCGGCGCCTGCCGGCAGAGTCATTGCCCTCGTTAGCTCCTTAAAAAAAAACCCGACGCAAACGCGCCGGGCCTTTTTATTGTATGCAGGTTCGATTTACGCCTGTGCCGCCAGCGCCTTCTCATAACCGATGTTGAACGCCTTCTTGTTCAACTCCAGGAATGCTTCGGGAACCCGGGCCAGTACGGCCTTTTCGGCGTTCTCCCGGGTGATCATCCCGGTGAGAGCAACCATGGCTCCCAGCGCCACGATGTTGGTCACGATCTCGCGACCCACTTCGTTCTTGGCGGTGCTGGTGATGGGGAAGGAAACAACCTTGAAGTTACCTTTGGGCTGTTTGGTAACAAGCTCGGAGTCGATGAGGAGCACCCCACCCTCCTTCAGATCCACCGAATATTTATCGGCTGCTTCCTGGGTCAACGCCAGGAGGGCATCCACGATGGTTGCCTTGGGGTAGTCGATGGGGCCATCGGAGATGATTACCTCTGACTTGGAAGAACCGCCCCGTGCTTCCGGGCCGTAGCTCTGTGACTGGACCGCCTGGAGCCCCTCATAAATGGAGGCTGCTTCGGCCATGATGACGCCGGCGAGGATCAGACCCTGCCCGCCTGCGCCGGAAAAGCGAATTTCATATCGTTTCGACATCTGTTCGATCTCCTTGGACAGTTTTAACGGGCAGCGCCGCCGGCGCGCTCGATGACTTTCTGATATTCGGAACAGTACTCCGGTTTGTCTTCCTTGTAGAGGATGCCGGTGAGGACTTTACCCGCAAGCTGCTCGGGAGTCATCTTCTCGGCGGCCTTCACCGGTACGGCAACTTCCTTGAGACGGTTCATCATCTCGATGACCGACTTGAACTTGTTACGACGACCGTAGGTGGTGGGGCAGTCATCCAGGATTTCCACGACGGAGAATCCCTTGTGCTGGATTGCTTCAACGATGAGCTTGTCGATCTGGTTGGCATGGAAGGCGGTGCCACGAGCAACGAAGGTGGCGCCGGCGCCGATGGCCAGCTTGGCGATATCGAAGGAGGGGTCCGGGTTCCCGTAGGGGGTGGTGGACGCCTTGTGCATATGCGGCGTGGTGGGGGAGAACTGCCCGCCGGTCATGCCGTAGATGTAGTTGTTCATGATAATGTAGGTCATGTCGATATTGCGTCGACAGGCATGGATGAAGTGATTGCCGCCGATGGCGGTTCCGTCGCCGTCACCACCAACCAGAATGACTGTCATCTCCGGCTTGGCCAGCTTGACACCCGTGGCGAAAGCAGCGGCGCGGCCATGTGCCGTGTGGAGGGTGCAGCAGTCGATGTAACCGGGGAGACGGGAAGCGCAGCCGATACCCGAGACGATGGCGGTGTTGTTCTTCTCCAGACCCAGCGTATCCATGGCCCGAATCATCCCCTTCATGACGATGCCGTGACCGCAACCGGGACACCAGATATGGGGAAGCTTGCCGGGACGGATATATTTTTCGTAATCAAATGCCATGGTTACTTGACCTCCTTCATCTTGTCGAGGATCTGGCCCGGATTGATCGGCTCACCATCCACGCGGAAGATACCGAGAACCGGAGCTTTTCCTTCGGTACAACCTTTCACGAGACCGTGGGTCATCCCCAGGTTCATTTCCGGGGTGATGAACGCCTTTACCCCACGCTGAGCCAGCGCCAGGAGCTGTTTTTCCGGGAATGGCCAGTAGGTGATGATCCGGAACAGCCCCGCCTTGATCCCCTCTGTCCGCGCCTCGTTCACCGCATAACGGGCCGAACGGGAGGTGGAACCGAAGGCGACGACGACGATTTCGGCATCATCCAACAGGTACTCTTCAAACTTGACGATGTCATCGACATTTCCTTCAACCTTGCGGACCTGACGCTCCTCTTCTTCCTGAACGACAGCAGCCTTGGTGGTGGGGAAACCGTCCTGCATCTTGTTCAGACCGGTAACGTGAAAACGGTACTCGGAACCGAAAGCCGCCAGCGGCGGGACGTCACCGAAGGAGGTGTCGTAAGGCTTGTACTGTTCCGGCGGAACCGTGGGGGCCTTGCGATCGATGACTTCAATTTCACCCTTCTCGGGGAAGACAATCCGCTCACGCATATGGGCGACGATCTCGTCGGGCATGACCATGACCGGGGTACGGTATTTCTCGGAGAGGTTGAAGGCGCGAATGACCTCTTCGTACGTTTCCTGAACCGAGGCGGGAACCAGGCAGATGGCCGGGTGGTCGCCGTGGGTTCCCCACTTGGCGCACATCACGTCCGACTGGCTGGGACCGGTGGGCATCCCCGTGGAGGGACCGCCACGCATGACGTTATAGATGACGCAGGGGATCTCGGCAATGCAGCCGTAGCCGATGAGCTCCTGTTTCAGGGAGAGGCCGGGACCCGAGGTGGAGGTGAGGGCCTTGGAACCGGCAAGTGCTCCCCCCAGAAGGGCAGCCATGGCGCCGATCTCGTCTTCCATCTGAATGAACTTGCCCCCGATCTTCGGGAGCTCCGCGGACAAGACCTCCGCCACCTCGGTGGATGGCGTAATCGGGTAACCGGCGAAGAAGTTGCATCCGGCGTAGAGCGCACCGTGCGCAGCAGCTTCGTTACCCTGCAAAAACGCTACTTTTTTACCCACGTTCACTACCTCCTGTATGAATGGTTACGGAATAACCTTGATGGCGAAGTCGGGACAGCGAAGCTCGCACTGCATACACTTGATGCAGGCTTCCAGGTTCTTCACCGATACGACGAACCCTTTCATTTCGAGCACTTGCTTGGGGCAGAACTCGATACAGATGTAGCACCCCTTGCAGTAACGCTCGTTGATCTCGATGGTGGGAAGCTTGTTTTCCATCTACCTTGTCTCCTTTAAAGGAAATAACGCCGTTTCAGGCGAAAAACTCTACTTTCATAGCACATGACGCACCGGTACGCAAGCGCGAATAAGATGCCGGGCGGAAAAAACCCCTCATACGGCAAGGGAAGGGCTGACTGCGCCCTTCCCCGCCATTGCTGCGCTACCGAAAACGATAGTTTATTGGAGGCTGTCCACCAGGCTCTTCACCGCAGCCACGGACTTATCCATCATTGCCTGCTCTTCGGCATCCAGTTTGAACTGGATGATACTCTCCACACCGTTGGAACCGAGAACCGCGGGAACGCCCACGTAGTAGCCGTCCACGCCGAACTCGCCCTGCAGGAAGCAGCAGGTGGGGAGAACACGTTTCTGGTCCTTGAGGATCGACTCAGCCATGGAGATGGCGGACGAAGCCGGGGAGTAGAAGGCGGAACCGGTCTTCAGGAGGGCAACGACTTCACCACCGGCAGCGCGGGTACGCTTGACCATGGCTTCCATGACCTCTTTGGCCTTCTCGGCGCATTTGTATTTCTGCTCCAGGAGTTCCATGACCGGGATGCCGCAGACGCTGGTGTAACGAACCAGGGGAACCATATCGTCGCCGTGGCCGCCCAGAGTCATCGCTACCACGTCCTTCACGGAAACGCCCAGTTCCCAGGCGATGAAGGAAGCAAAACGGGACGAGTCCAGTACGCCGGCCTGACCGATGACACGGCTGTAGGGAAAGCCGGTGATCTTCTGGCAGAGGGTCACCATGGCGTCCAGCGGGTTGGAGATGACG
>CAIUUR010000217.1 GCA_903902345.1 uncultured Geobacteraceae bacterium | reverse complement strand
CCCGGCAGCTACGTGCTGCGCCTGGCCCCTTCCTGGAACGGGAAGATCCCGCCGGTCACGGCCATCGACGTACGGCTGCGCCAGGGGGTCATGCGCTGGCTCTACCCCGGTCTCGCTTTGCTCGCCATCCTGCTGGTGCCCCTGGTCATGATCTTCCCCATGGCCGCCTTCGAAGGCCGCCGCTGGCAGGAGAGCATGTACGCGCCCAAGTCCTCGTCCGGCGGAGGTGACTGAACCATGCGGATCGTCTACTCGCTCTTCCTCAGCGCCGGCTTCGGCCTGCTCATCGCCAACGGCTTCTTCGGCCGCGAGTTCTTCGGCCAGCGCCGCCGCGCCGACCTGCCCCCCAGCGTGCGCCAGACACCTGGGGCCTACCGCACCTTCCTGCACAACAACGGTTTCCACGGAGGAAAGTAAGCTATATATTGTAATTTATTATTTAACTCCTTCAAATTCAACACTTGAAGGAGTTTTTCTTTGTTTTGATTTTAAAAAAAACTCATTATATTTACTAATTTCGCAGTATCTTATATTCGTTTTCACATAATTCCCGCTCAATTCCCGCTACATAATAATACGATGCTTTTGGAGGCGGCGCAAACATGACCATACCTATCAGCCATCACTTCTCTGATCTTCGGCCACCCAACGCCCACCCACCCTGCTTTACTTCACGCCCTGATGCACAACGAAGCCGAATCCCTGGCATCCACCTCCCAAGGCATCAGGTAGCCGTATTCAGAGAGCTGCTCCAGGTAGATGCGGATGAAGGAGGCCAATCCATCCGTCCCTTCAAACTGGTAAACATGCCGAAGCTCATGAAGCAGGACGATATCCCTTGAGTCAGAGGGTTCCCTGTCAAGAAAGACGGCATATCCAAGGCACATTCCTGTTGCTTCGCCAATACCCATTCGAGCCCTAGCTTCCTCCAGGCTATCCGTTGGCAGAGGAACCGGCCCTATTGTCAGCCGAACCAATTTTGGACTGGTCACTCCCATGTCCCGCGCTGTCTTCATCTCAGCTTCAGTCAGACTCCTGCCCTTTTGGAGACCGTTGGCACTAGTAGCTTCAGCCCAATGGATAGCGGCTGTCATCAACCTCTGACTAATTTTCAGACCCGTAGCAGTCCCCCACAAAATCCAGAACATTGATAATTTATGCTGACTCGCTAATGTGACAAGTATTCTAAATTGAATTTTAACTGCTCCGAATTTATTACGAATCGGTATAATAGGGTGGAGAACATCAACTCGACACCTATGATAAAAAAAACGAGGAATAATGAGCATCTTGAGACTTTCGTAACGGTAAATGGGACCGAATACGCCTACCATCCTGATACCGGATTAGATGGTGCAGCAGTTATCGAACTTAGCGCCTATATCTTTCGGGAAGCCTCAAGATTCCTTCATTCTCTTCCGTACAGTTCTATTGAAATCGAAGACCTAATCTCGGATTGTCGAATCTCGGCTCTGCACGCGGCTCGGAGGTATAACCCCGCAAGAAATGTGGCCTTCATAACCTACGCCAGCTTTTGGATTAGAAGGGCGCTTCAAGAATCCTACGGAAAGACGCTCATTCGTACACCGCGTGGGAAACAAACATTGGGTATTACTCGCACGGATCTTGATGCCATAGAGGCGTACGACCAGACGGATTTTTCAGAAGATTTGGAACGGCGTGATTTGTTGAAGAAAGTCTTTCTTGAGATTCGGAAACTCCCTTTGAAAAATGCCTCTCTTCTCCTTGAAT
>CAIUUR010000216.1 GCA_903902345.1 uncultured Geobacteraceae bacterium | reverse complement strand
GGGGCAATTAATTGATAAGTTAAAATGTTATAAAAACATCATCGATTAAACAGGAGCAATTGTAACGAAATGTATCGAAATGTAACGAAATGCAACGGTCGAAAAGAGGGAAAAATGGCGGTTTATCGGTGGTTTAACGTACCCGCCAAGTCATATTACGGGGGAGGCCGTTCACCGTTGGCCGTTGACATTGTAGAGGCAAACGTCAAACGGGTCAAACGGCGTCAGCCCTAGAAAGGGGAAAATACTTAAACGTTGCGTCGTTGCGGTTCAAAGGTCTTGTCTGCAAGCAAATGGCGGCGCCAAGAGACACGTCGTATACGCCATTTCCCCTCAATCACCCCATAATCCCCATGAAAAAAACAGAGAAATATGATAAAAGGTCAACACACACAAAAAAATCAAAATCTTTCACCGCAAAGACGCATCGCAGGTTAACGTTATTACACGTTAAGTCATCGCAAGCGACTTGTGCTGAGCGTGGTCCCCAAGCGGAGTCGAGGGGTAGTCGAAGCAAGCGAAGCAAACCAATGCCTGCAAACATCTTCAAACTACTAAGATTGCTTCGTCGATTCGCTCCTCGAAATAAGATCTTGAGAGAGAATTTGCGAGGGTATCAAAGGTTGTTTCCGAACAATTTTCCACCGGTCAGGTTGGTTTTGCATCCTCGTAATTGTTTGCTTTCTTTCGTGTTTTTCGTGTATTTCGTGGTTAATAGCCGTTTTGACTATTTTTAACAGGAGGCCCCATGTCATTCGTCGAAGCTCTCTCCCCCGACTGGATCGAAGCCCAGTATCTCCTCTGGAAAAACTCCCCTGACAGCGTCTCCCCCCAGTGGCGTTCCTTTTTCGCCGGATTTGATCTGGGGCGAGAAGGAGGGAGCACCACTCCCCAGGATGAAGAGTCAACCCATCAGGCCCAACTCCGGCAATCGGGGGTCCAGTCCCTCATCTACCGCTACCGGGATCTGGGGCACCTCCTGGCCTGCACCGACCCACTGAATCCCTGCCCCCTGTCGCACCCGTATCTGGAACTCTCCACCTTCGGCCTGAGCGAAAGCGATCTGGATACGATCTTCTCCAACCGCCGCTTTCTGAAAACCTCCGCCACCCTGCGGGAGATCCTCGCCACCATGCGGGAGACCTATTGCCGCTACCTGGGTGTGGAGTTCATGCATATTCAGGACCCGGAAGAACGACAGTGGCTCATCGACCGGATGGAACCAACCCGGAACAAACCGGACCTTTCTCCCGACGACCGGCTCCGGATACTGCGCCACCTCCAGGAGGCGACGCTCTTCGAGGAGTTCCTGCACCGTAAATTCATCGGCCAGAAACGGTTCTCCCTAGAGGGGGGAGAGACCATCATCCCGCTCCTGGACGAGACCATCATCGGCGCCGCCCGTCTGGGGGTGCGTCACGTCATGATCGGCATGGCCCACCGGGGAAGACTCAACGTCCTGGCCAACATCTTCCACAAGCCGGTGGAGAATATCTTCGCCGAATTTGCCGACAACCTGGAGTACCACGTGGTGGGAGAAGGGGATGTGAAGTACCATAAAGGGTACTCCATCGTGCAGGAGATCGAGGGGGCCCAAGTTCGCCTCTCCCTGGCCTTC
Source organism: uncultured Geobacteraceae bacterium (assembly GCA_903902345.1). Taxonomy (GTDB): domain Bacteria; phylum Desulfobacterota; class Desulfuromonadia; order Geobacterales; family CAIOGM01; genus CAIOGM01. The sequence continues at coordinate 2,709 of CAIUUR010000216.1, read as the reverse complement.
AACCCCAGCCACCTGGAGGTGGTGAACCCCGTGGTGGAAGGAAGGGTCCGGGCCCGGCAACAACGGCTGGGAGATACGAAGCGGACGGAGGTCATGGCGATCCTGGTCCATGGCGACGCCGCCTTCGCCGGCCAGGGGGTGGTGGCTGAGACCCTCAACCTCTCCCAACTGGAGGGGTATTCCACCGGCGGGACCATCCATATCATCATCAACAATCAGATCGGTTTCACCACCCTCCCCGAGGATTCCCGCTCCACCCCCTATTCCACCGACGTGGCCCGGATGCTCATGGCACCCATCTTCCACTGCCACGGCGAAGAACCGGAAGCGGCGGTCCAGGCGGTGCGTCTGGCGACCGCCTACCGGCAGGCGTTCCACCGGGACGTGGTCATCGAGATGACCTGCTACCGGCGGTACGGCCATAATGAAGGGGACGAGCCGTTCTTCACCCAGCCGCTCATGTATGACAAGATCAAGGCGCGGCCGCCGGTACAGAAACTCTACGCAGAGCGGCTCCGGGAACTGGGGGTGGCGGAAGAAACAATCTCCGGCATGGCTGCGACCTACTCGGCAGGGCTCAAAAACGCCCTGGGGAAAAAGGCCGAGCCGGTGGCGGTGGGATTCAAGGATCTCTGGGCGGACATACAGCGGGGCTATGAACCGCTGACGGTGGCCACGGGGGCCCCGCGGGAGGAACTGGTGAAACTGTCCGGGCAGCTGGCGACCCTCCCCGGCGGCTTCACCCCCCATCCCAAGATCGGCCAGCTGTACCAGCGGCGACTGGACGCCATCAGGGCCGGCACTGGGATCGACTGGGGGAATGCCGAGACCCTGGCCTATGCCACGCTCCTCTCCGACGGCATACCGGTCCGCCTTTCGGGGCAGGATTCCCGGCGGGGGACCTTCAACCACCGCCACGCCACGCTCCACGACCTGAAGAACGGCGCGGCCTATGAACCACTGGCGGCGCTCTGCCGGGAGGGCTCCACCTTCCAGGTCTTCAACAGCATGCTCTCCGAGGCGGCGGTGCTGGGGTTCGAGTACGGCTACTCCCTGGAAAACCCCAGGAGCCTCACCCTCTGGGAGGCTCAGTTCGGCGACTTCGCCAACGGCGCCCAGGTCATCATCGACCAGTTCATCGCCGCCGGCGAATCAAAATGGGACCGCTCCAGCGGCCTAGTCATGCTCCTCCCCCACGGCTACGAGGGACAGGGGGCCGAGCACTCCAGCGCCCGGATCGAGCGTTATCTCCAGCTCTGCGCCCTGCACAACATGATGGTCGCCTACCCCACGACTCCGGCCCAGATTTTCCATCTCCTCCGGCGACAGGTCATGCTCCCCTTCCGGAAGCCGCTGGTCGTCTTCACCCCCAAGAGTCTCTTCCGCAATCCCGCCTGTGTCTCGTCCCTGGACGATCTGGTTGAGGGGAGCTTCCGGGAGGTGATCCCGGCGGCGAGGGGAGAAAAGACCGTAAAAACTCTCCTGATCTGCAGCGGGAAGATCTATTTCGACCTCCTGGAGCGGCAACAACGGGACCAGCGGGATGACGTGAGCATCGTCAGGATCGAACAGCTCTATCCGCTGCGCACCGATCTCCTCAAGGAGGCGCTGTCGGTGGGGTTACCGGGGACGCGCTTTGCCTGGGTCCAGGAAGAACCCAAGAACATGGGAGCATGGCATTACATCCGTCCGCATCTGAACCGTACCGTGGGAAGGGAAGTTGGGTACTGCGGTCGGGCCGAAGAGGCGGCGCCGGCGGTGGGATCGCACAAGCTGCATAAAGAGGAGCAGGATAAGATTATCGATGAGGCGTTTGCGTAAAGGCGAAAACCTTTGAACCGCAAAGACGCGAAGGACGCAAAGGAAACCTAAGCAGGACAAGCCGGAACCGGATAGGACGCGGATAAACGCTGATGAACGCGGATCAAGAAAAATCAACTCATCCGGTTAGCGGCTTTCCCTTGACTCGATTCGGCAAGCTGTTATCGTGTATTGAACTCTGTCGGCAGTGAGATCGTCATGGCAAAAGCTCAAATCCAACTCCCCGAAACAGAGGTCGCCGCACGGCGTCATATCTCCATGGCGGAAGTTTTTAAATAAGAATACGTAGCGTCTTCAGCGACCGAACAACAAATGTTGAGGAGATTTCCATGGTGACATTGGCATACAGCGAACAGCTTGAAGAGATTGCGAAGGAACTGGATTTCGGTAGCGTTAAGGGTCTTATCACTGATGTCATGACTACCCGGATACTGTCTCATATCTCTGATTTTTCTGAAGAGATTGAGGGTTTCGAACTCAAGCACAATAAAAACTATGAAACTGCCTCACGGGAATCCGAGGAGATGTCGGAAAATTTTCAGCTCTTCGATGATCTCATGGCATGGCGCTTTGCCCAGGAAGGAAAAGTTTACTGGCAAAACCGGCTAAAAGAACTACGTCATGTTTTATAATGTCGTCCGGGATTATCCCGATATAGTTGCAGGTTATACCGTCACTGAATACCGTCGTTATGGTTCGGCCATGTCGTTCTCGGCACGAATTGACCTAATTGATGGTTCGGTACTCTTTATCAAGGACTACCTGTTTATCGATGGCAAGCGCAAGTATTCCTATCATTGGCAGAACAAATCGGGTGGCCTACTCTCTCGCTGGGACAATGCGCCGCACCACAATCATATAATTACGTTTCCGCATCATAGACATCAT
>CAIUUR010000215.1 GCA_903902345.1 uncultured Geobacteraceae bacterium | reverse complement strand
GTGTACAAGTCCACCACGGGGACCTTTGACATCGGCGGACCGTCTCGCACGACTGCCAATCTGACTCTGGATGCCAAGGGCAATGACAATGCCGTCTGGATCTTTCAGGCGGCAGCGGGGACCGGAACTCTCACGGTGGGTCTGACGGGGCCGGCTACACCGGCAGTACCCATACAGGTCATGCTGGTAAACGGCGCCCAGCCCAAGAACGTCTTTTGGTACGCTCCCGCCGGGGCGACTATCGGCACCGGTTCATCAATGGTGGGAACGATACTGGCGGATGCCTCCATCACCTTGTCCACCACCGGCGGCACCCCGTCGACGGCGGTGACAACAACCTTGAACGGCAGGGCAATTTGTCTGACTGCCGGAGTCACCATGACGAATACGGTCATTAACGTGCCTGCCCCATAAGGTATGCGATAAAGGGAGGTCAGATATGAGAAAGATGGTTGCGTTACTTCATGTCATGAAAAAGATCGCGCCGGTGTTGTTTGTTTCGATTTTGTTGTCCCCCTTGCCTGCTCGCGCCGAGATAAAGTCGGGAAGTGTGGAACTCTCTCCCTTCGCGGGGTACAACTTTTTTGAAAGCGGACAGAATTTGAATAACCATCCCCTATTCGGCGGGGTAGTCGGTTACAATTTTACGGACACTTTTGGTGTTGAAGGGGCCGCTGAATTCATCAACAGCAGCGTTGACAATAAAAATAAGCCGTACACACAGCAAGGTGAGTTCACCAATCGCACGGATAGCATCAAAGTCACCACGTATCATCTGGACCTGGTTTATCACTTTATGACCGAGGCGAAATTGAATCCCTTCATCGTTGCCGGGTATGGTGCAGCTCACTACAGTCCGAAGATAAATAATCAGAATATGTCACTCATCGACTTCGGCGTGGGAGCAAAATACTGGGTAGCGGACAACATCGCCCTCAGGGTGGATGTGCGGGATAACCTGGTGCTGGACAGTACGATTCATAATGTTCAGGTTACCCTGGGTGTCGTACTTGCGTTCGGGGGAAAAACGAAAGCATCTGCAGTTCCCGTCGCCCAAGCATTGGATAGTGATAACGACGGCGTTCCCGATAGCCTGGACCACTGTCCGGGAACTCCGGCGGGTGTTGCCGTGGACAAGGATGGCTGTCCTATTGATACCGACAAGGATGGTGTTCCCGATTATCTGGATAAATGTCCTGACACTCCCGCCGGGGTAACTGTTGACAAGGATGGTTGTCCGCCTGCCTTGGAGAAGCTCGTAATCCATGTTTCCGAGCCGAAGGTGGAGGAGAAGATTATCGTCGCCGCCGTTGAGCCGAAGATCGTTGTTCTTGTCTTTGAGGATATACATTTCCAGTTCGATCAGTCATCACTTACTCCGGAAGCAAAGGTGGCCCTGAAAAAGGATATCGGGATTTTGAAAGAAAATCCGAAAGCCAAAATCCGGGTAGCCGGCTATACCTCCGCTTCGGGAACGGAAGAGTATAACCAGAAGCTGAGCGAGAGAAGGGCGGTGGCTGTGCGGGAATACCTTATTACTGAAGGTGTTATTACCCAAGAGCGACTAACCACCATCGGGTATGGTGAAACCCATCCGGCTGTCGTTGAAGCGGCTCCCAAAGAGCTTTATTCCCCAGCGGCAAAAGCCAACATGAGAGTTCTTTTTGAGATAGTCGTACAGTGAACCGACGGGTAAAATTGTATCAACCTGTTGTCGGCTGGTGCCGGAATGCACCGGCCGACAGCAGTACCCTGATTGCAACCAGCTACATACGTTCGGATACTGCGTGAAAGTCGTTATTTTTATCATCGCGATATGGATTCTCTTCCCGGCCGGCAGGTATTATTTTGCGATCAAGACCTTCATGGATACGTACCGTTATCCAGAGGAGAGCCGTTTCGGATTGCGACTTGGCCAGTGGTACGAACTGACGAGTCACTATCGGAAACAGCTCTTCGATCAGGATAAAAACGAGTACCTCACCGGCAAGACAAACGAGCGGAAGAACCAGGCGGCACTCCAGCACTCCGTGGGACACTAACCGACGATGCCGTCAGAGTAACCTTTGCCCTCCACTCCTTTATCTCCAAGCCCTCCACTCCTTTACCTCCAAGATCCGTCATATCCGGTTGATATGTTGCCGATGACGGATAACAGTGAAGAATTTATCTTTCCCTTCCCCCGAATCTTCAGCTTTTCCACGTAGAGTCAGTCAGTTACGCCTAAACTATTCGTTCTTCTCCCTTGGCACGCTCGTTGCGATATACCCCTATGACAGGCCAGGGACATCGACCTGCCTTGTGCGAAATGAGCTGCTCTTGGAGGGAGGTACGGCAGGGAACAGCAACAAACATCCGTTAGGTAATCGGACATCCGCAATGAAGAAATGGACCACAACAACAAGGAGGATTTATGAAAAGGATTCGCACGTTCAGTTTGTTACTTGCGGTAGCGTTGATCGCCACTGCGTCACTTGCATCCGCCGAGGATAAACCATCCAGCTATGTGATGCTCAAGGGGGGGATCTATTCGCCCAGCATGTCGTACGATGTCCATGATTTTAATGCCGGTCAAACGGATCGTCTTGACGGCAAAAGCGGATTCGCCGGCGAAATCGGCGTCGGGCATTACTTCCTCCCCCTGCTTGCCGTCGAACTGGGCGCAGGCTACTTCGAGAGCAAGGGATCCCCTGCGGCACAGCCCGGCGAAGCCAGGTTGAAAGTTGTCCCGGTGGTCGCAACCGCGAAACTGTTACTCCCGCTGGGGATGTTCGAGCCGTACGGATTGGCCGGAATCGGCGCCTACATCACCGATCTTGATGTCAACGGCACCACCGGTAATTTTCGCGGGACTACAAAAATAACCTATGGCTTGCATGCCGGCGTCGGTTTCAATATCAATTTCGCCAATAATGTGTTCGCGGGTCTGGAGGGAAAATATCTCTGGGCCAGGCCGTCTTATGGCGGGCAGGATATCAAACTTGATGGTTTTGTTGCCACCGTGGACGTCGGAGTCAGGTTCTGAGAACAGTCGTGATACTCCGTAAGAGATGAGCTCTTCGATGTACACAAGTTCACTGACAAAAAACGGTATAAAAGGAGAATGTGACATGAAAAAAAACTGTTCCGTAATTCTGCTGGCGGCTGTCGTCGCTCTCTCTGCCTTCAGTTCGCCGGCGAACGCCGGCAAGACGGACGACCGTATCGAAGCATCGGCCCAGAAGTCGTATGTGTTTAAAGTCTATCTCAAGGGTGATGATATCAAGGTCCAATCCCATGAGGGGGCCGTTACGTTGACAGGGGTCGTGACCGACGAATCTCATAAATCACTGGCGCAGGAAACCGTGGCGGGCCTCCCGGGAGTAAAAAGTGTGGACAACAGGCTGGATCTCAAGGGCGCGACTCCCTCTGCGAATTCCGACGCCTGGCTGCGCGACAAAGTTAAAGCCACGCTCATGTTTCATCGGAGCGTAAACGCTGCAGCCACCCAGGTTGATGTCAAGGACGGCATCGTCACCCTGTGCGGGGTGGCCGCCAATCAGGCACAAAAGGAATTGACGGCCGAATACACCAAGGATCTGGATGGCGTCAAAGATGTGGTGAACGAGATGATTGTGGCAACCCCCCCCATAAAGAGCAGGACATTGGGGGACAAGATCGATGACGCGTCCATCACCGCCATGGTCAAAACGACGCTGCTCTATCATCGCTCTACCAGCGCCCTCAACACCAAAGTCGTAACCAGGCTTGGCATAGTCTCCCTGGACGGCAAGGCCAGGAATATGGCTGAAGTGAACCTGGCCACCAAGCTTGCCGGGGATGTCACCGGAGTTAGGAGTGTCTCGAACCGGATGATTGTTGATTAGTCCGGAAAAACTGCCCAATAAGTCGCCGATGGCGTCTCACGACAGGTTGGTACTACCGATCCGGCAGCAGCTGATGCTGCTGCCGGTTACCGTAACAAGGGAGGATGATATGTTGTGGACATTCTGTGTAGTTCTCATAGTGCTCTGGTTTCTGGGGATTGTTACGTCATATACCATGGGGGGGCTGATCCATATTCTGCTGGTAATCGCCATTATCACGGTGCTGGTGCGAATCATTCAAGGGCGCAGGGTTCTGTAGTGAAACCGATAGAAAAACCGTTTGATTTCATGATGCGGGTAGCTCTTGGCTTCATGCGGAACCAGGGGTTCCTGATGTCGGGCGCAATCGCCTATTATACCCTGTTGTCCATTGTACCCCTTTCCATTATCGCTCTTGTCGGCTTGACTAATTTCATTGAAAAGCCGCTGTTGATCAGCACTCTCTCCACATACCTGGAGATGGTGATTCCCGGCTATGCCGTCACCCTGACCGAACAGGTGCGGTCATTCCTTGATCACCGCGAGGTAGTCGGGACCATCGGTTTTTTCGGTATGCTTTTTTTTAGCTCCACCGTCTTTTCCATGATTGAAAACGCCCTAGCGGTCATTTTCCCCCGGCATAAGAAGATTCAGCGTCGTAACTTTCTCGTTTCCGCCATTATTCCCTATGCCTACATCTTCTTCATGGGGCTGGGCGTCCTGCTGGTATCGTTCATTGTGGGAGCGATCGAAACAGTGGACAGCAGACATCTCTCCCTTATGGGATGGACTCTTGATCTTGACGGCGCCACCGGGGTGGCGTTGTACCTGTTGGGGATTGTCGGCGAGATGATGATGCTCACCTCCATCTACCTGGTGATGCCCGTAGTGAGGGTCAAGTTTCGTCATGCCCTCATCGGCGGGATAACCGCGGGACTGCTCTGGGAAATCACTCGCAGGATAATGGTCTGGTATTACGCGACGGTTTCCATGATCAACGTCATTTACGGTTCCATTACCCTTACGGTGGTGGCTCTGCTCAGCATAGAGGTTATTGCGATAATTCTGCTGCTGGGCGCCCAGGTCATAGCGGAACTTGAGCGATCTTCCTCTGAAGCGTAGGTAGAGCATCCGCCGCATTCCGAGGTATGAGGGGTGAAGAGCCTGTGGTGAAACTTCATACTGTTCGAAAAGGATTTCCATGCAGACACTGATAGATCTGTTCAGCACGTTTGAAGCACTGGGCGACACAACTGTTTTTGTAAACCGCACCGGGGTGCGACGGCTCACGGTCTCTTACCGGGAATTCCACCTTCTGGCCCTGAAGATGGCAACCCTTCTGGCGAACCATGGCGTGGCTCCGGGGGACCGGGTACTGCTCTGGGGGCCCAACTCTTCCTGGTGGGGGGTGGCGTACTGGGGGATCATTATCCGGGGTGCGGTTGCCGTCCCGGTGGATTTCATGTCCGATTCGGCCCGGGCGGAATCCATCCGCTCCCTTACCAGTGCACACGTTGTCATACAGAGTCGCTTCAAAGAGGAGCGGATAACTGCCGCCCATTCCCTGCTGCAGGAAGATATTTTGTACCTTCTGGAAGAAGTTAATCCAATCAAGGAGCTCGCTTCAGTGGCGCCCGATGATACGGCGCAGCTCATCTATACCTCGGGAACCACCGGAAATCCCAAAGGAGTCATCCTGACCCACAAGAATCTGGTGGCCAATATGACCCAGATCAGCCAACAGGTGCCGATCATCACCTCCCGGTTCCGCTTCCTCTCCCTGTTGCCCCTCTCCCACATGTTCGAGCAGATGGGTGGTTTCTTCACCCCGCTATATCATGGCGCCGGCATCGTCTATCTGCAGACTCTCAAGCCCTCCGCGATCATGGATGCTTTGAGCGAGGAGGATATTTTTATCATCATGAGCGTGCCTCGGCTCATGCAACTGCTGCAAACGAACATCCTGCAGGAACTTGAAGAAAAGCGTCTTACCGGTCTATTCCGGTGGTTGACACGCAGTGCATCACGGCTGCCGCTTGGAATGCGCCGAATTCTCTTATTCCCGATTCAGAGCAAGTTCGGACGTAATTTCACGGCATTCGTCTCCGGCGGGGCGCCCTTGACTCCGGAGCTGTTCACCTTCTGGAGACGCATGGGGTTCAGGGTCCTGGAGGGGTACGGTCTCACCGAAACTTCCCCCGTGCTCTGCGTCAATACCATGGAGCGTCAGGTGGCAGGTTCCGTCGGTCCGCCGTTGCCGGGGGTTCAGGTTAAGATCGTGAAGAATGAGCTCCTGGTGCGCGGGGGTAGTGTCTTTCCCGGCTACTATGGTAACGAGCAGGCCACCCGCGAAGCCTTCACGGAAGATGGCTGGTTCCGCACCGGCGACCTGGTGGATATATCCCCGGATGGCTGGATGGTCATCAAGGGGAGAGAGAAGGAGCTGATCGTCACCGGCGCCGGGGTGAACGTCTATCCCGACGAACTGGAAGCGGTGTTGAACAGAACCGCCGGTGTGAAGGAGTCATGCGTTATCGGTGTAAACAGGGGAGGGGGGGAGGAGGTGCATGCCGTGTTGCTCCTGGACGACAGCGCCAGGGCTCCCGAAGAGATTGTCGCCCAGGCAAACAGGGTTCTGGATACGCTGCACCGGATTACCGGTTTTACCCTCTGGAATGATACGGAATTTCCCAAGACCACGACCCTCAAGATCAAAAAGTTCGTGGTCAGGGAGGCGGTTGAAAAGGGGGGGGAAGGGGGTGCTCGTACCGTCAGCAAGGACCCTCTGCTCAATCTGCTGACCAGGTTGACCGGCGTCGACGTGGGGGAGATTCACGAGGAATCCCTGCTGGTGACTGATCTGGGGTTAACCTCCATAGATCGGCTTGAGCTGGTCAATCTGCTGGAACAGGAATTCCGCCTTGATATGGACGATTCTCAGATCGGGACGGAGACGCGGCTCTCCGATCTGCGCCGGATTATCGCGAAACGGGAAAAACCGGCCGGTAATGACCATTTCCGCTTCTGGACCAATGCCCGTTTTTTCCGATGGATGAGGTTTGTCTGGGATGGAATGTTCCATGGACCGCTTTTTCACCGATTCGTCACGCTGGAAGTGCGAGGGGTTGAACATCTGCATGAAGTGGAGGGTCCCGTTATCTTCGTGGCCAATCACCTGAGCTACCTGGATCAGCCTGCCGTCATGTTTGCTCTTCCTCCGAAACTTCGTGCAAGAACCGCCACAGCCGCCTGGGAAGAGTTTTTTTTCGATAAGTATAGCGGCATCAAGGGTCTCCTGCGACGTTTGAGTTATGAGTACGGCTCAGTGCTGTTCAACCTTTTTCCTCTCCCCCAGTCACAGGGATTCCGCAACTCGCTGAAGTTCATGGGTCGGCTTGCCGATGCCGGCGTCAACATCCTGATCTTCCCTGAAGGGGGACATTCCCTCAACGGTTGTCTGCAACCCTTTCATCCTGGAGTGGGGATCATGGTCAAGGAGCTGGGAATTCCGGTCGTTCCCATAAAAATCAGCGGGACGGAAAATGTTCTGCCCCATGAAGTCAGGTGGCCCAAACAGGGGGTGGTAACGGTGACCTTTGGCGCACCGCTCAGGTTTCGCTACGAAGAGCCACCGGAGATCGTGGCAACGGTGCGACATGCGGTGGAATCAATAAACAATCTCGCCGTAGCGCATCAAGATAACGAAATTTTTACCGACACGCTCATTCTCTGATCTCTTTTCGGACCGGGGAAAATTGCGTTTGCGGCTCACGTTGAATGAATAAATCCTGCAACCTGGAGAAATAACATTATGTTGAAATTCATCATTATCGCCCTTATCCTCTCGGCATCAAGCCAACGTGTAGTTGCAGACTCTCCACCAAGCGCGGGGGGACAGATCCTGCAACTTGCCCCTGCACCGATCATTCTGAAGGCGGCACCCACAATCCGGATAGAGCAAGTTGTTGCGCTGGCGGTCCCGGTAGCCGATGAGAGCAAAATTCAGGTCAATTCGCTACAGATAACCGGACAGACTCTCTATTCCAAGGCAGAACTGTTGGCGATTACCGGTTTCACTCCGGGGCACGAGCTGACGCTGACCGAATTGCGCGCTCTGGCGCAGAAAATTACGGATTATTATCGCCGTAACGGGTTTTTCGTGGCGCACGCCTACCTTCCTCAGCAGGATATCAAAGGTGGCGCCGTGACAATTGCCGTGATCGAGGGGGAGTATGGCAAGGTCATACTGCATAACCATACGTACCTGACGACGGCCACGGCAGACGGAGTCCTCAACGGATTGCACAGCGGCGATGTCATCGCTACCCCGCCTTTGGAGCGCCGGCTCCTGCTCCTTTCCGACCTCCCCGGAGTTGAGGTCAAATCGACTCTTGTCCCGGGCGCCACATTGGGTGCATCAGACCTGATCGTTGATCTGGCACCGGGACCGCGGATTACTGGTGAAGTTGATGTCGACAATGCCGGCAACCGCTACACCGGTATGTACCGCTTAGGGGCTACGGTTAACGTCAACGAACTGCTGGGATACGGTGACGTTGCCTCAGTGCGGGCAGTGACGTCGGGCTATGGGCTGTTCTATGTCCGGGCTTCGTACCAGGTTCAGGTCAGTGCAGCCAGGGTGGGAGTGGCGGGGAGTATGCTGAGCTACCGTCTGGGGGAGGAGTTTGAGAGCCTTCACGCCAACGGCACGGCCCAGGTGGCAAGCATCTACGGCAGTTATCCCCTGATCCGTTCCCGCAACAACAATCTCAACGCAGGAGTTGCTGTTAACTACAGAACGTTTGAAGACAGGGTTGATTCAAGCGCCACTGTCACCGACAAGCAGGCGCAGCTTTTCATGGCCAGCCTGTACGGCGACCACCATGACACTCTTTTGGGTGGCGGTTTAAGCAGTTATTCGCTCACCGTGACTACCGGCAACCTGGATATACGATCTCAGGCAGCTCGCACCACCGATGCGGCAACGGCGCAGAGCAGCGGCCTTTACAACAAACTGGGATTCAGTCTCACGCGGTTGCAGAGTCTGACCGAATCTTTCTCGGTGTTTGCTTCCTTGAACGGCCAGGTAGCCTTCAACAATCTTGATGTTTCCGAAAAAATGGAACTGGGCGGTATGTATGCCGTGCGGGCCTATCCTGAAGGGGAAGCCTATGCTGACGAAGGATATGTGTTGACCGTGGAGGCCCGAATGCTGCTGCCAAAACTTATTGACCGACTGCCGGGAGAGGTTCAGTTGGTGGGTTTCGTCGATACCGGCACGGTTACCGTAAACAAAACTCCCTGGACGACCGAGCAAAACGACAGGACCCTGAGTGGTGCCGGGATAGGGGTCAACTGGATGGATTACAATAATTTTTCGGTGAAAGCATACTGTGCTTTCAAACTGGGGAATGAATCCGCAACGTCAGCCCCGGACAAGTCGGGACGATTCTGGGTCCAGCTGGTGAAGTATTTTTGAGGATGGTGAGCGCTAAACAGATGATTCCGACAATAACTATGGAGTGACCACATGAACCGTATATACCGATTGATCTGGAGCAACAGGAGCGGCGCTTTTGTCGCAGTGTCCGAAAACGCCAAAAGCGCCGTCAAAACAGGGTCGTCCCGCAGGATCACGACTGGTGCCGCTACCTGCCTGATTCTCTCCGCCTTGACAATTTTCCTGGAGTTGTCATCCGTAACGACTCTCTTTGCGCTCCCCGTGGGGGGGGTCGTAACGGCAGGAAGCGGCGGCATCAGCAGCAGTGGCGCAGGCACGACGGTCACGCAAACCACCCCCAACATGGTGATCAACTGGCAGAGTTTTAACATCGGTCGGACAGAAGCCGTCCGGTTTGTGCAGCCCGGGAGCAGTTCGGTGGCGCTGAACCGGGTACTGGGGGAAAATCCTTCCAACATCTTCGGCACTCTGTCGGCCAATGGCAAGGTGTTCCTGCTGAACCCCAACGGGATACTTTTCGGCCAGGGTGCATCGGTCAATGTGGGAGGATTGGTCGCCTCCACCCTGGGTATCACCGACAGTAACTTTATGGCGGGCAATTATACGTTCGTCGGGACCGGCAGCGGCGCGATTCTCAACCGGGGATCCGTCAACGCCGATGGTGGCTTCGTGGCGCTGTTGGGCGCCACTGTCAGCAACGAAGGGGTGATATCGGCCAAACTCGGCACGGTGGCGCTGGCTGCGGGTAATGCCGTCACCCTGGACCTGGTCGGTGATGGGCTGCTCAACGTAACGGTGAACCAGGGCGCGGTGAGCGCGTTGGCACAGAATGGCGGGATTATCCAGGCCAATGGGGGATACGTACTGATGACCGCCAGGTCGGCGGGTGATCTTTTGCCCGGCGTGGTAAACAACACCGGTGTGATTTATGCGCAGACCATGGAGAACCATAACGGCACCATCAGACTCATGGGCGACATGCAAAACGGCACGGTGAAGGTCGGCGGCACCCTGGATGCCTCGGCTCCCCATGGCGGGAATGGCGGTATGATTGAAACCTCTGCGGCGCATGTAAAAGTTGCCGAGGACGCCATCATTACCACCCGATCCAACGGGGGAGTGTCGGGTAACTGGCTGATCGATCCGCAGGACTTCACTATTGGCACCGGGGGAGACATGGCCGTTTCCACGCTGAATGGAAACCTGGTCTCCTCGAACATCACCATTCTCAGCACTGCCGGCGCCGTCAGCGGGAACGGAGATATCAACGTAAATGAGCCGGTTACCTGGAGTGCGACTCCGAGCCCGACGACTTTGACGTTGACTGGAGTTCGGAATGTAAACGTAAATGCGGCCATTACTGCCACAGAAGGAAACCTGGTACTGATTGCCGGAACCGATGTGAATGTGAATGCCGCCCTTACGACTGTCCGAGGGAGCGTTACCATGACAGCCGGACGGGACGTAACTATCGATGGAACTCATCCGCTTGCGGCCATTACGACCACCGACGGGAGCATGACATCCAATGCCGGGCGTAATGTTAACATCCTGAATACAGCTCTTACGACGACCAGAGGCAACGTGATGCTGAATGCCGGAAATGACGGCATGAGCGGTGGAACTGTATATTTTGCTCCCGGTACACCCAAGGCTACCGTCACAGGGCCGGGTGCGGCAGTCAAGATTTATAACCCT
>CAIUUR010000214.1 GCA_903902345.1 uncultured Geobacteraceae bacterium | reverse complement strand
GGATCTTCGAGCCGTTCTTCACGACCAAGGATGTGGGAAAGGGAACCGGCCTGGGACTCAGCATCTCACATGAAATCATCAAGAAACATCAGGGCGAACTCCTGGTGGAAAGCGCCGTGGGCCTGGGGACAACGTTTACGGTGAAGCTCCCCCGCTCTCCCAAGGAAACCGCATAAGAGATCTCCACGAACTCCCGCGCCACCCTGCCTACCGTCAGTTTGTATTCAAAAAACTTATATTGCATATATGGCAAAAATGTTGCACTTACTACTAAATTGCAACATAGCGTTCACCGCTGGCGTTGCCCCATGAGGTCAAACCTATGAGCCTGTTGACCCGGCTACCCATACGTTTTCAGCTGATTCTGATTGTCATGCTTGTAGCCCTCCCGGCGGCGGGAATAATTGTCCATAACGGCCTCCAGCAGAGAAACGAAGCAGTGAACAGCGCCCGGAGAGATACACGGAAACTTGCGGAAAGCATCGTTCAGGAACAGCAGGCAACGATTGCCTCGGCCCTGCAAATCATGGTTTCACTGTCCCAACGGGCCGAGATACGGCAAAAAAATACCGCCGGTACAACCTCCATCCTGAGCGAAATCCATAAAGTAACCCCCAACCTGACCAACATTTTCATTGCCGACCGGGCAGGTTTGGTCTGGGCTTCCGCTGTCCCCTCCAAAGCTCCTTTTGTCATCGCCGACCGTAGATACTTCAAAAACACCCTTGCCAGCGGCCAGCTTTCGTCGGGCGAATACATCGTTTCCCGGGCAACGAACCGCCCTTCCTTTACCGTCGGATATCCGCTGAAGGACGAGGAAGGTAAAACGACCGGCGTTATTGCCGTGGGATTTCGCCTTGAGAAGTACGCTCAACTGCTGATGCGAAGCAGCTTGCCGAAAGTAGCCGGCTTCAGCCTTTTCGACCACCAGGGGGTATTTCTTTTTCAGGGGATTGAGCCGGAAAAATATATCGGTAAGAAAGCCGACCCCCGGCAGTTCAGGGAACTGCTAAACGGACCGGATGAAAGTAGCGTTATCGCCAGAAGTATTGCCATGGGTGATGAACGAATCATCACTACCCGCAAGCTCCGCCTGGAAGGAGAGGCCACGCCGTACATGTATCTCCGGGTGGGGATTCCCGTGGCATCGGTTCTCGTCACGGCCAACGAACAGATGCTCAGAAATCTGCTGTTGTTTAGTTTCGTTCTGGCCATGGCGGTGATTTTTGCCGGTTTCGTCGCGGAACGATCGGTCATAGCCCGGATAGCGCTGTTAAAAGAGGCATCCAGAAACCTGGCCCAAGGTGACTACCGGACAAAGGTTGCGGCACTCGTTACCGGGAGCGAACTGGGCAAGTTGGCGGAAGCCTTTGACGCCATGGCGGAAAAACTCACCGAGAGAGAGGAAACGTTGCGCAACAGCGAAGCGCGGCTCCGGGTTATCTTCGAGACCTCCCAGGCCGGCATCATGCTGGTGGAACCGGGCGGAACAGTCACCTACGCCAATACGTACCTGACCGAACTGTTCGGCTGCACCATGGCCGAGCTCATCGGTTCGGCATACCCTGATCACATTCATCCGTCTGAACGAGAGACGGGGGTGACTCAGCTGCGCCGGTTAGCTTCCGGCGAGATAGACTCCGTCAACCATGAACGACGCTATCTACGTCACATGGACAACGATTTTTGGGGTTACTTGTCCGGCCGTCGCCTGGATGCCCCCGACGGAACAGCCCAGGGGCTGGTCTTCATCATCGTTGATATCACCGACCGAAAAAATACGATGATCGAGTTGCACCAGGCCCGGGAAGCTGCCGAAATTGCCAATGAAACCAAGAGCCGATTCCTGATGAACATGAGTCATGAACTGCGCACCCCCATGAACGGCGTCCTGGGCATGATTCAGCTCGCCCTGTTCGAGAATCCCAGCGAGAAACAACGGGAGTGCCTGGAGACGGCCCTGGACTCCGGCAAGGGTTTGGTCAAGATTCTGAGCGATATCCTCGACCTGACCAAGGCGGAGTTCGGTACGCTCACCATCCTCAATGAACCGTTCGATCTCCGGGGAGCGATTCTGGAGGTAGTCAGAATTCTCAGCCTGGAAGCCAAACTCAAGGGATTGGCCCTGAACTGCGCCATCGCATCGGAAGTCCCGGAAAGCGTGATCGGGGACAAACTCCGGTTGCAGCAGGTTCTCACCAATTTGATCGCCAATGCCATCAAATTCACCGTTCACGGGAAAGTGGCCGTGGCGGTAACCTATGAGCAGGGACCATCCTGCAGGCCGGAACTCGTCTGCACCGTCACCGACACAGGAATCGGCATCCTCGCCGGCAAGCAGCATCTCCTGTTTCAGCCGTTCTCCCAGGTGGACGATTCCCTTTCCCGACCGTACGGCGGCACGGGCCTCGGCCTGGTCATCAGTAAAAAGATTGTGGAGCGGATGGGGGGGTGCATCACCTTCATCAGCAAAGAAGGATCGGGAAGTATCTTTACCGTCACTATTCCCTATGCTTCAGGCTGAGACGAAATAGTGACTGCCGGATACGGCGGGACTGGCACCAATGGTGACTCGACCGACGACCATACCGGCATGTGCGACGCCGCCCGGCAGTTCCGAACCCGCTGCATTGGTCAAGACGACGCTTTTCTCCATCATCCGGGCGGAACTATCACCGGAACTCGACACTTTTTCGGAGGGTTTCGACTCTTTATCGGAGGCGACTTTGGACGCTTTCTGCGGGAGATGATCCTGAGGCGGCAACTCTTTCCGGTTTTTCTGTAGATATATTTCAACACCGTTGCGGGAAAGAGTCCCCCCGTTCCGGTTTAGATCCGCCGAAGTAGCATCATTCTTGGAAAGCGCCATATCCAGGGTGAAGGAAAGCTCCTTGCCGTCGGCAAACTTGAGCGTCCCGCTTGTCTGTCCCACCGGGCTCCCACCGTCAGCGATGGCCGGAGAAGGGGGAGCCGCAGGTAGATCCCCCTGCGGTTGCACTTCAGCCACCTTTGCATTATCCGACTTCCGCTTCTTGTCCTCTTCCAGCAGATCCGCCTGTGTCAGCAGCTTGACCTTTATGCCGGTAAGCATCTCTATGAGTTGGACAACCGCCTCCCCCCCCTTTCCCTGGTAATCCGTCGCCGACTGCCCGGTAGAACTTGCCGGGGCAGGTGCTTGGGGTTGTGTGCCGCTGACGGCAGTCGCCGTCTGATCGGCGGAAACCATCACGGCCGGGGAGCGAGTTTGTTGACTGTTCAATCTTGCTTGCTGCGTCAGGGTGACGATATCCGATGCTCTTGACATCCGGGCAGTGGAATTTGTCACCTCACTGTGATGCCCTTGGGAAAAAGCCCTCAGCGACTCTCTGGATGTGTACAACTCACTACCCGGATGTGGGTTCTGAGGCGAGACGACCGTATCTGGGATTTTCATGATATCCTCCTTCCCTCTGTCTCGAAAGCGGTATACGTCTCTCCGGACATCGGTAAGGCTTCGGAAACCGGTAATTTTCTTCGCTTATAATTCATATCGGGCAAAAAATGGATAACTTTAGCAACAACCGTCCGAAATCTGCGACAAATTGGCGTCAACAGAGGGGGTGCGACGTCATAACACACCGATATCAAGTGCATTATGACCCTGGCGCTGATTCGTGGGAAGCATGGGGGGAAACTGAATCGAGGAAGAGGAGTGCTAAAGCAGTCAACGGCTGACTGCAGTGGTTCAGGTCATACAGGTAGCGAGAGTCGGACAACGGCGAAAACCGTTTGTCGCATGCGGCACGGTGACCGCCCCACGCGACAGAGTATGACTACAGCCAGATATCGGCGCTGACCGTTGTTTCTTTCTCTTTCTCCTGTGCACGGAGTGATACCTCCCACCATTTGTGATCCCGTTTCGCGACAACCGTACTCTGCCACTTGGCGATCTTCCTTACATACACGGAAAAATCGTTTGAATCGAAGTAGATCACCCTCCCCTGCTCACCTCCGAGATCCGCGGAGACAAGGGGAATACCCTCATTTATCAAAAACTCCCTGATAAAATGTCCATTCATTGAGCCAACCCTGTTGAAGGTTGCCGCCTCCTCGGGGGAAGCGTAGATCGCCGCGCCGCCGAAGGCCTTTGCCAGAAGTTTTTCCCGCCTGGCTCCCTGACGCATCATGGAGTTGATAAGGAGTTCCATGGAATGAATGCCGTAGCGGCCGGCATCGGTGAGACTGAGGGGACCATCACTGGCAAACCTGCGACTACTCAGCAGGAAATGGTTCATACCGAAGATTCTTGCAACAGGATCATACAGGCAGGCGGCAACGCAGGAACCGAGGAGCGTGGAGATTACAGCATCCCCCGACACCACGACATATTCACCGGGCGCAATGCGGTGGGTTTTTCTGCTGCGCAAATGGGAAGGCTGCATGGCTGCTCACTGTCGATAAGAAGCTGGTGACGATTGATCCGGGTCTTCAGCAATATCAGATTTGACGGGTAAAATACAGAACTATCTTGGCCGTAACGGCAGGGACGGAAAATTGCGAACTCTGGACTCAAGTACCCGACGGAAATGCCGATAGGGAAGATAAGGTGTATTTTATGGTGACATCAGGATGGATGCAATTGTCTGGAGATCTCGGCCATGTCTATTTCCTTTGACATAAGCAACCGGCCATGGCCCACGACACCCTATGGAGGGGAAAAGAGCAGCGGCGAAAACAGGAGCGGAGCGACTTCGTCACTCCAGCAGAACCAACTGTCCGATCAAAAACCCGCGGTAGAAATCGGTGTGGGAAACTACTCCTCTGCAAAGAAATCCACCCCCATCGAATGCCGGACCTGTAAAAACCGGAAATACCAGGATGGTTCTGATGATCCCGGTGTCTCCTTCAAGAGTGCCGCCCACATTGACCCGGGCAACTCAGCGGCCGTCGTCATGTCCCATGAGCAGGAACATGTTAGAAATGAAACGATCAAGGCCACGGGAGAAAAGAAAGAGGTCGTTTCGCAAACCGTAACGCTGGAGACCAGCGTCTGTCCTGAATGTGGAAGGGTATACACTTCGGGAGGTCTGACTCGAACAGTGACAAGGTCAAAGAACAGCGAAAAAGACCCGGTGGCGGATTATTACAACAAGGCGAATCCCACCACCACTGCCCGGAATTTTTCCATCAAAGTCTGAGGAATGGCCGGCACGTCACGGCAGAGATGTCTCACTTTTTCCCCTGAGTCGGAACTACCGCCTTTTCATACAAAGAGCCCTGGGACAAGGAATGTTCCGTTGTTGAAACCATCTGGATGGCTTTTTTCGAGATGGTGACCGTATCCGTCTTGCTTCTCTTCAGCGCCTGCTCCCCCAATTGTCCTGCCTGGGCGATGGCGGCATGGTCCCCCCTCACCTGTGGAGTACCCTGGGGAACATTCGAGAACAAACTGCTGAGCGAAATGAGAGGTATTGACATGGGAGTCACCTCGAACTGAGACACCGTCTTAGCACTGCTAGTAATCTTATCGTCATAACTCGAAAAAAGTTAAATAGAGATCTCATTTTTCAGCGCGTGCTGCCGAATATATACGTAGTGACCTACTTCACCCCTTCACGGGAGCATGCCATGGAAATCGTCAGGACCACTCCTTATAGCCCCCTGAAATTCAGACCTCGAAGTCGTCGTGTCGCTTTCGAACAGGGGTTGAGCAGAACCGAAACCGCACGGGAACCGGCCAAATCCATCGGTTCCATGGGGATAACTGAAGATTTCGATCTTGACGAGGTAACGGCGCAACTGGAGGAGGCGGGTGAAACGCTGGAAAACGATCCGACCTTTGGCAACTTCCTCAGCTTCAAGGAGTCCATGGGGAAATTTGCCCGGACGGCAACTTCCCTCGCCTTCGGTTTTGACAAAATTTTCACCCCCAAACAGAGAAGCCACGTAGTCACGCGGATCATCGATAAGGATGCCGCCGCTCTCTACGGGGAAACCATGAACAGCCAGCGCTTCAACATCCGAATAGCCAGTGAGATCGATGACATCAAGGGGATGATCCTGAATAACTGTATCTAGGCATAACCTCCCCGGCAGTGACTTCAGCGCCGCCGCAACGCCTGGAGGAACTCCTCTTTAGTCAGTTCCTTCTTCCGCACCAGATGGGCGATCTCCCGCGAGATCGCCTTTTTTTCACCCTCTTTCAATTCGTCCTTCAGGAGCACAAAAAAGGGGAGAGTCCTGGTTCGCGGGTGGTGGGAAAATTTTTCCATCAGTTCGAATGCCGACATATCCGGGAGCATGAGGGAGGAATAGGCCGAATAGAACGGACCGATGGATGCGAGAGCAACCGCCTCTTTGCCTGTATAGGCGTTCACCACGTCAAACCCCGCCGCCACCATGGCCTTTGCCACCGACTCTTCCCCCTTTCGGGAAACGATGAGCGTCTGTAGATCCCACATTTCGGTGTCATCGGTCATACCGAGCACCGCCAGTTTTTTTAGCAGATACTCCGTCTCCATGGGGAGGATAAAAAACCCGGCCACCGGGAATATCCCCCCAACCTTCCCCTCTTCACTGAGATAGAGAGGAAGGACGGGGATGTCCCGCGTAGAGCTGTTCTTCTTGAGTTCCAGAAGGATTCCCCAGCCGTCATCAGCAAAGGGGGAAATATCCAGAACAATCCCCAACGGCCTCCCCTGGGGTAGATCGCGGAGCGTGCCGCTGCGCACCAGATACCCAGCCTCCGCCAGATAGGCGATCAAGGTATCACTCCGTCCCGGCGCATCGCCAATCCCCAGGAGCAGCAGTTCACGACTTGACTCGGTCATTGGTTCCTCCCTTTTTCTTCCCTGGGTAATGGTCTCCCTCTCATAGCATAAAACGTAACCAATATAAAGAACATATCAACCGCCTACCAACTCCCGCAACTCCCCGATCAATTCTCCCAGGTAGTCATACCCCTTCTGCCAGAAACCGGGGTCCTCCAGGTCTATTCCGGCAAGGAGGGCGGCGTCGCCGGGAGAGCGTGATCCACCTCCACCCAGAATCTCCTCCAGTATCGGAATGAACGCCTCCCCCTCCTCCCGGTACTTCCGGTACAGGGAGAGGACGAGGAGTTCGGCAAAAGTGTAGGAATAACAGTAGAAGCGGGCATGAATGAAGTGGGAGATGTAGCTCCATCCCCACCGGTACGCCGGAATCATCGTCACCGCATCGCCATAGAGCCTGCCGTTCTCTTCCCACCAGAGGTCGCCCAGTCGGGTGGAGGTGAGGAGTCCCTCACTCCGTTCGGCGTGAATCCGCTCCTCGAAGCGGGTCAGGACGTTCTGTCGGAAGGTAGTGGCGATGATGTCCTCGATCTTCGCACAGAGGAGTTCGATCCTGACCCCCTTGTCCGGTTCGGTGTCCAGGAGATGCCGAGTGAGAAGCATCTCTCCGAATACCGAGGCGGTCTCCGCCAGGGGGAGACAGGGGTGGTAGTTGACCAGCCTCTGTTTTTGGGCCAGGACAAAGTGAAGGCCATGCCCCAGCTCATGGGCCACCGTCGCCACATCCCGCAGGTTGCCGGTATAGTTCAGGAGGACGTAGGGTAGATAGGTAGGGGTCATCCCCATGCAGAAGGCGCCACCACTCTTGCCGGCGCGGGGGTAGATATCCACTCGCCGGTCATCGAAAAAGGCGGAAATGATCTCTTCCCACTTGGGGCTGAACTGCCGAAAGGCGGTCTGCACCAGATCACGGGCCTCATGAAAATCGAACTTCTTGTCGGCGCCGGGGAGCGGGGCGTAGATATCGGTATTTTTCAACTGCGGCAGTCCCAGGAGTTTTGCCTTGAGGGTGAAGTACTCCCGCGCCAGGCCGTAATTCTGCTCCGAGACCTCCATGAGCCGGGCCACGACCCCTTGAGTCAGCTCGTTCCCCAGATTGGTGGGAGCCATGGGGCCATCGTACCCCCGCAGCTCCATTTCCTGACTGTGATCCAGGATGACCGTGTTGAAAACCGAACCGATGACGATTTCCTGCTCCTGATGCTTTTCCAGGAAGGTAGTGAAGGCGCGCTCCCGCACCACGGCGTCGGGGTGATGGAGCATGGAAAGGAGCTCTTCACCGGTGAACTTCCGGATTTCCCCCTCCAGCTCCATCTCGTAGGAGAGGGAGGCGGAGATCTCGTCGAAGAGGCGGGTGAAGGCGTCCACCCCGGAGAGACTCTTGAGAGTCAGGAGCTGCTCTTCCCGCTCGGGTAGGGTATGGGGTTTGAAGGTACGAATCTGTGCAAGATGATGGCCATAGGGCTCCAGGCAGGGATCGGCGGCCAGTGCGGCATACTGCTCGTCGGGAAGGGCCATGATCTCCAAATTGAAGAAAAGAAGCTCCCGTGACATGAGATTGGCGAACTCCGCCGTACGCTGGGAGAGACACTTGGCGACATCATCGCCGGAATCGGCGGCGAAGAGGAGATGGGCATACAGCTGGGGCTTGGCGATCAGTTCGCTGAGGGCCTCATAGCGTTGAAACGCCGCCAACAGAGCGGCGGCGTCCAGGTCGATGACTTTACCGCTGTAATCGGCCCGAAAGGTGGCGGCCTGCACCTTGGCGCTTTCCAGGTCGGCGGTCAGTTCCAGGGCGTCGGGTGAGCTATAGAGTGGGGTCAGATCCCACGGGGAATGTTGTGCGGATTCGGTCATGGGTGTCTCCGGGTATGAACAAGGTAAAGGTAAAGGCAAAGGCAAAGGTTAGGTTTACTCAACCTCAACCTTAGCCTGTTTTTCCCGTGAGAGTAACCGAGAGCGGCATGATCGTCAAGTTCAGTTTTAGCCGGGGGCGCAATAATGTACTCTGTCAAGCGGCATGACCGGCTGGAGGGGCAGACCGAAAATATGCAGCAATCATCTTT
>CAIUUR010000213.1 GCA_903902345.1 uncultured Geobacteraceae bacterium | reverse complement strand
TGAAGTTCAACGTGATCTCGCACAACGTAATTCTTTGACTGATAGTCTCACTGGACTAGCCAATCGCAGATTATTTGATAATTCCATTTCCAATGAGTTCTCGAAGCATAAAAGATCAGGTTCACTCCTTTCGGTCATCATGATTGATGTAGACTTTTTCAAGAAATACAATGACAACTACGGCCATCTTGAAGGTGATTTTTGCCTTCAAAAAGTTGCAGAGTCACTCAAAATGTCAGTGGGCAGAGCATCCGATCTGGTGGCTCGCTACGGTGGAGAAGAGTTTGTCGTGATTCTCCCTGATACAAGTCGGGACGGAGTAGCGATCCTGGCGGAAAGAATCAGAGCGGCGGTCGAAAATATCGGCATTCCCCATGAAAAATCGGAAATAAGTCCTTCTGTCACTATCTCCCTGGGGATAGCCACAACGGAAGGTTTGAATCTCCAGCATGAAGTCGAGCTTATCGCCATGGCGGATAGAGCGCTTTACCTCGCAAAAATGAATGATCGCAACAGGTTCGAATTTTTCAACTGAACAGAATGTGCAGTTCCACGGTCAGCTCATGACAATAAGTTTGCTCCACGCTCTGTCGGGGAGCGACGCCCGTATCCAGCCTGATCGTCTGTTCACAGTAGCGAGACTCGCCGATGATGTTGCGGGATTTGACGAGCCCGTCGTCTCTCACCACGTCGATGGTCAGGCCGCCCGGAGAAATGGTGCTTCTCTTTTTATAAATAAGGCACGGAATTTATACAGCAAGATTAATCAGCCCCTATAATTCCAGAATCCGTGTCATCGGTCTGCTGGTTTTGTCCAAGGTCAAGGTCTGGACAATGCCGGAGCTCCAAGGCCGATGGGAACCTTTGTGCGGTTATGCGTTGTCAACTCTGCAGCGGGGGAGACGGATGTTCGCATACAGGTGTAACTTGCTTTCTAATAGGCTTAGAGAGTCAACAAGTCACCAGTGTCCCTTCAAACTTCTGAATATTGGCCCCTTTTTGACAGCTAAAACATACCTCTAAGGGTTAAACATGGGGGGTTTTAAGGGATTTTTTTAAATTATTACTGGGCTTTAGCTTGGTCCGACCCCTAACTCAGTATCCCTAACTCAGGCCCCCTAACTCAGCTCCGAACTCAGCCTCAGGCCAGAGTTCGGGAAAAAGGTGGCCATGATCATACCCATTCCGTTAAAAACCGGGTGAACGCATTCGCTTCAAGCGGTCGACTGATCCAGTATCCCTGTAATTCATCGCAATACATGCTTTCGGTGACCTCCAGCTCCAGAAGTTCCGGAGGAAGGCCCGTTTCTTCTAAACTTTCCCTTATGGACGAATAGAGTGCTTTGTCCTGAAATTGACGGGCGGAGAGGTTTACCGCCACAGACAAGGGCGCCATGCCGGCGTCCAGCAGATTCTTGTTGTAGCCACAGGCCATACGCAATATATCTCGCCCCAGAGGAATAATGAGACCGGTTTCCTTGGCGTGCGGGATGAAATCCAGGGGAGACACCAGGGCGCCGTCCGACTGGCGCCAACGGACCAACGATTCCATACTTACAATACGACCGGAGGCCACGCCGAGCTTTGGCTGATAATGCATGAAAAACTCGTTATTTTTCAGCCCGTGGCGAAATTTTGCATCTATTTTGGCCCGTTTTTCCGCCTTGGCGTTCATCCCCGGCTCAAAAAAGCGATAGGTGCCACGCCCGCTCTCCTTGGCTTGATACATGGCGACGTCGGCATACTGGGTGATGGCGCCGTAATTATCCCCGTCGTCGGGAAACACGGCGATACCGATACTTGCCCCGATATGGGCCTGATAACCACCCAATTGCACCGGATTCGATACGGAGGCGACAATCTTTTGGGCGACCGCGCCCGCTTCCTCGCCTGTCTCCAAATCCGTAATCAGCTACGTCCCCTTTGGGTGCTCGCCGCCCTTTTTGACCCGGCATTTTCCCATTTCAAGGGCTGACCCCGTTTGACCACGGTGCATGGTTCGTGCGTCAGCCATGACATTCGTCTTGCCAATTACACCATTATGGTGTATATAGTCATCATGGCCGAAAAGCGAAAACCAACATATGATCTTGATGCGTTTAAAGCCACTTTTACCACCGTCGAAAGGCTTGCCGTCACAGGGCCAGCAATTCGTAGTGCTGCCTCGCTTGGATATGGTCGCGTCGAGATTGTTGGAACAATTCAGACAATGCAGCGCAGCCATTTTTATAAATCCATGACGGCCTATGCCGATTCCAGGTTGTGGCAGGACGTGTATCATGTCCCATCACCGATAGGCATACTGTACGTAAAGTTCACGGCCGACACCATAACCGAGTTCTTGCTGTTGTCGTTCAAGGAGAAAGACAATGACTAATCCCATCTGTCCGGAAACAGGAGCACCTATGTATCGTGGGGTGCACCCTATGACTCTTACCTATAAAGGCGAGAGCCTTACTTTCGATATGCCCGGTTGGTACTGCGACCAATCAGAGGAAAGCATCCATACCGGTGAAGATATGAAAATTTCTGATCGGAAGTTGAATCTCCTTAAGGCTAGGTGTGAAGGAGTGCTGGAGCCGGAAGAAATTCGCCGTATCCGCAAGAAACTTCATCTTTCCCAAGAACAAGCAGGTTTCTTGATCGGCGGCGGCCCGAGGGCTTTCCAGAAATACGAAAGCGGCGACGTGTTGCCCAGCCGGGCAGTAAGCACTGCCCTGCTGTTACTCAATCATGACCCAGCAGCGTTGTCCGTGCTTGAGACATACAAAAAAGCTGCCTAAGCTTTATATTCATCTGAATGGAACACTCAACTGACATTGGGGATTGCGTTCCAGATGTTCAAACAGTCTGCATAATATCGAGCTGCGTCCTCATACTCCGCGAGGGCGTCGGGGTGAAACTCGTGGTTACAGCGCTGTGGGTAGAGACAGGCCTTGAGAGTATCCTTGTGAACGGTCTCCCCGGACGAAGCTCATTTTTCCCTTGACCCCGCCCCGTTAAACATTTATGTTTCTTTACATCCGTTCACAAGATCAGCACAATACTGGAGGCGCGCACCATGCCGGTCTATGAATTTTATTGCAATGACTGTCACACCATCTTCAACTTTCTCTCCCGCCGGGTTAACACGGAGAAACAACCCGACTGTCCCCGCTGCGGAAAGCCGGAACTGGAGCGACAGGTCTCGCGCTTCGCGGTATCAAAAAACCGGCAGGAGTCCGAGGCGCCGATCCCCGGTATGCCGGAGATGGACGACGAGAAGATGGAACGGGCCATGATGTCACTGGCCGGAGATATGGAAGGAGTGGATGAAAACGACCCCCGGGCCATGGCCCGTTTCATGCGCAAACTCTCCGACGCCACCGGTATGAACCTGGGCCCCATGGAGGAAGCAATCCGTCGCCTGGAGTCTGGCGCCGATCCGGAACAGTTGGAAGCGGAGATGGGGGAACTCTTTGACGACGAGAACATGGACAACCTCTTCACCCGGCAGAGCTTGCAGGGGTTGAAACGTAAGTATGTCCCCCCCACCCACGACGACACCCTGCATATCCTTTGAGAAGCGGCTTGACAAATGCGCACGACTATCATTATGATTAACCGGTGAACCGAACAAACAAACAACTCTTCAATCTGTCAGCAATCGTCATGCTCATTGTCATGCTCCTTTCTCCCGTGATCGGAGTTTGTCATGATGATGAGCAGTGTGCTTCCCCTACGGGCAAGAGCGTCTCCAGCTCCCACCGCCAACAGGAGACCCCCTGCTGTCCCGACGCCGGACACCATGACCCGAGCCATGACAATTGCTCTGACTGCCCTTGCCATGCGCCACTTTCCTCGGCAGTCATTTCCATCTCCATTGCTACATCAGAGATCATCAACACTCATGCCGAACCGTCACTCTATTTCCCCGAAGTCCACCTTTCATTGTTCGACCCCCCTGACGTAACCGCCTAAACCCCGTCACCACCCACAAGCCGTCTCACCCTTGCAAGGGAAACGAAACTCCTCACCGGACATTCGTCATCTCCTGTTTCGCGCCAATGCGTATGCGTGGTCAAAGCCGCTTCGTATGTTGGCGCCGTCACCTCTTACCGTTAAGGAGGCTCGCACGTTGAGAAAAAAAACAATTTCCCTCAGTACGATCATTATATTCGCTCTGGCCTGGTCACTGAGCGCTTCGTCGATTCAGGCCGCCCCCCCCATAACAACTCTGCCCCAGGCACTGGAGTACGCCGTGCAACATAACGGTGAGTTGAAAGCTTTCCGCCTGGAAAAGGGGGTTCGCGAGGCGGCTGAAGTCAGGGCATCCTTACCGGCCAACCCGACACTTGATGTTGAGGGGAGCAGCGGCATCATGAGCGGAAGTCCACATGAAAACAGCCTGGTGCTCTCTGTTTCCCAGGAATTCACGGTGGCGGGGAAGCGGGACAAACGACTCGTCAGGGCCAACCGTGACCTGGAAGCATTTCTCTGGCAGGTGGCCGACCGTGAACGGTTGTTACGTGGCGAAGTAAAAACAGCCTGGTATGGACTCCAACTGGCCGAACTGCGTGTGGCCCTGGCGGAGCGCTCCATCACCCTCAACCGTCAGGTTCTTTCTATCGCAAAGGAACGATTGGCCGCTGGTGACATCCCTGAACTGGAATTCAATCTGATGAACGTGGAACTGGCGCGAAGCGAAGGGGTCCGTATCGCTATGGTGAAGGAGCGGATACAGGGTCAGGCCAGGCTCGGAGCGTTGATCGGACTCCCCCTTTCCGGGCAAGCCGTCACTGCGGAACTTCGTGGCGCTCCGAACGTGACAAAATCAGTTCCCCAACTGCAACAACTGGCCCGGAGCAACCGTCCCGACCTCAAGGTTCTCGAAGCCGAAAAGGCCAGAGGCGACGCTGAAATCGAACTTTCACAGGCTGAACGGATCCCGAACATTACCGGCGGACTCCTGTTACGACGAGACGCCACGAGTATGGAAACCGGCGGTCTGGAGGGGAGAGATACGTCACTCTCCATTGGTCTGAAGCTCTCCGTCCCCATCCCGCTCTTCGACAGGAATCAGGCGGGGATTCAGGAAGCCCGGGCACGCCGGATCGCCGCGGTAAGCCGACTCGATTCGGCTCGGGGGCAGGTAGACCGGGAAGTGGAAACGGCCTACACGCTTCTCCGGAATGCCGAAAGTGTGCTGGCCCTCTACCGGGACAACATTCTGACTCAACTGGAAGACAATTTGAGGCTGACCCAGGAAGCCTACCAACTGGGTGAGTTGGGCATTCTGTCGGTCATTCAGGAGCAGAAGCAATTTATCGAGGTCAACAACGGGTACCTGACGGCGCTCCACGACCGGCAAACAGCGGTGGTGCAACTCGAGTCTACCGTGGCAACAGCAGTTACCGGAGGTGTCCAATGAACCGCACCATGTTGATAATCTCGCTAGTCATCGCCGCCACCGTGGGAGGGTGCATCTATTACCGGTCGACCCAGAACAGAACTGTCAGCGAGAAGCAGGAGAAAGAAAAAACGGGAGGCCACGCCGACGGCAAGGATGAAGGAGCGAAGGGGAAGAAAGATGGAGATAACGATCATGGCGGAAAAGAGACGGTGAAGATGACCGCCAAGGTGCAGCAGCAGAGCGGCGTGGTGGTTGCTGCTGCACAAAAAAAACGGATGGCCGGCGCCATCACCGTTACCGGCAAAGTGGAAGCCAACGCCGACAAGATCGCTCATCTCTCACCACGAATCTCCGGCAAGATTGTCAGCGTCAGGGGCTCTCTTGGCGATACTGTTGTTGTCGGACAAGCCCTGGCGACCCTGGACAGCGTGGAACTGGGTGAAGCGCTGAACCGTTACCGCCAATCGAAAACGAAACTGACCCTCGCCCAGTCGAACATGGAGCGGATCAAGGCTCTGGTGGAGAAGAAGATCGCGGCCCGCAAGGATATCCTGCAAGCGGAAACCGAATACAAGAGCACCCAGACCGAACTCCATACCGACGAGGAACGACTCTCGCTGTACGGCGTCCCCTTGTCCGACTTCCAGGGAGAAGATCAGAAAAGGCCGTTGTTGCACGTCAAGGCACCCATGGGGGGGACCATCACCGAGAAGCACGCCATCGTGGGCGAACTGGCAGATCCCTCCAAAAGCCTCTACACCATAGCCGACCTTTCCTCAATCTGGGTGGTGGTGGACGTCAACGAAAAGGATCTGGGCAAGATATACCGTGGGCAGGCGGCGACCCTCAGCGTGGGCGCCTTTCCCGAGATGAAGATGAAGGGGCGCATCACCTATATCGCGGATCTGGTGGATCCGGGCACCCGCACGGTGAAGGCGAGGATCGAAGTAGCCAATCCGGGACGAAAGCTGAAACCGGAGATGTTCGCCACGGTGGAACTGATGCTGGCCACCGATGCGCCGCCATCACTGGCAGTACCTGAAGATGCGCTTCAGGATCTGGATGGGCTGAAAGTTCTCTTCGTCACTGAAAACGGCGTGGAATTCGCGGCCCGCCCTGTTCAATCGGGCCGTGCCGCGGGGGGAATGGTCGAAATCGTTTCCGGATTGAAAGAGGGAGAGAAGTACGCCGTTCAGGGTTCGTTCATTCTCAAATCCGAGCTAAAAAAGAGTGAAATGTCGGATGGCCAGAGCCACTGATGAATCATTACATCCAACAAAAGCGAGGATTTTCATGCTGGAAAAAATAATTGCCTATACCCTGCGCCAGAAAGGGATGGTCATCTTCCTGGCGCTGCTGATCCTCGTCCTCGGCCTGTATTCGTATACAAAACTTCCCATCGATGCCTTTCCCGATGTGACAAACATCCAGGTGGAGGTGGTCAGTCATGCAGATGGGCTCTCCGCAGTGGAGATCGAGCGGAATGTCACCTACCCCATCGAAATGGCCCTGCGCGGCCTGCCGGGGGTCGAACAGATGCGGTCGGTGACCAAGTTCGGCCTCTCCATCATCACCGTCGTCTTCAAGGACAACGTCGATATCTACTTTGCCCGTCAACTGCTCTTCCAACGACTGGCCGAGGCCCGCGAAAAAGTACCCAAGGGTGTCCAGGTCGCCATGGGCCCCATCGGCACCGCCATGGGGGAGATTTACCAGTACACCCTCCAGGGGAAGATGCCCCAGGAACAGCACCGGAAGATCGCCTGGCTGACCAATCTGAGGACCATTCAGGAGTGGATAGTCGCTCCGCAACTGAAGAGCGTCGCCGGCGTCAACGAGATCAACTCATTCGGCGGCTACTTCAAGGAGTACCAGGTTATCGTCTCCTGGGAAAAACTGCTGAAGTACGGCATTACCGTGGATGACGTGCATACGGCCATCGGCAATAACAACGAAAATGTCGGCGGCAACCTCCTGGAACGGGGCGCCGACCAGTTCATCGTCCGCGGGGTCGGTCTGATCAAAAATGTGTCCGATATCGAAACAATCGTCCTAAAATCCCAGGGAGGGACTCCGACCTACCTCCGTGACGTGGCTCAGGTAAGGATCGGAGAGGCTGTCCGTACGGGCGCCGCCATGATCAACGGCACGGACGAATGTGTCGGCGGCATTGTCATGATGCTTCGGGGTGATAACAGTCGCGATGTCGTCCGTCGGGTCGCCGACAAGGTGAAGGAGATTAATGGTAACAACCTCCTCCCCGATGGCGTCAAAATTGTTCCCTATTATGACCGGAGCGATATTGTCAAGGCAAGCGTGGGGACGGTGAACAGGGCGCTCCTGGAGGGGTCGTTCCTGGTTCTGGTCATACTCTACCTGCTGCTGAACAGCATCCGGGGCAGCATCATCGTCTTGATAGCGTTGCCGCTCTCCCTCCTTGCCACCTTCATCGTTATGAAGCTGACGGGAATCACCGCCAACCTGATGTCCCTGGGGGGGCTGGCCATATCCATCGGGATGATCATCGACACCACCATCATCCAGGTGGAGAACGTCCAGCGGCACCTGAGTGAAGAGAAGGGGGAGCGGCGCCCACGAACGGTAACGGTGCTGAAGGCGATCATGGAGGTCAGAAAGCCAAGCATCTTCGGCGAACTGATCATCGCCCTCACCTTCATTCCGATCCTCTCCCTGGAAGGAATCGAAGGAAAAATGTTCGGGCCGTTGGCCGTCACCGTCACCATTGCCCTCCTGGCTTCCCTCTTCCTCTCGATTTTCATCATCCCGGCTCTCTGTATCCTGATCCTCAAGCCGCAACCGGAGGCTGAGAGCTATATCATGAGCCATGCCAACCGACTCTACCTGCCGTTGCTGGAGTATGCAATGCGGAAAAGAGCGGTGGTGCTCAGCGTGGCGGGACTGTTGCTGGTTGCCTCCCTCCTTCTCGCCGGCAGATTGGGGACTGAATTCATTCCGGTCATGGATGAAGGCTCCTTTGATATGGATGTTTCCATGCTTCCCGGCGTATCCCTGGCCAAGGCGATGGAGGTGAACCAGCGAGCGGCGGCCACTCTCATGAAATTTTCCGAGTTGGATACCGTCGTGGGGCGTACCGGACAGACCGGGGTCGCCCTGGCCCCCAGGGGGTCTGACAAGACCGGCTACGTGGGGATTTTCAAGCCGAGGAGCCAGTGGAAGCGGGACATCTCAAAGGAAGAGCTGACCAACGAGATGCGCCGGTCACTGGAGTCCATTGCAGGGATTACCTTCGGCTTCAGCCAGCCGGTCCAGTGCCGTATCGACGAACTGGTGGCGGGGACCAGGGCGCAACTGATTGTGAAACTGTTCGGCGACGATATCAACGTTCTCAGTGAAAAGTCCGGAGAGATAGCCAGGGTTCTGTCAACCATCCGGGGCGGCACCGACCTGAGCGCCGAGAAGATATCAGGACAGCCCTATCTGACCGTCAACATCGACCGGGTCAAAATCGCCCGGTACGGGCTGAACATACGTGATGTCCAGAAAGTCATCGAAATTGCCGTTGCCGGGAAGGCGGCCTCCCAGCTGTACGAGGAAAACCGGAGCTTTCCCATCACAGTACGCCTGCCGGAAGAGAAACGTAACTCTCTTGAATCCATCAGAAATCTGGTCATCACCACGAAAACCGGCATCAACGTGCCCCTTGAACAATTGGCCGAGGTGAAGATGATTGAAGGGCCGGTACAGATCAGCCGTCAGGACGGGGTGAGACGGATCGGCATCGAGATGAATGTCACCGGCCGAGACATGGGGAGTTTTGTCTCCGAGGCGAAGCAGAAGATCAGGGAGAAGGTGAAACTCCCCTCCGGCTACTACCTCACTTGGGGGGGGCAATTCGAGAACCAGCAACGGGCGATGAACAGGCTGATGATCATCGGACCGGTGGCCATCGGGATAATCCTGCTCCTGCTCTATATCACGTTCCGCTCTCTCCGCCTGGCGCTGCTGGTCATTGCCAACCTCCCCTTTGCCCTCATCGGCGGGATCTTCTCCCTCTTTATCTCCGGGCAGTATCTCTCGGTGCCGGCATCAGTCGGTTTTGTGGTCCTGTTCGGGGTCGCCGTGCTCAACGGGGTCGTACTGGTTTCCCGCATATCCCAACTGCGCGACGATGGTCTTGAGTTACAGGAGGCGATCCGGAGAGGCGCCGCTGATCGTCTGCGTCCCGTACTGATGACCGCATCCATCTCTATTTTCAGCCTGCTCCCGATGCTCCTGGCCAGCGGGACCGGTTCCGAGATTCAAAAACCGTTGGCAACGGTTGTGGTGGGTGGCCTGGTGACCTCAACCCTGCTGACACTGCTGATCATTCCGTCCGTATACAGTTGGTTTGAACTCAAAAAAAATGAAAAGGAGAGGTTATGAAAAGTATCACTGCAGTACTTCTTGTGGGGACAGTTCTTGCCGGGTGCGCGGGGAACGGGGAGCTTGTGAAGCGGGCGGAGAGTCCCCTGCGAGGAGACGTCGGCACCGTCATCTCGCCGGCAGTACCTCCGGAAAAGAATTTTGCCGATCTGACCATACGGGCCTCCCTCAAAACCCATCTGGCCGGTGCTTTCCCCATGGGAGAAGATTCCCATGGCACCGCCAATTACCAACTCCTGGTGAATATGGATGGTCAACCACTCAAATTTTCAGGGAATTGCGTCACCGAAGATACGTCATTCCTCTCCAATCGTAACCCGGAGGCCGGCCTGGGGACACGATGTCGCTTCAACTCCCACGTTCGGCTTAAGGCGGGCTCTCACAGGATCATCGTGGCGCTTCCCTATGATCATCTGGCCCTGGAGCGTGAGATTACCCTGGAAGATCGTACGGACAACACCCTGGAGGTAACACCGACGTATTATCCGGACCGCCGGCAAAACGGCCCGGGCAAAGGGGGGAGCGCCAGCTTCAAGGAAGGGATCAGCGGGCTGGAACTGTCGCTGAACGGAAAAATTATTCAGGTTGAGTGAACAGGGAGTCTATCTCAAGCGAAGCGGAACCGGTTTGAGCGCCAGAAACGCCGACCGTATCCGCTTCGCTAAATCCGTTGTTTGTGTCGGCTGCTTTTGCTCCGGGAGCGTTATCCTTTTTCAGAAGTTCTACTTGACAGTGTACCAGAACTTGGCGGTGCGGACCTTGCCATCCTTCAGCTGAAACTTGCACATCACACCGTATTTCCCTTTTTTAGAGAGATCAAAATCAGCGCCGAAATGTCCCTGCATCCCCATGAGATCCTTGGTCTGCTCAACCTTGTCAGCGCCCTGAACCTTTGCCTTGACCTCCCCCTCGGTGAGGGCCTTCCCACTCTTGGCTTCCTGGAACTCCACCGCCAGATGATGGGTCTCTTTCATTCCCTTGGGCATCTCCATCCCCTTCATCCGCTCTTTCATGCTCATGACTTTAAATGTCGCCTTCACGCCATCCACCACTTCCTGATGCGCCACATCCCCCATCTCCATCATGGCATGGCCGCCCTGCCCCCTGTCCATGGAGCCGTGGTCACCATGGTCCATGGCGGCGAAAGAGGTCACGGGGAGTGCCATGGCGCAAAGCGCTGCGATCAGTACGGTTGTCCTTTTCATTGTTGTTTCTCCTTTTTTGTTGAGGTTAGTGTTTCATCCCGGAATAGTGAAGCCTCCCCTTTTTCAAGTCCCTTACTTTCATCAACACAAAGATCACCGGCGTCATGATGAGCACATGCACCGCCGAGGAGATCATCCCGCCGATCATGGGGGCGGCAATGGGTTTCATGACATCGGCGCCGGTTCCCGTGGACCACATGATGGGAATCAGTCCCAACAGGGCCACCGCCACGGTCATCAGCTTGGGGCGGAGCCTCAGGACCGCCCCCTCAAAGGCGGCATCATAGATATCCCCTTCGATACAGGGGCCATGGAGCAGTTTCTTGTCCAATGCCTCGTGCAGGTAGATGACCATCACCACCCCGGTTTCCACGGCGATGCCGTAGAGGGCGATAAAACCGACCCAGACCGCCACCGACAGATTGTACCCCAGAGCCGAAACCAGGTAAACACCTCCCACCAGAGCGAAGGGGACCGAGAGCATGACCATGCTCGCCTCCAGGGCCGAATGGAAGGTGAAGTAGAGAAGGATAAAGATGATCAAGATGCCGGCAGGTACCAGCATCCGGAGGCGCGCCTTGGCGCGAATCTGGTTTTCCCACTGGCCGGACCAGGCCAGATAATAGCCGGGGGGGAGCTTCAGCTTGTTCTCCAGGATCTGCTTGGCTTCGGTTACGAAGCCCCCCATGTCCCTCCCCCGGACGTTAAGAAAGACCAGCGACCGGAGGAGTCCCCCCTCGCTGTTGATCTCCGGGGCGCCGGTGGAGACCTTCAGTTTCGTCACCAGGGAGAGGGGGACCTGCGCCCCCTCCATGCCGGCCACCAGGATCCGGCGGATGGCGGGGATGTTGTCCCGATAATCCCGCAGGTAGCGGATCCGGATGGGGAAGCGGTTACGCCCCTCCACCGCCGTGGAGAGCATCTCTCCCCCCAGGGCGGTCTCGATGACATCCTGGATGTCGGTGACGCTAACCCCGTAGCGGGCAGCCGCCTCCCGGTCGATGTCAATATCCAGATAGTTCCCCCCCGTGACCCGCTCGGCCACCACGTCGACGGCTCCGGGTATCGGTTTGAGGATCGTCTCGGCCTGAAGAGCCAGATCCTTGAGAATATTCAGGTCATTACCGAAGATCTTTACCCCCAGGTCGGGCCTCACCCCGGTGGAGAGC
>CAIUUR010000212.1 GCA_903902345.1 uncultured Geobacteraceae bacterium | reverse complement strand
TCTACCTCTACCTTTACCTCAACCTGTTTTACATCGGGTACTTCCCCATTTCCTTGGGATCGAGCTTCTCCAGGAGATCGTCCGACGACACGATCTCTTCCCCCGGCGCCCGATCGGAGACCCCCGTGGGAAGCGTGAGCCGCTCAAGAAGAAGGGTGGAGACCATGACCGGCAGGGTGTAGCGAAGCGCCATGAGGATCGCCTCCCGGGTGGCCAACGGCATGACCTTTTCCCCCTCGGGGCTGGAGAGATGCAGGGTCGCACGGTAGCCGCCATCATCCTGTTCGTCCAGGTAGAGGCGGTCGGGAGTCAGGGAGAGGTTACGAAGGACCGCCTGCACCAGGTCCACTGATTCCTTCCCCCCCGACAACTCCCTGCCGATGAGATCCGTGGCGATGGGAACCAGGTCGCCGGCATTGAGCCAGAGAGGAACCTTGCGGTCAGCGGCATCGTTGAGGATGATTACCGGAAGCCGCGTTGCCGCATCAAGACCGAAACCGTGGATAGTCATTTCACAATACATGGATCACCACTTAAAGGAGTTCGCCCAGAAGCGAGTTGGGGAGAGAACTGCTGATCCTTACGTCCACCACCTGACCGATGAGGCCGGGATCTCCTGCCACGTTGACGATCCGGTTACCATCGGTACGACCGGTGAGTTGGTCACCCCGTCTGCTGACCCCCTCCAGGAGAACTCGCTGTATCGTTCCCACCAGAGCATCACAGATTTCCCGGGTGATTTCCCTCTGGCGAAGCTGGAGCCGCTCCAACCGTTGTTGCTTGACTGCGCGGGAAAGCTGACCGGGAAAGCCGGCTGCGGCGGTCTCGGGACGTTCCGAATAGACAAAGGAGAAGAGGTCAACGTATCGCACCTCATCAAGAAGCGAAAGGGTTGCGTCAAAGTCGGCATCGGTCTCGCCGGGAAACCCGACAATGATATCCCCTGTTACCGCCAGACCCGGCCGCGCACGCCGGAGCGCCGTTACCATTGCCAGGTATTCACCACGACTGTACCCACGGTTCATCCGCTCCAGAATGGCATCGGAACCGGACTGGGCGGGGAGGTGAATATGGCCGCAGAGCTTGGGTAAATCGGCAAAACAGGCAATCAGTTCAGGAGAGATATCACGGGGATGGGACGTGGTGAAGCGTAGCCGTTCAATCCCCTCCATGGCGGCGATCTCCCGGAGCAGATCCGCAAAATGACATTCGTCAGGACTCTTCACCCCGTAAGAGTTGACATTCTGTCCGAGAAGCGTGACCTCTCGCGCCCCGCGCTTTGCCATCTCCCGGATTTCGCCGAGAATCTCGGCGGAGCGCCGGCTGATCTCCCGACCCCGCACATAGGGGACGACACAGTAGGTGCAGAAGTTATCGCACCCCTGCATGATGGTGACAAACCGGGTCATCTCTCCCGTATCTGCAGCTTGGGGAAAAAGATTCAGTCTGGTCTCGGTATCAATGAAATCGGTGGAGGAGCACCGCTCACCCCGCTGGGCGGCCAGGACCAGATCCGGCAACAGATGAAGGGTATGGGTGCCGAAGACCAGATCCAGATAAGGGACCCTCTTGAGGAGTCGTTCCCCCTCCTGCTGGGCCACGCACCCCCCCACCCCGATGATGAGGCGACTGTTCTTAAGTTTTCTGAGGCGGAGCCGGCCCAGGTAGTCGTAGACCTTACTCTCGGCCTTGGCGCGCACGCTGCAGGTATTCAGAAGGATGAGGTCGGCCTGAGCAGGGTCGGTAACGGGTTGATACCCGAGCCCACTCATCAGGGAGACAATCTTCTCCGAATCACTGACATTCATCTGGCAACCGAACGTCTCCAGATAGAGTCCCTTTGGTACCGCGTTTACTGTTTCGATCATGGTTTTTGGATAGTACGGATTTACCCGTGGCAAGTCAACACGCTTTTGAATAAAAAGTGTTGACACCGGAAAGGGGATACGGTATAAAGGTTGAGTGACGCGGGGTGGAGCAGTCTGGTAGCTCGTCGGGCTCATAACCCGAAGGTCGCAGGTTCAAATCCTGCCCCCGCAACCAAAAAAATCAAGGGATTCAGCTAATTGCTGAATCCCTTTTTTTGTGTTCAACAACAGGGGTGGGTGCTGGGTGGGCGCACTTTTTTGCGCCCTCACAGCCTCTCAATTAAATCGAACTCCGTCCTGCTGGGAAAGCGCTTGATTGCGGCAGGTCGATCATGTGTTCTTTCATTCGCTACACCATCACCGTCACATTTATCCGATCCATTTGATCGATACTCCCCGGCTGAATGCCGACACTCACCACCGTGCCGATCCTGCCATCCGGCAGCGTCACCACGTCCCCGAACTCAAGGGCTATTTGATCCAGGTACACCGAGAGTTCCTCCAGCCAATACCTATTTTTGAGTTCTCCCAGATAAAAATCACGCACCGACTGAGCATGCTGATCCTGCGAACAG
Organism: uncultured Geobacteraceae bacterium; assembly: GCA_903902345.1. Lineage (GTDB taxonomy): Bacteria > Desulfobacterota > Desulfuromonadia > Geobacterales > CAIOGM01 > CAIOGM01. Next base: position 5,173 of record CAIUUR010000212.1, on the reverse strand, counting down.
AAATCAAATTTAAACAGTTCATCGCGTGAGAGTTTGCCGAAATCACTGATGCTGTTCGCATCAGTGGCACTTGCAATTTTGCTGTAGGCCGAATCTCCAGTAAGCGAATAATCACGCCCGTATCTAAGCGTTATCGCGTTGACTACATCCGTTTTCAGTGCACGTTTCCGATTCCACATCGGCCTTCCCGACTCCGCGCGAACCGCCGCGATGGTTGACCAGGGGATAACTGTACCCGGTCGAACGGTGGGATCAGGTATCAGCACGTCCGGCCTCCAGATCATCCTCGCCACTCCGCACGATATCCTGAACCAACAACGAAACTGAAAAGCAAGATAGTCAAGATGATCGATAACCTGCTTCGACTCCGTGATCGCGCCATTGGCCTGATAGCTGGCAGGGAGAGCCGACCAGGTGCCGTTAACCGTTGATCCCAAGAGCAGAGTGGAGAAATCGTCAGGCGCGTTTAGAGAGTCAACTCTCATAACCTCAACCCACGCTTCGTGGATATGCATCGTGGTATTGGTATTAGTGAACCCCACATACAACGTAATGGAAGATTGGTACCCAGCGGGTGGAGTTGCCCACCCTGATTGAAATGTTGCGCTGCTCGCATTTGCCGGAGGATGGATTACCGGTGCAGCTGTGGAGGTATCTCCGATCCATACGGCCTGCAGAACACCGGAAGTAACCCCGGCGCTGGTAATCGTTGCGCATGCCCGGAATTTGAGTGGAATTAACAGGCGGGTGTCCCAGGGAATGGAGTATGTGATTAAACAGTAATTGGCGCCATTACTCGTCAGAGTCGCATATGTGTCGGGATTACCATCTCTGGCAGATGCTTCATTGGCTACGTTGGCCGCCGCCATATTCGCAACCGTTACCGGTACCAACGTCACTATCGACGGGGTGGAGGTAACGTCACGTGTCGCCGTCAGACAAATAATGTCCGTCGGCTGCGGTGCGTAGGTGGTCCCGGTTTGCACCGGATAGATATAATCAGCCCATGTAGCGTATATGTAGAAATAACTCCCCGACGGAGCAGAGGGGATTATTACCGTCATCCGCATGGCAATTATGGCCGTGCTGGTATAATACCCGGTATCGATGACTGTGCCGTTGGCTACCGCTCCGGAATTGTAGGTATGAGGTGTACCGTTTATTTCCGTGTAGAGAGAAAAATTAACAGTGGAATACACCTTGATCCGAACCTTTGCGCTCGTGGCTCCTGGAGGGAAGGCGTAGGTGAACGTCATTGTCCCTAAGGTAGTTGTCATCCAAGAGAAGGTGGTGTCTGAAGCGTCCACACAGGAGTCCACTTGCGCCCACGCTCCGGTATAGGTTCCGTTATAAATTCTGGCGGTTGCGTCGGCGCGATAGGTTGCATTCGCCGTGCCCATTACCGCATTTGCCGTAGTGGCAGCACATTGAATGGTGGCATTACCGCCAAAACTAGAATTGGCGAGAGAGGACGATAACCCGGCAGGTACCGTACCGTCGGCATAAACGACAGTTCCGATGGACGACAACGGACAGCCGAAGAGGTAATAATTGATCCCGCCAAACGCTTTGGCAATCGGCGGCATGATATTTTTAGCCGTTCCGAAAACTATCGGTAAAAAACGACCGACGTGCGCCGGCAGTGCATTGGGGTACTTTTCCTGGGTCAGCACCTCTCCGTAGTTACCCGAGAGCCGCGCCGACTCATCTTCAAGGGTCAACTGCCAGGTCATTCCGCCGTCGCTGGTGGCAAGGTCGCGGATGTAGCCGCGATAGAATTCCTGTGGCGGGTCGGTTGCGGCATTCAGCCCCATGAACCAGAGAAACAGGGAACAGGGTGAAGCCTCCAAATTATGGGTCGCGGCGAGGTTGTTAATGTTGTCGGCATCATCAGGGTCGGCGATAAGAGAGAGGGAGAAATCAGCTATCCGTATTTCATTCAGGCTGCCGCTTACCTGCTCCGTGATTTGCCCCCATGTTGCCACCCATGGCAGGGTAGCAATCGGAGATGCTTGCCAACCGGAAATGGTGGCGGGGATGTCGCTGATGTATTTCGAATCAAACGCGGGGGATGTCCAGACCTCAATTTCAGCCAGGCGCGCATAACCACCCAATGCTTCCGTAATGTTGATCATTATTTGGGTGGTGGTTACCGGAGCGAACGATACATTACGCCAAACAAGATTGTTACCGGTAATGGACTGTATCAGAACCCATGACGATAACGGCTCACTCCAATAGCTGAGATCAAAGGATGTCACCCCGAATAAACTGAAGGTCATAGATGATGTCGGTTCAGACGGCGATACGTACGTATCCTGGACACTGAAAACGTTTATTGCGCTGATGATCTGAACTTTAGAAAAGGTAATAGTTACCGTGTCCGGGAACGACCCCGATGTATTGTCGTTCCAGTATCCGACTCCGGATCTGTCCCCGTTTATGGCGTTGGCTGCCGGCAGTCCAGTGTATGATGATGACGCTGCAGCCGTTCCTCCGTTGGAAGCTGCAGCGCAATTAGTCAATGCTGGGGGCTGTAACTGGAAAATCCAGATCGGTTCGGACCCCCGACGTTTCACCAATTCTGCCTGAAACCCCGGTACTGCGGAAAAATCCTTCACAGTGTTTCCTCCAGATTAATATCGACCCGATACCGAGATGGAGATACCTGTAACCACTTCCACGATGACAACCGCACACTATGAGTAACACCAGCCGGATCAATCCAGTTGAACTGATACCGGGCCCCGGAGACGGTCTGAATGAAAAACGTTTGCAATGCCGTCAGTTCCACGGCGGTCACCCGGGGAAACACCAGCGCCACCGGACGGGTCGTAACACCATGACCGTATACATACAGATTACCATCGGAGTCTATACCGGATGTCTGGGGTAGAGACACCGGAGCGGAAAACGGTCGGATGGAGCGGCAGGCAATAGTTGCCGGAGCTGCGAGGCCGTAACTGAACGTGTCAGACGGAGATAAAGCGGTAATTGTGTAGGTGTCAGACATTGGGTGTCCCCCGTAGGAAGAGCGAAACCTCTTTTAGTCCATAGACGCGATCCACAATATCCAGCTTTGGCGTCGCAAATCCGGCCACGTAGCCGACAGCTCCCGGAGCATCGAATACGGTAAAATCGGCAGCCATCCCCTTCACCGTGGCGAAAAACTCTGTCAGGCGAATCGTGTCGAAATCAGTTAGCCGTGTCCAGTGGATATTAAGCGAACGATCAAACCGCACCGGGCTATAACCGAAACCCACCCCACCGGCGGAACGAGCCGTAGCCTGGTTATACACCGGCATGCTGGTCGGTCTCTCCGGCAGAGTTGAAGGGAGAAAATAGCCCTCCACCGCCACGAACCCGAAAGGAAAGTAATTGCCACCATGCGCCACGGCCAGGTCAGTAGAGAGCGGGATGATGTGCCCCGATACCGTCTCCACATATTCACCGGAAACGGCGGAATCGAACAACGGCAGCCAGTTAACTCCATCCGTTGATATCTCGGTCCTGGTGCCGTGGTAGGTGCGGGCGTCACTGTACCAATGCCATACTATGATATTCTGGACATCCATGTGCACTGATCCCAAATCGATAGTGACACTTTGCGGTGGTACGGGCCCGGATATATAAAACTGAGTGCCTGTGATACCGGAGATGCACGTAATATCCCCATCAGTGACCAATGCCGGATTGCCGGACCCTGACAGGGACGGAGTCACTCCTTTACCCAGGGCGACGTTGGTACCATCGGGGATAATGGCCTTGATCTCAATCCAGTTATTATTCTGTGATTGTGAGTTCCGGTCCAGCCAGTCACGAATGTAGCGAATCGGTATCATTGCCGGTACCTCGCCCCCAACTGCTGCAACTCGCCATAGAGCTGCCGGGCCAGCAAGCGTGGATCAGTGGTTGTCCCGGCATTGATGACGATATCCCCGGCAATGGTGATGCCGCCGAAGCCTGTCTTATTCTGATCCGCGGGGATGATCCGTTCTCCTTGGTGGATAAGCGCCAGACCGGTCTCGGGCACATAGGGGGTCCCTGTGGCATACGAAGCGCCAAGCCACGTTCCATCCGCAGAGAACTTATTACCACCCTGGACATAATCCTTGGCAGGAGTGGACGCAGTCGATGCCGCTGATGAAGCCGTGCTTCCCCAGTTGACCGAGAATGCGCCGAACGGAGAGTTGACGTTATTTGCGCCGGGAGTAGTGGCGCTCACTCCTGACGATGCCTGGCCCGTCAATTGGGAATCAGCCACATACGTATTCTGATTTTTCCAACTATCTTTGGAAATCTGATCATAGTTCTTCTTGCTTTCATTCCAGACCAAGCCGACAGTGCTTCCGCTCCGCAGGTTTTTGCGTAGTTCCAGATCATAAGCGGTGGAGTTAGATTTATTCAGCTCATTCTGCTTGTCGATCTCCGCCTGGAGTTGTCTTATCTTAACCGTATTGCGAGCGTTTTCTGCGGCGGTCAGTTGGAATGTCAACGATAAGGACGCCTGCAAACCGTCACGAAGCTTATTTCGCAGATCAAGGCTTGTCTGATCCACCCCGTTGAGCTTGTCTCTCTCGTCCTGCAGGGAGTTCTCGGCGTCCATCATACTCTTAACGGCTGCCACATCCTTCATCTCGGCGTCAGTCAACTTCCCCTGCCACTCCAGTTCTTTCCGGGCATAGCCGTTTTTATCATCCGCCGCCAGTTTAAGCATGGCTACTGACTGCATCTCGGCGTTTTGCCGCATCTTCTCCGCGTCCAGATAGCGCCCCTGCCGGTCCAGATCCTCCGCCCCCAGCTTCAGGGATTCCTGCTCCAGCGCTTTGACAGCGTTGATCTTATCGCTTTCCGTTTTAAGCCAGGTTTTACCGTATTCCAGTTCCGTTTTCTGAAGTGTTTCAAGCCCCTTTTGATAATCCGCGTCCGCCTTCAGATATTCTTCGTTATCGGTATTGCCCTTGCGTTGTTTCAACACCATGTCCCGGAAAGCAGCAACCTTATTAAGGTAGTCGGAAGCGTTATCAAATTCGCGTTGCGCCGCCGCCAGGGCAACCTGTTGCTCTTCGGCATAATAACTCCGAGTATCAACCAGCCCTTGATCATACTGACCTTTCCGATACGACAGTTCCAGCTCTCCTTGCCCTTTCACCAGGGCGCTTTTTTGTAGATC
>CAIUUR010000211.1 GCA_903902345.1 uncultured Geobacteraceae bacterium | reverse complement strand
AGACAAAAAAGCCCGCTTTCGCGGGCTTTTTTGTCTGCTATCTCCCCGGTGAAGAGGAACCTTTTACTTCTTTTTCTTCTCCGACTTCTTCTCTTTTCCCGATTCCGACTTATCTTTTCTCTGCTTGACCTTCCCCTGTTTGGTCGGGTCAAGGGCGATCATGGGGTTCGCCGCCGATACCGTCACCGTGGCAGTGGAATCGGCCAACTCTTCCTCCAGCTCCCGGACAGTGCCGTTGAAGGAGTGCTTGCTGTCGGGCTTGATCTCCAGCACCTCGGTGGGGAGGCCGATCCGGTCGAGAATGGCGATGAACGGCTCGGGATCAAGCTCTTCCACGTTAACCATCTTCTTCACGTCCCACTCTCCCGAAGCGACCAGCATGGCGGCCGCCACCGGCGGGACTCCCGCCGTGTAGCTGATCCCCTGGGACTCAACTTCCTCGAAGCACTTCTTGTGGTCGGAAACCTGAAAAATCAGCACCTCCCGCTTTTTCCCATCCTTCCATCCCTTGACGAAGTTGCCGATGCAGGTATTTCCCGTGTAGCCGGGGGCCAGTGTCATGGGATCGGGGAGAAGGGCCTTGACGACCTTCAGCGGCACAACCTCCTGACCGGTGGTAAGGGTCACCGGGAGATGGTCGAGAAAGCCCAGAGTCCGGAGCACCGTGAAGACGTTGATGTAGTGATCGCCGAATCCCATCCAGAAACGGATGCTGTTGGCGTCGATGTTCTTGAAGAGGGAGTGAAGCTCATCATGGCCGTTCAGGTAGACCGGCTGTTTCCCCACCACGGGAAAATCGTAGATCCGCTTCACCGAGTGGGTGGGAAACTCCTTCCACTGACGATCGATCCAGGTCCAGACCTTGACGAACTCCCGGAAATTGATCTCCGGGTCGAAGTTGGTGGAGAAGTAACGGCCGTGACTCCCCGCGTTCACATCCAGGATGTCGATGGTGTCCACCGTGTCGAAGTACCGCTTCACCGCCAGAGCGCAATAGGCATTGACCACTCCCGGATCAAAACCGGCTCCCAGGATAGCAGTCACCCCTTTCTGATCGCACCGCTCTTTCCGCTTCCACTCGTAATTGGCATACCAGGGGGGCTCTTCGCAAACCTTGTCCGGATCTTCATGGATGGCGGTATCGATATACGCCGCGCCGGTCTCCATGCAGGCCTCCAGCACCGACATATTGAGGAAGGCCGAACCCAGGTTGATGACAATGTCGGAATTAGTGGTCCGGATCAGCTCCACCGTGGCCGGAATATCCAGCGCATCCAGCTGCGCCGAATAGAGACGGCGGCTCTTATCCTTGAGATGCCCCATCCGGCTGATGCTCTCGATAATGGCATCACATTTGTCCAGCGTCCGCGAGGCGATGCAGATGTCACCCAGGACATCGTTGTTCATGGCCGCCTTGTGGGCCGCGACATGGGCCACACCCCCTGCCCCGATTATCAGTACGTTCTTTTGCATGCTCTCCCTCTCTCCTTATGATAGACTGCTACAGTAATCGTCAAAACCGAAACTCCGCACCAGCTCCACGCTGCCATCCAGCCGCCGCACGGCAATGGAGGGCATGGGGACGCCGTTGAACCAGTTTTTCTTCACCATGGTGTACCCCGCCGTATCGGCAATGCGCACCTCATCCCCCACCTTCAACGGGCGATCCAGATCGTAGCTCCCGAAGATGTCCCCGGCAAGACAGGTCCGGCCGGCGATCATGACCGGGTTGGTTCCGGCAGCGGGAGAGGAGATCCTGGGATTGGTCCGGTAGATGAGGTGGTCCAGCAGGTGCGCCTCCATGGAGGCGTCAATGATGGCGATATCCACCTCATTATGAACCAGGTCCAGCACCGTCGTCACCAGCTCGGTGCAACCGGTGATGGCCGCCTCTCCCGGTTCAAGATAGAGCTGCACCCCGTGGCGCTGGCTGAACTCCTTCAGTATCCCGCAAAAACGCTCCAGCGGGTACCCCTCCTTGGTGAAGAAGATCCCTCCCCCCAGACTGACCCATTCCATCTTCTCCAGAGTGGAAGCGTACTTCGTGCCGATCTGCTCCAGGGCGGCGGCGATGTTCTCCACGTCGTCGTTTTCGCAGTTGAAATGAAACATCATCCCGCTGATCATGTGCGACACCCGCCGGAGCTCCTCTTCGTCACGTACTCCCAGCCGCGAATAGCGTCGTGCGGGGTCGGCCAGGTCATAGTGGGAATAACTGATCCCCGGATTGACCCGCAGCCCGATCTTCACCCCCTCCACGCGGTCATGAAACAGATTCAACTGGGATACGGAATTGAAGATCACCTTGTCGGCAAAGGTCCGAACTTCGTTTATCTCTTCGGCCGACCAGACCACACTGTAGGCATGAACCTCCTTGCCGAATTTCTCCCGGCCAAGCCTGGCCTCGAAGAGCGAGCTGCTGGTGGTTCCGTCCAGATACTGGCGCATGAGATCGAAGACGCACCAGGTGGAAAAACATTTCAGGGCGAGGACCGACTTCGCTCCCGACTCCCGGCGGATCAGCCCGATGATTTCGAGATTTTTTTGCAGCCGGGTTTCGTCGATGAGATAATAGGGGGTCTGGAGCTGCGGCATGGCTAAGGCCTTTCGCTAAAATGGTATCGGGTGGGAAAGCATACAGACATCGGGGACATTTGGCAATAGAACATACACCCCCATTGTTTCAGTGGAGTTGACGTTGTGCAAAAGTACCATGACTACCCGCCGTGGAACGATTATCGGACCGTAGCGGACCCCACGACCAAAAGCGCTTGATTTTAGCCCTGAAAAGGTAGAGGATCGGACGTGCTACCCGGATTTCAGCCACCGTGACGAATCTCGGTTCGACAGCAGTGATCCTATGAATAATGGTAGCCGACATCACGACCCTGCACCCCCAAGGAAACGGCATGACTCAGCATTCCCCCCAGCCCCCCCCCGGCGAGACCCCGCCGGATCACCCCCTCGCCATTCTCTGCGTTGATGACGACGAAGACATTCTCAAGGCGCTGGCCCGACTCTTCCGCAAGGAGCCGTTTCAGGTGTTGACCGCCTCTTCAGGCAAGGAGGGGTTGTCCATCCTGAGTAGCACCGGGAACATCGGCCTGATCCTCAGCGACCAGCGGATGCCGGGAATGAACGGCACGGAATTTCTCCGTGCCGCCGCCCCACTGGCCCCGGACTCCCCCAAGATGATCCTGACCGGACACGCGGAGATGAGCTCCGCCATCGAGGCAATCAACCAGGGGGGGGCCTGCCGCTTCCTCACCAAGCCCTGGGATGATCAGGAATTGCTGCTGACCGTACGGGAAGGGGTGCAGCGCTATGAACTGCTGCAGCAGAATATTCGCCTGAACGCGGTGATAGTGCAGCAGAAAAGCGAACTGGAGGAGTGGAACGCCAACCTCAAGTCCCGAGTCCTGCAACAATCGGCAACGATCCGCAAACAGCTTGAAGAGACCCACCGGCAGAGTGGCCGTGGCCAGAAAAACGGTAACGCCATCATCTCCCTCCTGGCCGACCTGCTGAGTCAGCGCCACCACCGGCTCAGCAGGCATTCCCGCTGCGTGGCCGCGCTGGCGGCGTCCATGGCCAAGAGCCTGGAACTCCCCCAGAGCGAAGAGATCAAGAATGCGGCGCTCCTTCATGACATCGGACTCATCGGCGTCTCCGATCGGGTGCTGGGGAGTAACAACGCCGAATTGCTGCGCGGCGACGATGTCATCGAGTACCGGAGCCACCCGGTGAGGGGGCAGGAGACCATCGACATCGTCGAGGAGCTGCAGGGAATCGGACGTCTCATCCGTCATCATCATGAAGGTTTCGACGGAAGCGGATTTCCCGACGGCCTGGCCGGAGAAGAGATTCCGCTGGGAGCGCGAATCATCCATCTGGCCAGCTTCATCGACAACAGCTACTCCGGTTTGACCGGGCGGGACGCCAAATACCAGCTGAGCAAAAAGGTGGCGGCGGGAATGGGGACCCTCTTCGATCCCTCCCTGGCAGCAGCCGCCAATCTGGCCATGAAGGAGGTGTTGGTGGGGTAGTCCGCAATCCGGGGGCCGGGTGGAACGTCGTTACGACCTACAGTATGTACTGCATCCAATGTTTCGGCCTGCTTATTCTGCCGCTGTTTTTTTCGTACTTGATCTCGGCGATGGGGGTGACTTTCCTCTCCTGGACCAGACGGTTGACCTCTTCCTGAGTCAGGACTTTAACCTCGGAAAAGGAGTACCTGTCCAATCCTCTCACCAGCGGGCTATTGTTGTAGTAGGTCATTCCGACGCTCCTTAGGGTGGTTTGTCAGCTCATACTGCAAGAAAGCTATCAGGGTAAGGAGAAGATTCTGTGAACAAATGGTAAAGATCGTGTAAACTTGCAATTTTACCTCCCCTCAACCATCTCTCCTGCAACTCCCCATATACATCAGATACAACGGAGCCATGATCGAACATGGCGCCACCACCTCCCCGGATCACCGGCTCATCCCCCCCTCTCGCTTCTCCCCTCCGACCCTGGGGGAGATCAGAAACTACCTGGGGGTAGAAGGGGTGGCGTCAACCCTTCTGCCGGATCGACTCCCCTTCACCGCCGGCGATACCACAACCGGTTCCGAAACGGAACTCCAGGCCGTGGTGATGGGGAGTCGTGAAACGGTGGATCTGCCGCTCACCATGGAGCAGTCCAATTACTTCGCCAACATCCTCCGGCGAGCCGCCGCCGGCGAGCTCCCCGGCAGCGCCGTCACCGATCTGGAACGTTTCCTTTGCTCCAACACGGAACAGCTCTGGGACAACAGCTGGGTCCGTTTCCCCCTGAACCGGCTGGGAGAACGGGCAGCAGAGCTGCTGGACCGGGACCTGCTGCGGCAACGGAGCAATCCCGACGCTGGATACCGGAGTGATCGGGCTCGTTTCATCTTCCGGAATGATGGCGATGAGTGGCTTCGAGTGCCGCTGAGCTACCTCCTCCGCCTGACCCTCGCCCAGGTAACCGGGGGCGCCCGTAATCTACATCCGCTCCTCCGTTCGGTGGCGGACCGGATCAGGGATCACTTCCTCAGCGATAACACCTCCCCCGAAACCCACTCCTTTCAGGTCGTCACCACCCCCATCGGAGAGCCCGCCGGCCGCGGGATCGCCCGGGAAACGGCCCGGCGCTATCTCATGACCCAACTCCTCGTCGCCTACGCCAACGACGCCTTCGGACTGAAGGAGCTGGGGCAGGAAGCCAGGGTCTTCTTCTCGCCCCATCCCCCGGTTCGGCAACGCCGGCTCAATACGATCATCTCCGACTCCTTTTACCGGGAACTTTTCATGAATCCCTGCCTGTCGGGGTGGGACCGTGGAGAGGAAAAACATGCCTATATGCACCTCTGCCATGAGATCCTCAGCCGGAGCCAACTCAACGCCGTGGCCAAGCTCCGCGAGGCAGGAATCCTCCGCCACAATCTCATCGTCCTCCCCACGACCTCCACCATCAGCCTGGCCAATAACGGCACCCACCTGAGCATGGGGAGCCTCAGACTGGGGGCGCGTCACCGCGCCGACCCGGCCGGAGCACCCCGCTGCGAGAAGTATGTGGGAGACCTGGTCATCAAGATCATGGAGCAGTTTCTCCCGCTCTTCGTGGGAAGTTACAGCGCCGCCCCCTATCGGTTGGATTTTGCCGACTTCCACCCGGAGAAGGTCCTGGGGTACCTCCCCCACGAACTGGATTACACGCACCTCCGGATGCTCTGGCGCCGCTGGCAGAAGAAGGCCAGGATCAAGATCTTCGGTCGCCCCGTAACCCCCTTCGGGCCTCCCTGGCTGGACCGGGGGGTGAGCGGAGCCTTCGGCCTGAAGGGGGATTTCGTCACCGACTTCCGGCTCATCGACTATCTGGTGGCGCTGAAGAGCACCCAGAAAAGCCCGGCCCTGAACGGTATCCCGGGAAACGACCAGCGCCTTAAGCAGGATCTGGCGGACCTGGGAGTGTTCGACCGGCGGATGGCGCTCTACCAGTTCTGCAAGCTCCGGGAACAGCAGGTCATCGGTTTTTCCGGCTTCGAGGGACGTCACTACAGCCTCTTCGAGAGCCTCTCCTCCGACCTGGCCGGCGCCGCCGGGCTCCAGAACCTCCTCACCTCCCTGGCGCTGCAGTACATCGCCACCGGTTCCATCACCCATGACGGTATCCCCGACGATCCCTTCATGGAGAGCGAACGACGGCAGATCATCTTCGCCGTGGCCGCCGGCATCCCCACCTTCTACGTGAGAAACGACAACCGTAACCCCATACTCATGGCCGTGGTCCGGAAGACGGCAGGGGTCAGGAGCAGCCGGCGCTACCCCGACTATCTCCGGGTTCCCACGGAGGCGTATCGACTGGCCCTGCTGGCCGTACTTCGCAACGACGGCGCCGATCTCATCGAAAATCTGCAACTGGAAGATAGCATGGCCGACCTGGAGGCGCGGTTGGTCTCACCCCGTGAACGCTCCACCGCCGGTCGGCTCACCTCCGGGATCTGCAAGGAGGCCGGCGCCCGGAGTCCCCTGACCCTCTCCGGAACGGAATTCAACCTGGCGGCGGAGCGCTATTATCGGGGCACTCTCCGGGGGCGTCACCTGGAGGAGGCCCTGGAGATGCTGGAGGAGGAGCTACGGCGGATTGAGAGCGGCGGTATTCAGCCGGATCAGGAAACCAGGGAGGCGTTGCGACAACTCCTGCAGGGAAAAGGGCTTCTGGAGTTTTTCACTCCTCTTCGTCGGGAACTCCTCACCGACCGTCTCCCGGAGAAAGAGCTGGCCGGTCTGATCCACCTGCTCCTCATCCTGGTCCACCTCAACGAAGGAAAAACGGAGCACCAGCGTGACCCAAGCGGCGCCAACGATCCATCAATACATACGACGTGAAACCGGCGAACTGCTCAATGAGCGCCTCTACTGGGACCAGGTCATCCGTTTCCTTTACTGCCGGGTTCGGGAACAGGCGCCGGCCCTATTCCGTGCCGCCACGGGCAGGAGGATGAGCGGTATCCTGGGATTCGTTAACTATGATTTATTCCTGGGGGGAAGGCTTACCGGAGGTGCAAACTTCCTAAAGGAGGTGGGAATCGACCTGAGCGAATGCCTCGACCCGCCGGATCTCCTCTCCACTCCCCGCCGGATCTTTGAGCGAAAGATTCGTTACGAAAGCTGCCGACCCCTGCCGGATGAACCGGACGCCATTGTCTCTCCCGCCGATGCCCGGATGGTTGTCGGCTCCTGCTCCCGACAATCGGCGCTCTTCCTCAAGGGGAAGCTCTTTACCCTGGAAGAGCTCCTGGGGAGGGATTTCTGGCTCCCCTCCTTCCGGGAGTGCGACGCGGCCATCTGCAGACTCACCCCGGAACTCTACCACTACAACCATACCCCGGTGGCGGGGAGAGTAGCGGACATCTACGAACTGGCGGGGGAGTACCACTCATGCAACCCCCTGGCCGTGGTGGAGGTGGCTACCCCCTATTCCCGCAACCGGAGAACGGTGACGATTATCAATACGGATTTCCCCGGAGGATCGGGGATCGGCCTGGTGGCGATGATCGAGGTGGCGGCGCTCATGATCGGCTCGGTGGAGCACCGCTACTGCGAGCGTGGCTACGAAGCGCCCCGCCAAGTGAATGTGGGGATGATGCTCAAGAAAGGGGTCCCCAAGAGTCTTTTCCGCCCGGGAAGCAGCACGACCATTCTCCTGTTCCAGAAAGGGAAAGTCCGTTTCAGCGACGATCTGCTCCTCAACCAGAGGAGAGGGGAAGTGCAGAGCCGCTTCACCCTCGGCTTCGGCCTCCCCCTGGCGGAGACCCAGGTCAAAGTCCGCTCCATCATCGCCCTGCCGGAATAGAAGGCTCACCACGGAAACAGGAGTAACATATGAACAGTTTCGTCGCTACCCTGGCCCTCGGCCTGCTCTCCGTCTCGCTACTCCTCTGGGGTGTCATTGTCCTCCCCCGGGAGCGGTGGCAGATCATCGCCTCGGCCCCCCTGGAAAAGGTGGGCAGCGATTCCTGGCGGGGGCTCAATCTCACTTGGTACGGAGCGTTGAGCGCCACAGCCTATCAGGTCGCCGCCATCGTCTTTCTGGCGCTCATGGGGTCCATCGGCATCCCCCTGTTCATGGCAACACTCCTCACCGTCGGCATACTCCTCATCTGCGTTCCCTCATCCAAACTTATCGCCCTGGCCGTGGAAAAGAAGGCCCACACCTTCACTGTGGGGGGGGCCGCCTTTACCGGACTGATCCTCCTCTATCCGTTAATTCTTGCCCTCAACGCCGTCATCGCCCCCCTCACCGGCGCCGCCATCCCCTTTGTCCCGGCCCTGGCGGCCCTGGCGGTGGCCTACGCCTTGGGCGAAGGGATCGGTCGGCTTGCCTGCATCAGTTTCGGCTGCTGTTACGGCAAACCGCTGGCCGACTGCACTCCGACCGTCCGGCGGCTACTCCGACACCGGACCTTCACCTTTTACGGCGCCACCCGCAAGGCGGTCTACGCCGGGAAGCTGGAAGGAGTGCCGCTCCTCCCCATTCAGGCAGTGACCTCGGCGATTTACCTCATGACCGCGGTGGCCGGATTCTACCTCTACCTCTCGCTCCGCTTCGCCGCGGCGGCGCTGCTCACCCTCACGATAACCCAAGGATGGCGGGTTATCTCTGAACAGTTCCGCGCCGATTACCGGGGTGAAGGGGCCTTCACTGCATACCAGATCATGGCGGTGGTCGGAGTGGCCGTGGCCGCACTCATGGTGGCCCTAACCCCGGCCACGACCGGTCTCACCGCGAATATCACCGGTGGAGTCGCCCAACTCTGGACCCCCGGCATGCTTCTTGCTTTACAGGGGTTATGGCTCGTCATCTTCCTGTATACCGGGAGGAGCAGCGTCACCGGCGCGCAGATCACCTTTCATCTCCACGCCCACCGGATCGAATGACGATTGCATAACAATTCAAACCAGTAAGAAGGAATCCGTCATGAACAGAAGAAAAAAGAGATTTCAACTCAAATCGTACGTTGCACAGTCAGTGAAGGCGACACTGTTTGGAACAATCATCTTGGCACTTTGCGGATGCGTTTCCAAGATCACCAAAGCCCCCCCCACCGTAACCTTCAGATTCGTCGTAACCGACGACAGTCGCGCCTCCGGCGGCGGCACGACTTCGCCAGGGGGTGGCACCGGATATGGTCAGAGCAATCAGGTTCAGAACAATGGCGTTTCGGCTCTGGTGATGGGAACCATCGCCACTGACATCGTCGCCCGAAATGCCGAAAACAGAATCGATTTCGTGCTGTTCCCCGGCGACATGATCACCGGAGAGGACCAGGACCCGAATCATCTCAGTTCCGAACTGGACAGCTGGAAGAGCACCATGTCGCCGGTGTACCGTGCCGGAATCCCCATCCATACCACCCGGGGTAACCATGAATATGCTCCTACCTCCACCGTGGGAGCTCTCAACCCGACAGACCCCAGCCTGTTGACGTACAAGGCCCATTTCCCCCTGACCCCCGGCTTTATCTCACCGACCGGTTCTGAAAACGGCCTGTCCTACTCCTTTACCCATAAGAATGCCAAGTTCATTGCCTTCGACCAGTATGCCGGTCGTACCGCGACCTTCGACAACACACTGTATGCGCCGGGAGCCAACAGCGGGCAGATGATGAATTCCTGGGTTCTCGACCAGATAAACGACTCCACCTCCGGAATCACCTTCGTCATGGCTCACGAGATGATGTGGCCATCCCGGTCTCACAAAGACTGCCTGGCTAACGACCCCGACAGCAGGGACCTCCTGCTCCACGCCCTGGCCAAGCACAACGGCGCCTATTTGTCGGGACACGATCACCTGTATCTCCGCGGCGCCATGGTCAACGGGAGTGACAAAGTTCCGTCATTCGTCGTGGGTACCGGGGGGGGAGGCAACTACACCTACGCCCCCTTCGACGTCGTCGCGGCCGGGTACACCGGAGCCTCCAGGTACGACGTCCGGAAGTCGCTCTCCGACAGCACCAATCCGATCTTCGGTTACCTTCTGGTAACCGTCTACTCCGACAACAGCTGGAGTGCCGAATTCCACGGTTTCCGGTTCAACAACTGGAATAGCGCCGCCGATATCTCTTTGACCCCCATCACGGTCATGGACAACTTCAAAAGCTCCGAACTGTACTGACCGGGGAGCATGTTCCTTTGATACTAAAAACGGCATTTGAACCACTGAGACACGGAGGAAATCACCGAGAAAATCTGATTCATGGTTTTAACCCAAACGGTTTGACCATTTCAGACTTCATACCAGTGCAACAGCTCAACACTGCTCAAGATTATTCTCAGTGTCTCCGTGTCTCAGTGGTGGACTGTTTTTTTCGGTTGATTTGTTCATAGCGACGGCGTGATGACGCGCCGTCGCCGTGAACATCCGTCCGTTCTTTCCTCCTCGCCGCATCCTGGTCCCATTCTTCATTTTCACGTAGTTTCCCGTCGCATGACTCCTTTATTTTTCAAGAGCTGCACCGCGTCGCAAGCTCCCCTCAACAATTCATGAGTATCATGCAGAGTCGGATTCCTCTCTCAACAGAGTGGAACCAACGCCCGCCTGCAGAGGGCTAGTCGACGAGAACCGTACCGCCACCAAGAGGAGATTACCATGAAAAGATCCGGCGCCATCCAGGCTTTCCTTCTGTCCGCACTACTCCTGACGGCACTCACCTGCAACGCCGAGGAGATAAAAATCGGCGCAGGATCGGCGCCGGCGGAGAACATCCTGAAGCCGCTGAAAGCCGCCTTCGAAGAAGAGACCGGCATCCAGCTCATCATTATCGAATCAGGACCGAAGGTCGGTTTTTTAGACCTGAAACGGGCCAATCTTGATGCTGCAGCCGCCGGTTTTTCCTACAACGACTGGCAACAGCTCATGATAAACGAGTGGGCCCCCATAGAGGAGCCGTCACGTTTCACTCCGGTAACCATCGGCGCCGACCGGATTGTCGTTATCACTCACAGAGAGAACCGGGTCAAGAGCCTCTCCGCTGTTCAGCTCAGCGGAATATTTTCGGGGAAGATCGGAAACTGGAAAGAGGTGGGGGGGGAGGACGCTCCCATCATGATCGTCTGGGGAACCCTGATGCAGGACGACAACGCTCTATTCCAGGAGCGAATCATGCCGGGAGAGCTGTTGTCGCCGGATCTCCTGGATACGACCACCGCCTCCGAGGTGCGACAGAATGTGGCGGCAAACCCCAACGCCATCGGCATCGGTCCCCAGGGGATCATCGATGATTCCATCGCCACTCCGGAAATCCCGGAAGTGACCCGGGAAATCACCCTCCTCGCCAAGGTCAATCCGCCGGAAGCGGTAAAGAGACTCCTGGAGTTCCTCCAGAGCAGAGGTAAAACGCAGCCAAAGCATTAACTCCTTTCTTCCCACTGCTTCGTCCCAGGAGATACAACATGACCATAAAAAGCAAATTGATCCTGAACGGGATCATCGTCAGCCTCATGGCGTCCATGGTATCCGCAACCGGTTATTTCGGCATGCGATTTATCCAGGAACGCCTTTCTTTTCTCACCGAACGAAGTACCCCCTATCAGGTCCGGACGAACAAGCTGCAGTTGGCCATTGAGGGAACCATGTCCAGCCTCACCAGGGTGGGGGCATCCCGAAACGGAGGAGAATTCGCCGCGGCCCGGGCGGATGCGGGAAAGTCGCTGGCGGAGGTGCACAGTGCCCAGGACGCGTTGGACCTTCTGGGGGGTGGAGAGCGCTCCAAGGTTTACGAGGAGCTTGCCCCCATCAGTACCGAACTGCTCGGAGTCACCGAAGAGCGGCTCAAGGCGGAAACCGCGCTGCATGAGGCGGGAACAGTCATCGACGGCAAACTGAAAGAGGTCATTGCGAAACTGATGGGGCTGGATGCCCGAATTCGGACGTTTCAGGATGTCAAATCCGCGGCATACACGACGTCGGTGGTGGAGTCGGGAAACATTTCCTCGAATCTGCGAAACGCCGAGGCGATGCGGGCGGTGGTCAAGGAGCTTCCCCAGGCGATGTCCCTCCTTGACCTGACAAAAACCAGAAAAGGGCTCATCGTCGCCAAGGGGCGCTACAACACTATCATCGCCAAAAGCCTGAAAAATGAGTATCTGAAGGAAGTCCCCGAGATGAGAGCCGACATCAGTCAACTGGGACAACTGGCCGACGAATTGGCGCTTCTTCGGGGTGCGCTCATTGACCGGGGGGGGAGTGATCCCCAGAAATACGATGCGCTCCTCCATGACCTGAAGGAGAAGGTAATGGCGCTCACCCTGACCCTGGAGCAGGAGGTGACCACCACCAATTCCAATTACGGCTCGGAATCCAGAAGACAGGTGGGATTGTACGGTCAGTCCAACATCGCCACCGCAATTCTGGCGGATAATGCCCGCCTGGTCGCCCAGGGGATCTACATCAACGCCCTTTCTTCCCGGCTTCTTTCCCTCACCTCCGACAAGGAGATCTCTTCCGTGGACGCGTCCATCCGCCAGGAGTATGCGAAACTGAACGAGACGCAGAAACGGGTGACGGAAGCCCTGAGGAAAATGCATGCGGAGCAGGAGTTGCAAACCCTGAACGGGGTGGTGGGACACCTGAACATGATCAAAAACCTTCTCTACCAAAAAGAGGGAGTCATCGCCAAGATACGTCGGAACCTGGAGATGCAGGAGCGGGCCTCGGCCTCCACGGACAAGATCCATGCCATTGTCGTCCGGCAGGCGGAAAAGGGGAGCAAGATCGGCGTCATGGCCCAGGAAAACCAGGAAAAGGCGATCATCCAGGTCAACGGCGTGGTCCGGACCAATACCATCCTGATCATCTCCCTGGGAGCCGTGGCGCTCCTGTTCTGTATCGGCATGGGGGTCTGGATCTATCGTTCCATCGCCCGACCGCTGGTCTACTCCATCGAGGCCATAAACCGGATCGCGGGAGGGCAATTCGACACCTCATTCAAGGCGGGGCGTCGGGACGAGATCGGCCAACTCATGGCCGCCATGGAAAAGATGGTCGTAACCGTCCGCGCCCTGATCTCGGACTTTTCTCTCCTCACCCAGGCCGCAATCGCCGGGAACCTGGCGGCGCGGGTTGACGCCACCCGGCATCAGGGGGATTTCCGGATGATTGTCGTGGGTGTCAACGATACCATGGACGCAATTATCGGTCCGCTGAACATGGCCGCCGAGTATCTGGATCGGATCTCCCGTGGCGACATCCCTCCCCGAATCACCGACAGCTATAACGGTGATTTCAACGCCATCAAGCAGAACCTCAACAACTGCATCAGCAACATAAACCTCCTCGTCACCGACGCCGATCTGCTGGCGCAAGCCGCCGTGGAGGGAAAGTTGGCCACCAGGGCCGATACCTCCCACCACCAAGGGGAGTATCGCAAGATCATGATCGGAGTCAATGAAACTCTGGACGCCTTCATCGGACCGTTGAACGTGGCGGCGGAGTACGTGGACCGGATCTCCAAGGGGGACATCCCCAAAAAGATTACCGACTCCTACCGGGGGGACTTCAACGCCATCAAGATAAACCTCAACCTCTGCATCGACAACATAAACTCCCTGGTCTCCGGGGTGGGTATGCTGGCCCGGGCGACCATAGAGGGGAACCTCTCCGTCCGCGCCGATGCCACGATTCTTCAGGGAGATTTCCGGGAAATCGTCTCAGGTTTCAACGACACCCTGGATGCCGTCATCGCCCCCCTGAACATGGCCGCCGGGTATGTGGACCGAATCTCCAAGGGGGACATCCCGGAGAAGATCACCGACAATTATGCCGGTGATTACAACGAGATCAAGGACAACCTCAACACCTGCATCGACAACGTCACCGCGCTGATCACCGACGCCAACGACCTGGCGCTGGGAGCGGTAAACGGCAGGCTCGCCGCCCGGGCCGATCTTTCCCGTCACCAGGGGGATTTCCGGAAGATCATGACCGGAGTCAACGAGACCCTGGATGCGGTCATCGGCCCTCTCAACATGGCGGCGGAGTATGTGAACCGGATCTCCCGGGGGGATATCCCGGAGAAGATCACCGACAGCTACGCCGGAGACTTCAACGGAATCAAGGATAACCTCAATACCTGTATCGACAACATCAACACCCTGGCCACCGATGTGGGGATGCTGGCCAAGGCGACCATCGAAGGAAATCTGGTCACCCGAGCCGACGCCACGCTCCTTCAGGGAGAGTTCAAGAAGATCCTGCTCGGGTTCAACGACACGCTGGACGCCGTCATCGCCCCCCTGAACATGGCCGCCGGATACGTCCACCGGATCAGCAGGGGGGATATCCCGGCACGAATCACCGACAACTACGCCGGGGACTACAACAAGATCAAGGACAATCTCAATACCTGCTTCGACGCCGTCAACGCCCTGATCACCGACGCCAACGACCTGGCGCTGGCGGCGGTGGAGGGTAAGCTGGCGGCCCGCGCCGACGTGGAGCGTCACCAGGGTGATTTCCGGAAGGTCATGGCGGGGGTCAATGAAACCATTGACGCCTTCACCGTGCCGCTGAACATGGCCTCCCGGTATCTGGACCGGATCAGCAAGGGAGATATTCCCGAAAAAATTACGGATTCGTACAACGGCGACTTCAACCAGGTGAAGGACAACATCAACATCTGCATCGAGGCGGTGAATGCCCTGGTGATGGATGCCGATGTCCTCGCCCGGGGAGCCGTGGCCGGCAATCTGGCCAACCGCGCCGACGTCTCCCGGCACCAGGGAGAGTTCCAAAAGATCATGGTGGGGGTCAACGCAACCCTGGACGCCGTCATCGGCCCGCTGAACATGGCCGCCGCCTACGTGGACAAGATCAGCAAGGGGATCACCCCACCCCCCATCACCGAGAGCTACCGTGGCGACTTCAGCGAAATCAAAAATAACTTGAATGCCCTGGTGAGGATGATGGACGAACTCCTCACCGAGACCGACACCATCATCCAGGCCGCCGCCGACGGCGATCTGGACCACCGGGCCGATCCCGATCTCTTCGTGGGACAGTGGCACACGTTGGTCTCCGGATTCAACGCCACCATCACCAACATCGTCACGCCGCTCATGCTCACCTCCGACCACGTGGCGCGGATCTCCAGGGGAGAGATGCCACCCAGGATCGTCGCCGATTATCGCGGCGAGTACGGCATCATCATCAATAACCTCAACGAGCTCATCCGGTCACAGCAACAGATCACCGCCGGTGCCCGGGAGATCGCCTCCGGCAACCTGACGGTGGAGTTGAAACAGCGCTCTCCCCAGGATGAGTTGATGCAAGCCTACATCGCCATGGTCCGCCAACTCACCTCCGTGGTGAGCGAGGTCAAGGGATCGGCCGACAGCGTGGCCTCAGGTTCCCTGGAGCTGAGTTCCGGAGCGGAGAACCTCTCCAACGGCGCTTCTTCCCAAGCCGCCGCCGCCGAAGAGGCATCCTCCAGCATGGAACAGATGACCGCCCAGATCCGGCAGAATGCCGACAACGCCCGGCAGACCGACCTCATCGCCGCCAAGGCGGCGCAGGAGGCCAAGGCGGGGGGAGTCGCCGTGGCCGAGACCGTGGCCGCCATGCGGGAGATTGCCGGCAAGATCACAATCGTGGAAGAGATCGCCCGCCAGACCAATCTGCTGGCGCTGAATGCGGCGGTGGAGGCGGCCCGGGCCGGAGAGCATGGCAAGGGATTTGCCGTGGTGGCCGCCGAGGTGCGAAAACTGGCCGAACGGAGTCAGCAGGCGGCTCAGCAGATCTCCAAACTCTCCATTTCCAGCGTCGCCGTGGCCGAGCAGGCCGGGGAGATGCTGGGGTTGATCCTGCCTGACATCCAGCGAACCGCGGAACTGGTGCAGGAGATCAACGCCTCCAGCCGCGAACAGGAGACGGGAGCCATGCAGATCAACCAGGCGATTCAGCAACTGGATCGGGTAACCCAGCAGAACGCCGCCGCCTCGGAAGAGATGGCCTCCACCTCCCAGGAACTCTCCACCCAGGCGGCGCAACTCCAGGACGCCGTGGCCTTCTTCAAGATCGGTGACGCCGGGCGCGGAGAATTCGAACCGGCCGTTTCGACGGCGAAACAGTCGCGCCGCCAGCAGGTTATCATCCGTTCCCACGCTCCGACCAAGGAGCATAGTTACCACCAAAAAACAGCCCACCGTTTTCGTCGGGAAGGAACAAGCTCTTTCGATAGTTGATCGAAAGAGCTCCTCCTTCGGCGATGCGCAACAAAAAACGTACCGTCATTCCGGATGTTGTTTTGTAGGGGCGTCCCTTGCGGGCGCCCATGACCACCGATTCAAGAACGGGATACCCGCAAGGGGGATCCCTACAAGGGCACGTGATAGTATATTGAGGTGGTATCGTCTTTGCTGCGATTCGCCTTACCGCGCCATTCATCCGATCCAGCCACCGTTACGAGGAGAAAAATGACCGAAGAACTCAACGAAGTAAATCTCAGCCGCGTGCTGGGCAAGACCGTCATCAACGATAAGGGTGGAAAAATCGGAACACTGGACGATCTGGTCATGATTCCCGGTGAAGGTTTTCCCCAAGTGTCACACCTCATTGTCAGAAACCGGAAACAGCTGATCGTCATTCCCTGGCTTGCCGTCACCCTCTTCAACCGTTTTGTCATCTCCGTGGGGCCGAGTACAGCGGACTTCCCCCGTCATGAAAAATCCGAAGGGGAGATCCTTCTCCGGCGGGATATCCTCGACAAGCAGATCGTGGATGTGGACGGCGCCAAGGTCGTCCGGGTCAATGACATAAAGCTGGGTAAATACAAGGAGTTTCTCTGCATCCTCTCCGTGGACATCGGCCTGGCGGGACTGCTCCGACGGATGGGATACGACGGGGTTGGGAAGAAGATCGCTGCGCTCCTGGAAAAAGAGATTCCTCGACAGGAGATCAGTTGGGAGTACGTCCAACCGCTGGAGATGAATCTTTCCCGACTGACCCTGACCATGGCCCATGATCAGCTTTCCGAGATGCACCCGGCCGATCTGGCCACCATCATCTCCACCATCTCCCATCTACAAATCCAGACGATGCTCACCTCCCTTGACGCCGAAACCGCCGGGGAGGCTATCCATGAACTGGAGCCGAAACTGAGAAGCCGGGTCATCTCCGAGATGGACAGTGAACTGGCCTCGGACATCCTGGAAGAGATGGAGCCTGATGAAGCCGCCGATGTTCTGGGTGATCTACCCCGGGAGAAAGCCCAGGAACTTCTCGGTCTCATGGATGACGAGGATGCCGGAGACATCAAGGAGTTGCTTGAACACGAAGAGGATAGCGCCGGCGGGCTCATGAATAACTGGTTCCTGACGATTCCGCAAACCTTCACCGCCGGTGAGGCTTTTGAAGAAGTCAGAAAAAACGCCCATGAAATCGAGATGGTCTACTACGTCTACGTCCTGGATGACGCCCAGCGGTTGGTGGGAGTGCTGAGCCTGAGGGAACTCCTCATCACTCCTCCTGAAACACCGGTAACGGAAATCATGGTGGATTACGTGAAATCGGTGACGGCCGACGCCGAACCCGAGGAGGTCCTGGAGATCATCGCCAAGTACAACCTCATTGCCGTACCGGTTCTGGACGAAGAAGAGAAGGTCCTGGGAATCGTGACGGTGGACGACATCCTGGAACCGTTTCTCCCCTATGCGCTGAAACGGAAACTGCGAAGATAGTGGGAACCCCTCAGAATAACCCAAGCGCCGGGCGCTGTAAGGATCAGACCATGAAATTCAACAAGAAAAGTATCCTGCTCTTCCTCTCCGTCATCGGACCGGGGATCATTACCGCTAACGTCGACAACGACGCCGGCGGCATCGCGACCTATTCGGTAGCCGGCGCCAGCTTCGGCTATTCGCTGCTGTGGACCCTGATTCCCATCACGGTCGCCCTCGTCGTCGTCCAGGAGATGTGCGCCCGCATGGGGGTGGTGTCAGGAAAATCGCTGGCCGACATGATCCGGGAGAACTTTGGAGTCAAGATCACCGCTTACCTCATGCTGTTTCTGGTCTTGGCCGACCTTGGCAACACCGTTGCGGAGTTTGCCGGCTGGGCTTCTTCCATGGAGATTTTCGGCATCAGCAAGTACATTTCAGTCCCCATCGGAGCATTCCTGGTCTGGTGGCTGGTCGTGAAAGGGACCTACAAGTTCGTGGAGAAGATATTTCTCATCGCCTGCACCATCTACATGACCTATATCGTCTCGGCGTTTCTGGCTCACCCCCCCTGGGGAGAAATCATGGTCGCCACCGTCACCCCGTCATTCGAGTTCAAACCATCATATCTCATGATGATCGTCGGTGTTGTCGGCACCACCATCGCCCCCTGGATGCAATTTTACATTCAGTCAGCCGTGGTTGAAAAGGGAATCCGGATTGAGAACTACAACGCGTCCCGGATTGACGTTATCCTGGGCTGCGTTTTGACCGACGTGGTTGCATTCTTTATCATCGTGGCTTGCGGCGCCACCATGTTCGCTCACGGCATCCACATCAACGACGCAAAGGACGCCGCCGTATCCCTTGCGCCATTGGCGGGAAAATACGCCTCGGCGCTCTTCGCCATCGGGCTTGCCAACGCATCGTTATTCTCCGCATCCATCCTGCCGTTGGCTACGGCCTATTACGTCTGCGAGGCAATGGGATGGGAGTCGGGAGTAGACCATGACTTCAAGAGCGCACCGCAGTTCATGTGGCTCTATACGGGACTTATCGTCCTGGGCGCATTGATTATCCTGATACCGAACGCGCCGCTCATCGCCATCATGCTTATCTCCCAGGTAGTTAACGGCGCCCTGCTCCCCTTTGTGCTGATATTCATGCTGATACTGATCAACAATAAGGATCTCATGGGGGAATACGTCAATACAAGATTCTTCAACAGTATTGCCTGGGTAACGGTTGTCGTGATGATCGTGCTGACGCTGGTGCTGGTGGTTCAGACCATCCTTCAGTAGTGAGACACGGGTCAGGGGGTCCGCTCCGCCAGTTCGTTAAACCGGCAAGTCAGATGGCGAACCATGGTCTGGGCGGCAACAAACTCCAGACGGTCCACCGCTCCCGAAAGAAGCTCCACCTCCGGCGCGACAACGGTACGGGAGAGTCGCTCCACCAGCTTCCCCATGACCTTCCGGGCCGCCATACGACGTTCCTGAAGCAGGAGCAGTAACTCATCCAACAGCGGGGAGAGCTCACCCGGCGGGGGTAGCGGGACGGTGTCGCCCTGTCCCAAAATGGTGGGCTCCTCCTTCAGCAGCAGGGCGGAGGCGCGAAGTTCCTCCATGGCTTCCGTCAACCGGAGCAGGGTCCGGTCGGCCAGATCCCATTCGTCATGCTTCAGGGCGGCTTCCAATCTGTCCGCAATGCGGTGAACGGTGACGGCGGAGAGGTTGCCGGCCACCCCCTTCAGGGTATGGGCCGTACGAGCCGCCTGGTGCGGATTGCCCGCTGCCAGGGCCGCTTTGATCCCCGCCACATCATCGCCATGACATCGCACCAGCTCACCGATCATTTCCCGGTAGAATTTCTCTCCCCCGCAGAGAGCGACTCCTTTCGCGATGTCCAGACCGGGAAGTTTCTCCGGCAGGAGCGTCCCCTTTTTCCCCGGACGCGGTTCCGGCAAAGGGGTGGGCGCCCCCCCCCCCACCCGGGGCGTTGTCCACCGAAGAAGTACGGCCACCATCTCTTCCAGATCCACCGGCTTGGGGAGAAAATCATTGACGCCGGCGTCCGATGCCTTTCGCCGCTCTTCCTGGAGCACTCCCGCAGTAAAGGCTATGACGGGGATCCGGGCAAGGACAGGATCACGCCGGAGTTCCTGGGTGGCGGTCAGGCCGTCCATCACCGGCATCTGCACGTCCATGAGGACAACATCGAACTCCCGGGGTCGCTCCCGGAGACGATCCAGCGCCTGCTGGCCATCACACGCCGTCTCCGAGTCGGCCCCCTCCAGCGCCAGGGCCCGTACGACCACGATGCGGTTGAGCTCGCTATCGTCCACCACCAGGACCCGTTGTCCCTTCAAGCGCGGTCCGTCCGGAACGATGTGCGCGGCGGCGCCCGGAGTCACGGCCACAACCGTCGTCCGTTCGAAGGGGATTTCGAACCAGAAGGTGCTCCCGACCCCCTCCTCACTACCTACGCCGATACTCCCCCCCATCAGTTCCGCCAGACGTTTGCTGATGGAGAGCCCCAGACCGGTGCCGCCGAAGCGTCGGGTGATGCTGTCGTCGGCCTGAGTAAACGGAGTGAACAGGGTTGCCAAAACCTCCGGGGCGATCCCCACGCCGGTGTCACGGACCTCGAAGCGAAGTTTCACCGAAGCCTCGGTAAGCTCCACCGGCTGAATCAGTATCCGGATCTCTCCCTGCTCGGTGAATTTAACGGCGTTTCCCACCAGGTTGATGAGGATCTGTCCCAGCCGCAGATCGTCGCCCACCAGAGCCCCCGTTACCTCCGTTGGGGCCTCGATGCGCAGGTCGAGCCCCTTGCTGCGGGCCGCGCTTCCCATGAGACTGTCAAGCTGGGTCAGGAGTGCAGAGAGGGTGAAAGGGTGCATCTCGATGCGCAACCGTCCCGCCTCGATCTTGGAAAGGTCCAGGATATCGTTGAGTATCCCCAGCAGGGAATGGCCGGCCCCACGGATCTTCTGCACCATGTCGCGCTGATCCGGTGAAAGCTCCCCTTTTTCCAGCAACTGGGCTAAACCAAGGACGGCATTCATGGGGGTACGGATCTCATGACTCATATTGGAGAGAAATTCGCTCTTGGCCCGGTTGGCGGCTTCGGCGGCTTCACGAGTCTCTTCCAGCTCACGCTCGTGCTGCTTTCTGGCGTTGATATCCCGTCCCGTGGCATAGGTGAGCCCTTCCCCCCGGGCATAAAACAGCTGCCACGAGACCCAGCAGATCGTGCCGTCTTTCTGCAGGTAGCGGTTCTCGACGCTGCTGCCGGAGCCACACCGTCGCAACCGCTCCAGCTCATCGCTCGTCTTTTGGAGGTCATCGGAATGGACGAACTCCAGCAACTGATGGCCGAGCAGTTCCGGTTCCGCATATCCCAGCATCTCGGTGCAGGCGGGGTTCACCTTCTTGAAGCAGCCGTTCTGGTCGACGATGCACATCATATCCGACGAGCTATTGAACAATTTGAAGTATTGTTCCTGTTCCAGATTCAGCGCCTGGAGGATGCGATGTTGAAGGCGAATCATGGTAAGAACCGAGATCAGCCCGACATAGAAACCGAGGCAATCAAGAAGGATAATATCATTGAAGTAGTACTGATCCTCCACGGAAGAGACCGTGGAGAGAACCTCGACGATGGGCGCCCCTTCCACGACGGTGAGACAGTTGGGCTCCAGATGTTCCCGGACCGGTTTCTTTCCGAAGAGTTCCCGCCCGAAACTCGAACCGAGAATCATCCCTATCTTTCGTCGGGAACAGATGCCCAGCAATCGATCTCCGTCCAGAACCGCCATGAAGTCGTGGGGAGTGAGATTGATCTGGGAAAACGTGGAGGAGAGAGTTTCCGAACCCTGAATGCTACATTTGTGATTTATCAGATCACGCAGGTCGGGAAATCGGCTATCCGCCGGTGGTTCCGGCAAGTTCCTGGAGTGACTCTTCCCCCTATGGCGCACGTCAGGGCCGGCGCCGCCATTCGGTCCCGACAGATGATCCGCGGAATGCGAAATAACACCCTCCCCATGGTAACGGGGATACTCTCCCAGGATGGATTCGTGCATGATATCTCCTCTCTTGATCCTATTCTACCTGATCAAGCAGAGTATCATGACAATGGAGACTTCGTGTGACGGCAAGGTAACAGCGGTGTAAAAACCGTTACGAGCGAAAGGGAATGCAATTCAAACTTTGGGTTGTCATTCTGAACGTAGTGAAGAATCTGCTTCTGTCTGAACAGCAGATCCTTCGCGTTGCTCAGGATGACAAGCCCACAAACGGAATGACAAGTACAAACCGGGATGACAAGCAAGAAACAAGACATCCAACGAAGGGAAGGGAGCGTCCCGTTGAAACCCATGGTACGCTATTACACGACAATGCCGTTCCTGCCGCGACCAGCTGAAAAGAGCCGGGAACGGAGTCGCTACGGGGGGATATGTTGAGGTTGTGTAAAAATTTACGGGAACGGGCACGGTGGAGCAAGCCGCGACTTGCGCAGCTCCGAGAGAGTGCGTATAAAGATACGGTATCATTAAAAGGAGAAGTGTCATATGAAACTCCACATCGTACGTCATGCGGAGGCCATCGATCCATCGCCCACCATGACCGACGACTACCGCTACCTGACCTGCCGGGGGCGGACCCGGTTCCGCCGAGTAGCGGAAAGCCTGAAGAAATGCGGCATCGATCCGGATATCATCATCTCCAGTCCCCTGCTTCGCGCTGTTCAGACGGCGGAAATCGTGGCGGAGACACTCCGCTTCGCCGGTGAACTCACCATTTTACCCCCTCTTGCCGACGGCTTTCGGACCTCGCAGCTGCGGGAATTCCTCCAAAGCATCCCCCCCACCCGGGAACTGATGATGGTGGGGCATGAACCGGACCTGGGGATAATCGCCGGGGAGCTCCTGCATCTTACCCCCTGCAGTATCAAGAAGGGGGGGGTGATCACCCTGAAGATCAAACCTGCAGAGACGGAACTCGCCGCAAACTTCCTCTGGCTGATAACCGGCGGCGGCAAGCTGATAACGAACTATGATAACGCCATGACCCGCCTTGGCGGAGGCCATGCCCAACCAAAGGAGACATCAGATGAGTGACCCTGTCCAGGAACTGCAACAGCTCAAGGGTATCGGAGCAGTCACGGCCCGGCACCTCGTGGAAGCAGGTCTCGCGACCTTTACGGACATTGTGGCGGCGGGAGAAAAGGGGCTGAGCCGGATCTCCGGAATCAAGCCGCAGCAGATTCCCGCCATCCTGGAGCAGGCCGCCCTCCTTTCCGGACCGTCGTCGGAGGAGCCGCTTCCCCCTGAACTCTCCCCCCCGGAGGAGGATCTCAAGATCATGGTGGAAGAACTTCGCGTCGCCTTCCAGGAGATCGCCACTGCGGTTCGCCAGCGTTTTCCCGAAGATTTGGCCGACAAGCTGGGGCGCAAACTGACCCGGAACATGGTGGCCGGCATGGATGCTCTCTACGCCATGGAGGAGTTGCTGGAACGACGCCCCAAACGCGGACGCAAGGCCCTGGCCAAAGCCCGGAAACGGCTTGAAGGGCTGACTGAGGCAGATCCGGAACTGATCAAAAAAGGGCTCAAACGGGCAAGAAAGGCTCTGGAGCGGGTCACGGCCTAATCTCCCAGCAAAGCCGGCCCGACTCACCCACGGCCGGCTTTGCACCCCTTTATTTACAAATTTCTCCCCTTTGTCATCGTTGCAATCCGACCTCCATGGTTCCTCAACATTATTCCCGTACCCTCCTGTAAATCGCGCCTCGGCGCAATTCACCCGGTTAACCCGGGCCTAGGGAGGATTACATGAAGCGTGGTATCGTAGCAATGGTCGGACTGCTGGCCCTCACGGCGGCGGCTCAGAGCAGTCAGGCAAAGACGTTGGAAGATGTGCTGAAGGAAAAAGGGGTCATCACGGAGTCGGATTACAACGACATCGTCAAAAGCGCCCCCAAGAGCGCACCGATGGCCTACAAACTGGGGAGCGGCTTCTCCTTTACCGCCCCTGACGAGAAGTTCCAGTTAACGGTCGGCGGCCAGTTGCAGGCACGGTATACCTACACGGAGAAGGATGGCGTTGGAACGGCAAACAGCAGTGAATGGCGGCTTCGGCGGGCCAAGACCCTCTTCAGCGGCTACTTCCTCACCAAGGACCTGACCTTCAAGTTCAACCAGAACTGGGCGCAGCTGGGAACGTTCAACAGCAACAGCACCAACAGCAACACCTCCCAAGTCCTGGAAGAAACCTACCTGAACTACCGGATCGTCGATGAAGCCCAGATTCGGGTCGGCCAGGACAAGATTCAGTATGCCCGGCAGTGGATCACCTCCAGCTCCCAGGATCAGTTCGTGGACAACGCCTTCGTCACCGATGCCTTCCGGCCGAGTTACGACACCGGTCTGGGGTTGAACGGCAGCGTCGCCAAGGGATTGGCCACCTACTCCCTGCAGTGGCTTGGGGGAAAGGGGCAGAACGTTCCCCAGGGAACCACCAACAACAGCTACAACTTCCGGTTGGCGGTCAACCCGTTGGGTGAAATGAAATATTCCGAGTCCGACCTCGACCAGTCGGCCAAGCCGCTCCTCTCCATGGGGGGTGCGTACTACCACGACACCATCAGGAGAAATACCGACACCACCAAGGCTATTGCCAACAATTTTGACAACAACAACCTGAACTTCACCGGGACCAGCGGCTGGCTGGGACTGAAGAACAACAACGGTCTGTTCAGCACCACCACCAACGTCAACGTCAACACCTTCGAGACAGATCTGGCCTTCAAATGGCAGGGATTCTCCCTCCAGAGCGAATATTTCTGGGCCGAAGGAACAGGCTCAAGCGTAACAGCCGGAAAAGACGCCGCAGTTATCTCCAGAGGCTTCTACACCCAAGCCGGTTTCATGGTCGTTCCCAAGACGGTGGAACTTGCTCTGCGCTACGCCTGGATGGATTACAACCAGGATAAAGCCGATAGCCTGAAATCCGAAATCCAGGGGGCCATCAGCTGGTTTATTAACGGCCATAACCTGAAGATCCAGGCCGACATCACGAAGTCCTTCGTACAGAACTATGTGGACTCCCGCGCAGCGGCTCACGCCAGCAGCATGGAAGACACGATCTTCCGTACCCAGGCGCAACTCCTCTTCTAATACTTTACCCGGTCCACATCCGTGTGGGCCTCCTTCATGGGGGGCTTAGATCCCCCGCTTTTTCTTCAAGACGACCCGCTCCGGCGGGTCGTCCTTTTTTTGCTCACCGCAACAAACATGAGAAAGCCCTCGTTTTTCACCCTCCCGGGAAACGTTCACAACATCGTTTCAATATTCTGCTGTTACTCTTTAAGAAAATAATAGAGAAAAGGAGATGACCATGGAACTGATACTGAAGGGAGATTATTACGTGTGGTTTTGCGACTGGTGCGACAGCAGGATCCTGACGCTGAGTTTCAGAATGAATGACGGAAGATTCTCCTGCTGCGCCTGCCACAGGGTT
>CAIUUR010000210.1 GCA_903902345.1 uncultured Geobacteraceae bacterium | reverse complement strand
CGCTGCTGGCGAAGGCGAATTTCAGCGAGGCTCCGGTGGAGAAAATCCCATCCCCGGCGTATTCCGCCAAGATTACTCCGGAAACGCCGCCGAACCCCTAACTCTTTACGCGTAATTCACTTCACCCTAACAGGAGATCATCATGGCGCAGGCACAGGGCAGTAAGGGGATCGTTTCGATCCAGTACGAAGAGAGCTTCGGGGTTTCCGCCGCCGCTCCCAACATGACCAAGGTTTATTTCGACAGCGAGGGTTTCAAAGCGTCCCGTAACCTGGTGGCGTCCACTATCATCACCGGCAGCCGCAATTCCGCCATTCCCCTGTTGGGCAATATCGACGTGCAGGGGAGTTTGTTCACGGAACTGGGGAGTAACCTGGGGATGCTGCTGCACGGCGCCTGCGGGACCGTGAAAAGTACCCTCCTCGCCGGAACGGAAACATTGAGCTCTCCCGGTGGAGCGCTCACCGGCGCTACGGGGGTAGTCTCGGGCAATACTCTGGTGCTTACCCTGGCCTCGGGTACTGCTCACGGATACGTCGTGGGGGATATGGTGACCCTGGGGGCAACCTCCGGCGTCGGCAGTAGCGGGGATCTGGCCGCTTACCGTTTTCCGGTCATCGCCGTGGGGGTCTGGGCCACCGGCAGCGGCACGGTGACGTTGCGTTTCGGCGCGGGGTTCACCGGGGCGGTGACGGTGGTCTTCGGCAATATCAAAAAAGTCGTGCCGAATGCGGCGCCGACCTATACCCACGAATTCAAGTCTGGCGGCATCCTCCCGTCGTTTGCGGTGGAAAAGGGTTTTACCGACCTGCCCCAGTATTTTACCTACAACGGCTGCAGGGTCGGCAAGATGAGCCTCAATGTAGCCATGGAAGGGGCGCAGAAACTCAGCTTCGACTTCACCGGGAAGAAGGAGACGCTCGCCACGACACCCGTGGATACCACCATCACCGACCTGCTCAAGAAATCCTTCGTGGGGGGTGATCTGTTGGCGGCAGGCATCATGGTGGGGGGGAGCGTCCTGGCCACCATCACCAAGTGTGATGTCTCCCTGGATAACAGTCTGGATACCTCCATCTACTGTCTCGGCGGAGGCGGCACCCGCGCCGAGATCACGTCCGGAAGCGTGAAGGTTACCGGCACAGTGGAATGTCTGTTTGACTCCATAACCCTCTACAACATCGCGGTAGCCGGGACGGAATCGAGTATCAAGTTACAGTTCAAAAAAGGGCTGGGAGACGGCACGGTCGATAATGAGTTTCTGGAGGTTCTTATTCCCGAGTTGATGTTCAAGCAGGAGACGCCCAAGATCTCCGGCGACAAGGGGATCATGGTGACGTTGGCCTTCGAGTCCTATGCTTCCGACTTTACCACCCAGTTGCAGATAACGCTGAAAAACAGCCAGCTGGCCATTTAGAAACTGTGAAAGGTTCAAGGTTCAGGGTTATAACCTTGAACCTTGAACTAACCACTCTCCACTTACTATCATTCACGAGGTTACCATGAATCCTTATGCCATGTTCAAAACCAACGCCGCCGCCGAAGCCGAAAAGGGTATCGCCCTGGATTACGGCTCTTTCTCCATCAACATCGTTCGGGCCGGTG
>CAIUUR010000209.1 GCA_903902345.1 uncultured Geobacteraceae bacterium | reverse complement strand
AGTGCTGACGCCCAACTGACAGCGGCCATCGGAGTGCTGGGGGCCATAGCGGGTTATCTCTTCGGTAGCCTCCAGAGGGGGAGGCCGCCAAAGGATACCGGTTAAGAGTGATCCTGTCCATCCTGTAAACCTGTCAATAATTCCCTGGTCTTTCATGAAATCCACCCATTCCAACATCCCCCTCCTCTACGCCTTTGCCTTCCTCCGGATGACCCTCTTTCCCATGGCCATCATCACCCTGTTCTGGAAGGATGTGATAGGGCTGAGCCTGACCCAGATTCTGTTTCTTCAGAGCATCTTCTCCCTGGCCACGCTGCTTTTGGAGTATCCCGCCGGGTATGTCAGCGACCGTCTGGGATACCGGCCGGCGCTTACCATCGCGTCGTTTCTGGGGGTGGTGGGGTGGGGGGTCTACTCTTTCGCCGCCTCCTTCGGTCAGGTGCTGATCGCCGAGATCCTGCTGGGGATCTCCCTCTCCTTCGTCAGCGGCTCGGACAGCGCTCTCCTCTACGAGTCCCTGAAGGCCGAGGGAAAAGAACAATTTTACTCCCGCCACGAGGGACGGATGAACGGGTTCGCCCAGAGCGGCGAGGCGCTGGGGGCGCTTTTTGCCGGGCTCCTCTACACTACGGCGCCGCTCCTCCCCTTTATCCTCCAGACCGGTGTCTGGCTTCTTGCGCTCCTGCTAACCCGGACCCTGCGCGACCCGGTTCGCCCCGTGGTCGCCACCACGAGCCATCTGGCGGAAGCGCTCCGGACGGCGCGGTACGTCTTTCGGGAAAATCGGCGGCTCCGGGCTACGCTTCTCCTCAACGCCCTGCTGGGGCTTGCTTCCTTTTATCCCGTCTGGCTGATACAGCCCTACATGCAGCATACCCGGGTGCCGGTGGCCTGGTTCGGTCCCGTCTGGGCCGGGGCAAACCTCACCGTGGCCCTCTGCGCCCTGGCCAGCCACCGCGCCACGACCGCCCTGGGGGATCGGCGGATGGTACTTCTCTTCATCATCCTGGTGGGTGCGGGGTATCTGGGGCTTGGTCTGACGGGAGGGATGGGGGGATTTTTCTTCTATTACCTGTTGACCGCCATGAGGGGGTTACGCGGCCCCATGATGTTGCATCATGCCCAGTCGGAGAGTCCGTCCGCCAACAGGGCGGGAATTCTCTCCCTTCAGGCGCTTCTTTTTCGGATTTTCTTCACGATCTCCGCCCCCCTGGTGGGGATGCTGGCCGATGCCGTGGGTGTCCGCCAGACCTTTCACCTCCTCGCCTATCTCTTCCTGCTGCTCCTGCCGCCGCTGGCCTGGCTTTTCCTCCGGAATCTCCCCCCTGCCGGTGGTGATTTCGGTACACCGGAACCGCCTGACTGAATAAACAGGCCATCAGACACGAAGAGAAAAACCATTTTATTATTTGTTTACAATATTGTATTATTGCAATAAAATAGCGATCAAGGGTTCGACTCTTTTAGTAGATTTCTCCGTGTCCCGGTGTCCGTGGTGCAAAAGCCGTTTTCAGGTAAGTGGGGGTGTCATGCTTGATCATGTTAAACCGGTCTTCCTGCTCTTTCTGATTATTATCGTTTCGGGGGCCACGGGTGGGCGCCTTGCCGCCAATCGTGGGCGGAATGTCATCGTCTGGTGTCTGCTCTGCGCCCTCTTCCCACCACTCCTTCTGGCCATCTACGTCGCCAAACCGCGAGATGAACAATAATCCTGAAAACGGCTGTTATCCACGAAGTTCACGAAGAAAAACAAAGGAAACCAGGCTGATACTTTGGAAAAGCCTTCAATCTGTCAGGTTAACCGTCTTGATGACTTAATGTCCTGATTTTCTTAGTGAAACTTCGTGTCCTTCGTGGATAATTCGGGATACCTTCCCATCCGCAGCCGGCCTCCACCACGCTCTGTCCCGGTTTCAGCCGGAGTTTGCGGCAGACCAGTTCCATCTTTGCGATCTGAGCCTCTTCCCGTGACGCTTCTGGATGGGAAAAATAGGCGCAGGTATAGAGCATCTGGACTGATACATGGTCTTCTCGATGCGGTCGGCGCTGTACTCATCCCCGAAGTTGAGGAGCGGGTTCGTCACAAGCCTCCGGAGCGCAGTTCGATTACGAATCGTCATCCCCACGCAGGGGGCCGAGGGGTGGGGGGCGACCTCCAATTGTGCCGGTCCTAGACATGGATAGCCTCCCGGAAACAGTATATAAAATTTTTTAATTTCATCCAGGTCAAGTATATCCATAATCACCGGCGAGTCAACAGGCATGGTAGATCGGGGTGTAGTAAGGCAATCAATTAGCTGGATTCGTACGGTTATGAGTGGTAGCATACGTGCCGGCAGCTCATGTCGTTGACGAACGAGGGAGGGCACATGAAGCGTACTGTCACATCGGTCTGTTGCACTCTTCTCCTGCTGCTGGGGGGGCCCTCCCTCCAGGCTGCTGGTGAGAGTTACTCCTTCGGCGTAAACCCCCAACGGAACGCGGCGCTCACCGCCCAGTACTGGAACCCCATCCTGTCCTATGTTACCCGTAAAAGCGGTGTCAAGCTGGAGATGAAGGTGGAAAAATCGGGTCAGGATTATTCGTTGAAGGTGGGACAGGGACTCTACGATTTTGCCTACACCAATCATATCTTCAACCCTGCCAACGCCAAGGCCGGTTATCGTGTCTTCGCCTGCCCCGATGGAGATGCCATCAGGGGAGAAATCGTCGTGACCGAGGATTCCCCGGTACATACGCTGGAAGATCTTGCCGGTCGTGAGGTCGGCTTTCCTTCCCGGGCGGCCTTTGTCGCCTATGTCGTCCCCCTGGATGCTCTGACCCGCCGGGGGGTTGTCGTCAAGCCGGTTTTCGGGGGAAACCAGGAGGGGATCATGGCCCAGCTCAAGGGGGGAAAGGTCGTGGCTGCCGGAGTCAACTCCCAGATACTGCGTGCTTTTGCCCAACGGGAAAAGATGAAGTACCGGGTGGTCTGGCAGTCCCAGGAGTTCCGCAATCTTCCCCTTGTGGCCCATCCCCGACTCCCCGCCAGGATTGTCGCCGCAGTGCGCAAGGCTCTGACCGAAATGAATGGCGACCCCGAGGGGCGGAAAATACTTCAAACAAGCGCCGCACTGGTCGGCCAGACACCCCCCTTTCTGTTCAAAGCTTCGTCGGACAAGGACTACCGTAACCAATGGGATTTTTACAAAACAACCGTCGTCCCGGAATTCAGGGAGTGACGATGAGAGCCGAACTTCCCGCCTGGAAGCATCGGTCGCTGTTCCGGCAGCTTCTTCTGGTAAACTGCGCCATTATCATGGCCTCCATCGTAGCGCTCTCTTTTCTGATCATGGTGGGTACCCTGACGATGCAGAAGAAACGTTTCGCCGTGGAGAACCGGGTGCGGCTGGAAGATTTTGCCGGGGCCATTGCCGATGAAGCGGTCATCGGTGACGACGCCAGTATCGAGAACTATCTCAGAGGGCGGGTCAGCGCCAGAGATGTGTTTCAGGTCCGCTGGATCGACCGGAACGGAAAGATCATCCAGGCCAGGGTTGAGCCGGAGAAGTGCGTGGCGCCGGCGTGGCTGGCGAACCTGACGGGGTTGGCATCCCAGGAAAATGTCAAAAAACTGAGTTTCGGGGGGGTCTATTACGGTGAGTTAAGCAGCGAGACCACCGCCGTTGCCACGATCAATTCCATCTGGGGGACACTTCTCTGGGGAACCTCGGGAATTATCTTCCTGGCGGTTGTGCTCCTGGTGGCGACCGCCAGGGTGCTTCGGAACAATCTTGCCGTGCTGGAGGATCTGACGGTCTGCAGCCAGGGGTTGGCTGACGGTGATTTCTCAACCCGGGTCCCCGAGGTGACTCAGCCGGAGTTTATCCCTATCTTCAAGGCGTTCAACGGCATGGCCGCCACCATCCAGCAGCTCATCCAACGGATAGAAAGCGAAAAGCAGTTCCTCCAGACCATGATCAACTCCATCCCCGATCTCATCTTTATCAAGGACAGGGATAGCTTTTACCTGGGATGCAACGACGCTTTTGCCTCAAAATTTGCAGGGAGGTCCAAGGAGGAGATCATCTCCCTGTCCGATTTTGATCTGGTGCCGGACCGTGACCTAGCCGAGCTGTTTCGCCGGCAGGATCGGGAAACCATGGCCGCTGGCGCCACGCGTACCAGCGAGGATTCGGTGATTCTTGCTGACGGGAGCAACGTCCTTGTGGAGACGATCAAGATACCGTTTCAGGACTCGGCGGGAGAGATTGCCGGATTGATCGGTATTGCCCGTGACATTACCCGGCGCAAGGAGGCCGAGGCCGCACTTTTTGAACATCAGCAACAGCTGTTGGCGGTGAATCAGACGCTGGAGCAACGTGTTCTGGACGAGGTGGAGAAGAACCGGGAAAAAGAGCATATGCTGCTCCAGCAGGACAAACTGGCCTCCATCGGCCAACTGGCGGCGGGCGTAGCCCATGAGATCAATAATCCCATGGGGTTCATCTCCAGCAACCTCCGGACGCTGGCCGAGTATTTTGATCAGATGGTCCAGTTCGACCTGACCCTGAAGGAACTGGGGATGAGTGACATGAGCTCCGCCACAAGGGAGATCATGGCGGAGCGGAGGGATTTTTTGGAGATAGATCAGATCCTGGAAGACGGGGTGGACCTGATCAATGAGTCCCTGCAGGGGGCGAAGCGGGTTTCAAAGATCGTCCATGATCTGAAGAACTTTTCCCGGGTGGACGTACTGCTGGAAAATGAACCGGTGGACCTGAGCTCCTGCATGGAGAGCGCCCTGAACATCTGCTGGAACGAATTGAAATATCAGGCCGATATCCGGAAGGAGTACGTTCCTCTGCCCACGGTTCTCTGTAACTCCGGTCAACTGAACCAGGTTTTTCTCAACCTGCTGGTGAATGCCGGCCAGGCTCTGGCGGCACGGGGAGAGATCATCCTGAGCTGCCGGCACGACGACTCCCATGTCTACGCCTCGGTGGCGGACAACGGGAGCGGAATACCGGAAGGAGTCCTGAAGCGGATCTTTGATCCCTTCTTTACCACCAAGGAGGTGGGAGCAGGAACCGGTCTGGGGCTCAGCATCTCCTACGAGATCATCAAGCAGCATAACGGAGAGCTCCTGGTGGAAAGCAGCGTAGGGATCGGGACCACCTTTACCGTCAAACTCCCCCGTCCTCCGGCACGTTAACTCTGAACATATCAGGATCTCAATGACGACCGACACTCCAGAAACCACTGCTTCTCCCATCGTCCGGCTCCGCTCGGTCTCCAAATCCTATCGTCGGGGGGGACAGATTGTCCCCGTTCTGGAGGAGATCACCTTCGACATCGCCCAGGGGGAGTTTCTTGCCCTCATGGGACCCTCCGGTTCCGGCAAGAGTACGCTCCTCAATCTCATCGCCGGGATCGACAAGGTGGATAGCGGCGCCATCTTCGTGGGAGGAGTGGAGATCACGGCTCTCTCCGAGAGTGAACTGGCGATCTGGCGTGGCCTCAACGTAGGGTTCATCTTTCAATTTTACAATCTCATCCCGGTCCTCACCGCCTTCGAAAATGTGGAACTCCCGCTGTTGCTGACCCCCCTGAACCGGAGGGAGCGGCGGGAGCATGTGGAGATGGCGCTGCGGGTCGTGGGGCTTGCCGACCGGATGGATCATCGTCCCGGCCAGCTCTCCGGGGGGCAGCAGCAGCGGGTCGCCATTGCCCGG
Organism: uncultured Geobacteraceae bacterium; assembly: GCA_903902345.1. GTDB lineage: Bacteria > Desulfobacterota > Desulfuromonadia > Geobacterales > CAIOGM01 > CAIOGM01. Next base: position 10,110 of record CAIUUR010000209.1, on the reverse strand, counting down.
GCAGTGGTGACCGATCCGACACTCCTGGTGGCGGACGAGCCCACCGGTGATCTGGACCGGAGATCGGCGGAAGAGATCCTGCATCTGCTGGAGCGGTTGAATCGGGAATCGGGCAAGAGCGTCATCATGGTGACCCACGATCCCCGGGCCGCCGAGCAGGCCCGTACGGTTCGTCATCTGGAGAAGGGGTTTCTGGCCGATGCTGCTTCTTAATATTTTCGTAAAAAACGCCTTCCGCCACAAGCTCCGGACGATCCTCACGATCGTGGGGATCACCATCGCCATTCTCGCCTTCGGACTCCTGCGTACCGTGGTAACCGCCTGGTATGCCGGGGTGGAGGCCTCCTCGGCCAGTCGTCTGGTGACGCGTAACGCCATCTCCCTGATCTTTTCCCTCCCCATCTCCTACCGGGAGAAGCTGATCCGGATGCCGGGGGTCAGGCAGGTCTCCCTGGCCAACTGGTTCGGCGGTGTCTATGTCACCGAAAAAAACTTTTTCCCCAACTTCGCCATCGAGCCGAAGAGCTATCTGGAGCTCTATCCTGAATTCGTCCTGGAACCGGCGGAAAAGGAGGCGTTCCTTCATGACCGGAAGGGGGCAGTGGCGGGACGGAAACTGGCCCAGCGCTTCGGCTGGAAGGTGGGGGACTCCATTCCGCTGCGGGGGACGATCTATCCCGGCACCTGGCTTTTCGTGCTGCGGGGGATCTACCGGGGGGCGGAGAGTAGCACCGACGAGAACCAGTTCTTTTTTCAGTGGGATCACCTCAACGAGTCCATGCTGAAGAGCACCCCCCGACGGGCCAACCAGGTGGGGGTCTATGTCCTGGGGTTGACCAATCCGAACATGGCGGCGGAGGTCTCGCGCACTGTGGACGCCACCTTCAAAAACTCCCTGGCCGAGACTCTCACCGAGACGGAGAAGGCTTTTCAGCTCAGCTTTATCGCCATGACCGAGGCCATCGTCGTCGCCATCCAGATCGTCTCCTTCGTGGTCATCGTCATCATCATGGCGGTGGTGGCCAACACCATGGCCATGACCGCCCGGGAACGGATCGGAGAGTATGCCGTCTTCAAGACCCTGGGCTTCTCCTGGTGGCACATCGCCGGGATGATTTTCGGGGAGTCGTTCTTCATCACCTTCGCCGGCTGCGCCCTGGGGATCGCCCTCACCTTTCCCGTGGCCAGGAGCTTCGGGGCTCAGCTCAGCAGCTTTTTCCCCACCTTCAACGTGGCCCGCGAGACCATCTATCTGGATCTGGCCGCCGCCATCGTCATCGGTCTGGTGGCGGGAATCTTCCCTGCCTGGCGGGCGGTGACGATCAGGATCGCCGATGGTTTACGACGAATCGGGTAGGTACACATGATTCCCATCTCCTACAGCTTCCGGAATCTCTGGACCCGGCGCTTTACCACCTTCATGACCGCCGGCGGTATGGCTCTGGTGGTCTTCGTCTTTGCCGCGGTGTTGATGCTGGCCGAGGGGCTCAGGAAGACTCTCGTGGAAACCGGTTCTCCGGACAACGTCATCGTCATCCGGGGTTCCGCCGGCTCCGAGGTTCAGAGCGGAGTGGAGCGGTTGCAGGCTGCCATCGTGGAGAGTCAGCCGGAGATCGCCCTGGGAGCCAACGCCCAGCCGCTCCTGGCCAAGGAGCTGGTGGTACTCTACAGCCTGAACAAACGGGGGAGCGACAAGCCGGCCAACGTGGTGATTCGGGGGATCGGGACTCAATCCCTGGCGCTCCGTCCCCAGGTACGTCTGGTCCAGGGACGGATGCCCTCTCCGGGATCGTCGGAAATCATTGCCGGTTCCAGCATCGCCCGGCGGTTCAAGGGGGGGGGGATCGGTGAGACGCTCCGTTTCGGGATGCGCAACTGGACCGTGGTGGGGATCTTCGATGGCGGCTCCACGGGATTTGATTCGGAGATCTGGGGGGATGTGGATCAGCTCATGCAGGCCTTCCGGCGGCCGGTTTATTCGTCGGTGATCTTTCGCCTTCGGGATACCGCTCTCTTCCACCGCTTCAAGAACCGCATCGAGTCGGATCCGCGCCTCAATCTGGATGCCCGGCCGGAAACGAAGTACTATTCGGACCAGTCCGAGGCCATGGCCACGTTTCTTCGGATTCTCGGCCTGGCGTTGACGGTCATCTTCTCCCTGGGGGCGATGATCGGAGCGACCATCACCATGTACGCCGCCGTGGCCAACCGGGTGGGGGAGATCGGCACCCTGCGGGCCATCGGTTTTCAGCGGCGGAGCATTCTTGGAGCGTTTCTCCTGGAGGCGCTCTTTCTGGGACTCCTGGGGGGGGTGGTGGGACTCTTCCTCGCCTCGTTCATGCAGCTTCTCACCATCTCCACCATGAACTGGCAGACCTTCTCGGAGCTGGCGTTCAGCTTCACCCTGACCCCGGGGATCGCTTTGAAATCTCTCCTCTTTTCCGTGGTCATGGGTTTTATCGGAGGAGTGATCCCGGCGTTCCGGGCGGCGCGCATGAACATCGTCGAGGCGTTACGAGAAAGTTGAAAGCTGTTCGAGGTTCAGGGTTCAAGGTTTTAACCCTGAACCTTGAACCCTGAACGGGGTTAAACGGGTTTCAGGGGGTGTCGATGTTCTGCTGTTTGTAGAGGGTGCGGGAGTTCAGCTCCAGGGCCAGGAGGGTTCCCATCCCTTTTCTGCCGGAGAGGAAACAGCCGTTGTCCAGGACGATGAGGCCGTTGTCCCGCCTGATCATCTTCTCGATCTCTCCCAGAGGCTGAGGGGTATGGCCGCAGATCATGCTCCTCCCCCCCAGGATCTCCTTGCTGACGGCGCGGTTCCTGCTCCAGATCATGGCCTGGGTGTCGGCGTAGGGCTCTTCGGCGTCCGTATTGAACCCGGCGTGAACCAGCAGGTAGTCGTCCAGGAGGTAGTAATAAGGGAGCTCGTTGCAAAATCTGTGGAAGGAAAAGGGGACCTCGCAGGCATCGTCCACCTGAAAACTATCCAGGGTGGCATATCCTCCGTTGAGTATCCAGGTCCGGTACTCCCCCCGATTTTCGCAGGCGTTGAGAAACATCTCCTCATGGTTGCCCCGTAGCGGAAAGATACGATACTCCTCTTCAATGAGCTGCATGACGTACTGTAGGACTTCCCGACTGCGGGGTCCCCGGTCGATATAATCCCCCAGCAGATAGAGCTCTTCGTCTTTCCCCAGCACGATGACCTCCTCCACCAGAGCCTTGAGGGTTCGGTCGCAACCGTGGATGTCGGGGATGACAAAGCGGCGGGAAGAACCGTGCGAGGGTCCGGTGGCCGGGGGGAGCGGCTGCCGGGCAGTTTTTCGGGTAAAGGGCCAGATCATGCCCGGCAGAGTAGCAGATTTGACGGCAAGAGTAAACCACTCACGGGAGTCCTTTCATGTATATCTTTCTCTCTCTCTTTCTAACCCTCTATGGGGGGATGCAGTGGTACTGGTATCGAAAGGCGTCAGCCGTTATTCCCCAGGGGGTGGTGGTGAGGCTCCTCCTGTTCATTTTCCTCACCCTCATGCTCCTTGCTCCGGTGACAATCCGGCTGTTGGAGCGATGGGGGGACGAGGGGCCTGCTTATTGGACAGCTCTTGCCGGTTACTCCTGGATGGGGTTCCTCTTCCTTTCCTGCAGCTCTTTCCTCCTGCTGGATCTTTGCCGGCTCCTCCTCCGGTGGGGCGGCCGGGGACCCTTCGGCGGCGCTACGGGGACTCTTGTCCTCGGGGGGGCAAACGCCTTCATGGGGGTGTCGCTTCTGGTGATCGTCATCACGATCTACGGCTGGTACGAGGCGGCGGCGATTCGCACCGAGTATGTGGATATCTACACCACGAAGATTCCCAAGGGTGCGGGGACGATCACGGTGGCGCAGCTTTCGGACGTGCACCTGGGGCTGCTGGTGGGGGAGAAGCGGCTGAGGACAATCCTTGCGGCGGTCAGCGCCGCCCGGCCTGATCTCCTGGTGGCCACCGGAGACCTGGTGGATGGGCAGATGGACGGACGTGACGGCTTGGTCCGACTCCTGGGGGAGATCAGGCCGCGTCTGGGAAAGTATGCCGTTACCGGCAATCATGAACTGTACGCGGGGAGTCGCCACTCCCTTGCCTTCCTGCGGGATGCCGGGTTCATCCTGCTCCGGGGTGAGGTCGCCTCTATTCCCGGGATCATGGCTGTTGCCGGGGTGGACGATCCGGTGTTCGGGGGGAAGGGGGAAGTTGCCGACCAGGAACGGAGGGTGGTGGCGGGGAGAGATCCTGAACGGTTTTTCCTCCTCCTCAAACACCGGCCGGTGGTTGAGATTGGTAGTCGGGGACGCTTCGACCTTCAGCTCTCCGGTCATGTGCACCAGGGACAGATCTTTCCCTTCGGGCTTCTGACCCGCATCGCCTTTCCGCTCCCCACCGGACTCTCCGGGATAAAGGAGGGGGGGGCCGTCTATGTCAGCCGCGGGGCCGGCACCTGGGGACCCCCCATCCGTTTCCTGGCACCGCCGGAGGTGACGATTTTCCGGCTGCGGCACCCCTGAAGTTAATACGCGTAGAGGACCGACATGTTGCTTTTTTCCTTGTTGGGGTTGTTCCGGCGCTCTCCCTGAATATCTATCTTGTAGACGTAGGGATAATGGGGTGATTTCAGAGGTGGTCCTCCGGAGCCGACAACCGCTCCCTGTGTCAGTTCCGAATCTTCATCGCCACCGGTTATGTCGGAATTCCCTGCCAGGCTGTTGGTCTCCTTCACTCCGGTGCCGGGAAAGGAGGTGATTCTCCATTCGCTGGTATCCACGATATTCGAAAAGACCCTGTAGGGGGAACCCGTGGAGCCGTTCAACTGGAAGCTGATGTCAGGTGAACTGCTGGATGGGGTGGCACAGGCTGGACTCCAGAAACGCCGGGGGGTCGTTAATCGCATATGGAGACAGCTCAGGTTGGATTCCGGAAGAAGCGTCAGGGAACCCATCTTGGCGGGGAAATACGTCGGGAAAGAGTTTCCTGCCGAGGAAAAGTTGGAGAAAGCGAGCGCCTTGCCGATGATCTCCTTGGTCAGCAGTTCGCTCCCGCCGTAAGTTGCATCCAGTGACGTCTTGTACCGTTTCAGAGCCCCCGACGTCCTGGCTCCGGTTGTGACCATCTGCAGCAACGCCATGGTGATCACCAATGACAGCACCGTGAACATCAGTGCGGTTATCAGTGCTATCCCCTTTTTTGGTTTCAGACAGTTCATTGCATGCACCGGTGGGATGGTTCAACTATTGGTTGTTAACCAGGTTCTTCGGGCGGACGATAACCCGATAGAGCCGCCAGTGATACTGCAGCTGTGCCGTTGTGAACGTGTAGATGCTGGTCAGGCTCGTCTCTCCAAGGCCGGCATTGCCCACTACCATGGTGGTGGCGGGATAGCTGTATCCGGGATCCTTGCGACCTTCCTGAGCCAGGATGTAAATCTTTACCATCTTCAGGTGTTCGCGAATTCCCTGGGGGGATGCCCGCCACCCCTGCAGATCCGCAGTGGATGCCGCGCCGGACACCACGGAGCCATCGGCATTGGAATATGCGGAGATGCTCTTGGCCCTTCCCCCATCTGAAACATCCCATCCCAGCACCACTTGCATATCGGCAACGCAATCCATGAGCGGCGTATAACTGTAGTGGCCATTGTCGGTGTGGCTGACCATCCCCTTGGAAAGTACCCCGGTACGCTCCGCACAAAATGGCGGGACATTCCCTGTGGTTATAGAAAAATCAACGCGGTTGAACGGCATCCGGAGAGTCGTACTGCTCTGCTCTACGCCGTAGACCATGGAGAGCTCCTCATCCTTCACCGGGAGATAGCTGTTGGAGGGGGCGCTCCCCGTAGTCAGCGTGGCATAGTCCGTACCGGTCGTATCCACCAACAGGTGATCGTCGGTGGGATCGTTGAAATTATGCCGGATGACGATGACCCTGTCCCCCGAGGCCAGGTTTCCGGACGGCCAGCGTATGGGGCGCGAACTCCATGTGGGAGAGCTGCTGATGTTATGAAACGGCACGTAGGTCCAACGTTGAGATGCCCTGGTGCTCCCCACGGTGGTTCCCTTCACACCGATGAGATCGGAGGAGAATGCCGCGCTATTGTTCAGCGTCACACATGCCCGCGGTACGTTACCGGGGGCATCATTGGTCGAACTATCCGCATCTGCCGACTCACCATAGGTTATGGCGGCGCCCGGCAAAAAGTCCCAGAAGAGACCGAACCCCATCTGCTCCAGATCGTGCCGCAACAGTTCAAGTCCGATTATTCCCTCAATGTTGGACTCCTCGGATTTTGAGTATTTTGCGGCGAGGGTGGTGATATTCTTAAAGGCCTGGGCGGCAATCATGGCGACGGACAGAAAGAGGGCCATGACGACGATGACCTCCACCAGCGTGAAACCATGACGGGTTATGGCTGTCATGCTCTGCTTCACAGTAACCTCCGGCTCACTCCGAGTTTGTCACCACTGATGAGATCGAATGGTTATACGAAGATTTTTTCTTGTGCCAGGATACATTGATGACGATTTCCTTGGATTTGCCGGTTACCTGCGTGACGATTTTCTGTACTGAGTAACTCTTGAAGCTACGAGAACCTGCGCTTTCCTTGGGGGGGGTGGCGATGGTGGTGGAGAGTGAATCAAAGGCGAGGGCTCGCACCGCCATCATCCGCTCGTCGGCTAGCATGACTGCCTCCGTCCGGAAGACGTTGTCACGATTCTTGTCCATGGCGATATTGATCCCCTGCAACATTCCCAGCATCCCCACCGACAGGATGACTATGGCCAGCAGGAACTCTATGAGGGTAAATCCCGAATTATTGATCATCACAACTGCTCCAGGCCCCGTTCTTCTTGCCGGGGTTGATCCGCACGACCTGAATATTCAGGCAATCCACCCCCGCAGAGCCGGTGCTGTCCAGATAGATTGTCCCCGGCGGAGAGACCAGCATCCCACGATGATCAATCTCGAAGATTTGACCGCTATAGTAGGTGGAGCTGTTCGTCTTGAGAGCGTAACTGACGCTACGAGTGGCAGGGGGGGTGACGGTTCCCGCCGCCAGTGGTTCGTCGTCGGAGCTGTATGATTTGAAACTGTAACTTTGCCGGTTAACCGTGATGCTTTGTCGCTGCTTCGTGGTCATGGCGCGGATCCGGAGTTCGCTGAAGTTTGTTGCCATTGTCCTGACCTGGGCTTCCACGTTGTATTTTACCTGCCATTGGTGATAATTTATGGTGGCAATCCCCAGCAGGGTGGAGGCGATGGCAATGACGATCACCAGCTCCGTGAGGGAAAACCCCCGTGATCCCTGAATGATCTGTTTACAGTTGTCCATTCCGCTTTCCCCACTCAACAAAACCATCGCGTATACTTTGCCGTATTGACATCGTCTACCCCATCCCCACCCTAACCCTCCCCTTGCAGGGGAGGGGACTATAGAACTCCTCCCCCTTCAAGGGGGAGGTAGGGTGGGGGATGGGGTAAGGGACGTGACGCTTCCTTTCAATCTGACGACGCAGTATCAGCGCTCCTGGATATTGATCACCCGTTTGGTCGGCGCCGGATTCCTGACCATGGTGCCGCTCCCTCCTACGCCCCCTCCTCCTCCTCCCGCGGCTCCGGATAAAACGATCCCCGAGTCCAGTTGCCTTCCCCCGCTCCGGGTAAAGGCGCCGTCAAGATTGACCGTCTTGGGAATGGGCGTATCGGTGGTCGTGGCCACCAGCTTTCCCTGCAGGCCGCTTTTGGGTGGAGTCCCGCCGGTATTGTATTTCACCGACCAGAGGGAGGTGGTCCCGCCGGCGGTGCAGATGTCGGTACTGGGAGTAAAGGTGGGGTAGAATACCACGCCGCTGGTATTTGCCACCAGTTTGCCGTACAGTCGCTCCGCCCCCGATGTGCCCGATGCTGCGGTAAGATTGATGTACCACCCCTTCTCGGTCGTCAGGGGGGCTGTGGGGGTACTGGTCTGGTTCTTCAGTTGAGCCACCGTCATCGCCGGACAGGTCGCCGCCGTGTCGTAAAAGGTGTTGGCATATCCCAGATCGGAGCGGTAGCAGGGATCTGTTATGCCGAAGATTCGCCGCTGGCTGCTCAGGTCGTCACCGGTGGAGAAATAGAGCCCTTCACCGAAAAAGAGCCATAATTTCTTCCCCGTGCGATCCTGCAGCATGTCCACGGAAGAGGTTATGGGACCGATATCGCTGTTGTCGATGAGGGTGCTGATAAACCAGTTCGCCGGGTCCGGGTTGTTGTTGGTCACCAGGCGCAAAATCCCCCCCTTGTCCCAGACGGTGGGGTAGGGAGGACCAAGATCCCATGCGGTTCCGGAATTGACCCCGTTTGTGTCCAGTGACGCCCTGGTATAGGTGACATAGACCACGTCGTCACTGTAGTAGCCGTCCAGATTGGAATTGGCCCGGTCCAGATCTATCACCGACTTGTAGAGCGAATGGGCAAAGGCGTACTTGACTCCCGTATCCTTGATCCAGTAGTTGCAGTTGGTCTGCCCGGCGGCGGTGCATTTGACGAAGCCGGTGGTGCTTGAGTTGAACGGATTGACATCCAGGATGTAGAGCTTCAGGTTTTGGTCCGATCTCCCCTTCAGCTGCCGTGTCGCCACGTCTATGGGGCCGGTGGGACCCGAGGCAAATACCGCAAACCAGCGGCCGTTGGACGATTTTACCGTCTGCGGCGGAGTCCCTGTCCTGGAGTTGATCCGAACCACCGCCGGACCTGGTGTCGTAAGACCGAGTCCCTTGTCGGCGTCGGGGAGCGCTCCATCGGAAAATTCCCACATGAATTTCGGGGTCAAGGGTGTGGTGATATCCAGGGCAAAGTAGGAAGAGAAGCCGTTTCCGGTTACCGGCGTCTTGATGCAGTCGCCGTTGTTGGCCGGGTCGGCATCATGGTTGAGAGTCTCGTTACAGTAGTCGTCCCGTGTGGCGCCACCATGCCCCATGCTTCCGATGAGAACCGACTGCCAGCTGCTCTGGGTTAAATCCACGTTGCCACCGCTGAGAGTCGTCTTGCGCAGGCAGTCCCAATAATTTCCGCTGCAGCCAGTGTATTTGTTGATGGAGGCGTCGAAGATAAGCGGAGTACCGTCCACCAGGTACTGGTGGCAATAGCTGGAATCGGCGCAGTTCTTGACAAAGGGGAGAACATTTTTGGGGATGAAGGCCCACTCCTCCTTCCCCAGATCGGTGTCATCGATGATCTGGGCGATGCGGAAGATATTGGTGGAGGAGATCGTCTGCACCAGGCCGAGCCTGAAGGCATGGAGCATGCCGTCGTTGGCGCCGGCATAGACGTAGTTATTGCTTTTGTACTGGTTGGAACCGGTGAATTGTGCATAGCTTGTATCATTATAATCGGTGGCATAGCTGTTCAGAGGCTGGGACCCCTGAATCTGGGGGGTTGAGTTAATTATATCCCCCAGCTTCCAGACGCCGGTGATGGAATTGTACGTTACGGTGCGTGAGCGGAGAGAGCCGCTGTCCACGCCGCGGACGTAATTGATGATGGCGTCGGTATCGCTGTCGGTGGAGTTGGCCATGTTCAGGAGCGGTTTGAGGGGGGTCCGCTGGGAGGTGGTAAAGTTGTTGGCGCTGTCGGTCAACAGTCTTGACGAATCCAGCAGGGTATAGATGGTTCGGTCGGCAGGATTCCTTGCCAGGAGGACGTCCCCTGCTTTCCAGAGGGCCTTGACCAGCAGCGAATCGGCGCTGGGAGTCCTGTCCTGATCCAGATTCAGCTCCTTGTTCATGTCGCTGTCTTCATAGACTCCGCTGTATTTGACCAGGGGATCCAGGTAGAACCAGAGGGCTTGGACGTCACCCAGCCACATGATGCTCTTGCTCAGCGGCCATTGGGGATAAAAAATCGCCTGAATGACGTTGGCTCCCCGTTCGCCGCTCCGGTTGTTGGCCACCGCCGCCGCCGTTCCCGCCGTGGCTCGATTGAGAATACTGCTGAAGGCCTTGTTGAGGCTACTTTCCACCTTGGATGAATCGGAGGCGAAGAAGTAGTTGTCGGGCGTGCCGTCATTGTCTGCGTCCCATTCCGCGCAGAGCGGATTGGGGGAGCT
>CAIUUR010000208.1 GCA_903902345.1 uncultured Geobacteraceae bacterium | reverse complement strand
GAACCGCCCCTACACGAACCGCACCTCCCGGCCAGAACCCAGGCGGCTTCCAAGACGGCCTCGGCGATCGGCAGGTTGGAACAATGGAAGGCGTAAGGGCGGTTCGCGAACCGCCCCTACAAGGGGTGCGGCGGGAGGTGGCTAATGGGTTGCAGGCGTTGCTGTCGCTGCGCCTGCGGAATACTCCGGCGGAGGATATGATCGAGCTGACGGCGGATATCTGGGTGGCGGCCATGGGACAACGGGTGAGCGTGGAGCAGTTGGACGCTCCCCGGATCGCCGCCGGGTTTCAACGGCTCTTCCCCACCGTGCGGGAGTGGCCGGCGCCGATTCAGGTGATTGAGTTGATGCCGCGTCGGCCACCGCAACCGGCGCTTACCCATACGATCAGCGCCGCAGAGCGGCAGGCGAATAAAGAGCGGCTGCGAGAGTTGAGTCGCAGGATTACCGGGGGGGAATGAGATGGCTAAGGCGAGTGAAACGTTGAAACTGTTGCGAGAGATTATTACGGAAAATTTCCTGGAGCACCACCATCTGACTCTGGGGGAGGCGTCTACTCTGGCGTTGTCCGCCGTGGCGACGATTCAGGAGCACTTCCGGGGGGATGCGATCTATATCGCCGTGGGGAATTCCGAGCGGTTGGAGCGGCGGGATCTGGAGATGTGGGAGGAATTCGACGGTTCGAATTACGCTTCCCTGGGGATGCGGTACGGGATGACGGAGCGGCAGGTGTACACCCGGATCAAGAAGATCCGCCCCATTGCCATGGCCCGGCTGCAGGGGAGTCTGTTCGATGAGGAGTGATGATTTACGGTGAAAGGTGAAGAGTGAAAGGTGAATACAAGCATGGGAGTGTATCGTTAAACATTGAATCGCTGCAACTGACAGATAATCGCGAGAAGGAGTAGTTTGCCCCCTATGCGGCGAAAGCCGCACAGGGGGTTTCTCGTTATGGTGACTGACGACGTACGACTGAACGAGGGGATCAAGGCTCTGCTGGCAGAGTACGCCCGTTCGGTCCTGATCCATACGGACTGGCAGGAGTACGCGGCCAGGGAGTGTTATGAGGCGGTGGAGGATGAGTTTCTGGAGTTGCGCCGGGCGTTTCTGGCCGGAGATATCCGGGGCACGCACGGCATGGCTCTGGAATCGCTCCAGCTGGCCGTGGTCGCCCTGAAAATGCATATCTATTACGGCGGATCGGATCCGCAAGGAGTTACCCATGCCTGAAAGCTTACGGCAGAAACAATCCCGTTTCGCCCTGATGGTGGCGCTGTTGCTGACGGAGACCGATAACATGGGGTATTCCGCGACGCTGGGCGAGGCGTACCGCTCACCGGAAGAGGCGAAACGGCTGGCCGCCTCCGGTAAGGGGATCGTCGAATCGCTCCACTGTATCCGCCTGGCGGTGGATGTGAACCTTTTCAAGCAAGGGGTGTATCTGACGAAGACGGAAGATTACAAGCCGTTGGGTGAGTGGTGGGAGTCTCAGGGGGGAAGCTGGGGCGGTCGGTTCACCCGGGCGGATGGGAATCACTTCTCGCTGGCACATGAAGGAAGGAAGTAATGGATAATTGACAGTTGATAATTGACAATTTAACCCCGGTGTTCGGTCGTTTGGTTGCCATTGTCCATTGCCGTTGTCCATTGTCAATTATCAATTGAACTCAAGGAGCATGTATGAAAACTCGAATGTTGTTGTTCGGTATCCTGACGCTGATCGTCGCCTCCGCCGCTTTTGCTTTGACGGGCGGGGATCTGGCCGCCGTGACTCCGGTGACTCCGGTGGTGACGGTGGCTGTGGAGCCGGTATCGTTCATGGCCTGGTTTCAACAGAATCTGGCCGCTATCCTGGCGATCGGCTTGGCGCTATCAGAGCTGATGGGCTCTTCGCCCTGGTTCAAGGGTAACGGGATCATTCATTCTATTACCGTGAGCCTGCAGTTTCTGCTGCAAAAGTCTACTCCGGCGCCCTGATGGCATCCGGTGTCATCGCGGCAGTTACGGCGCTTCTGGGAGTGCTGAGTATTGTCCTGGAAGCGTGGTGCAAGGCTAAACCCCAACGGGTGGAGGAGCAACGGGATGAAGAGGCAACGAAGCAGATTCAGGCCGAACGGGTCCGGCTTGCCGCTGATGATGGTCCGGGGATCGATGCTGTTGTTGCTGCTCAGCATGACCGGGTGCGCCTCGCCCTCGGCGGTGGTGATCCCGGGGGGAGAGACGGTGACGGTGCAGAAGGGAACGCTGGACAGCCTGTACTCGGACAACGAGGCGCTGTTGAAGGCGCTGGAGCAGTGCCGACAGCGGTAGGGGCGGTTCGCGAACCGCCCGTACACGAACCGCCCGTACACGAACCGCCCTTACCTGAACCGACCGGACGAGATAGCCATGGATGATATGGATCGCGCTCAGGAGATCAATGAGCAGCATCTGGCGGATTGTTTGGCCCGGTTGCAGCGGGGCGGCGGACGGATGTCAAACGTGAGGGCGAAGGTAGGGGCGGTTCGTGAATCGCCTCTACGGTGTGTCGAATGCGATGAGCTTATTCCCGAAGCCCGGAGAAAGGCCGCTATCGGTTGCACCCGTTGCATTGATTGCCAAGAAGCGCAGGAACAACGGAGGAAATGGTAATGCTGTGGAATGATCCGGTGGTTATTACGGCGGTCGTGACGTGGAACGGGTTCTTTCTGGGGATGGGCAAGTACATGCTCAACCGGATCATCAAGACCATCGATATCAAGATGGAGACGATCAACGAGATCGACCGGCGGCTGATTCATGTGGAGACCGCGTTGCAAAACCGGATGCCGTGCAGTCAGTACACTGAGCATACCATGACCGCCAAGGCGCTGCATAAGCGGCTGGATGGGATATCTCTGGATGTGGGGCATCTCTCCGGCGAGGTGGGGCATCTTTCCGGATCACTGGCGGGGCTGAACCGCTGTGTGGATCTGATGAATCAGTTTCTCATCGAGCAGGGAGGGAAGAAATGAGCACGTTCGCCGACTTGATCGCCTCGGATATCCGGCTGGTGATGCTCCGGTGTCTCAATGAAGATTCCGGCTACGCCCTGAATGAATCCATGCTGCAATCCATGCTGGAGGCGTTGGGGCATAACGTCAGCCGGGATAAGGTGCGCACGGAGTTGGCCTGGTTGGCGGAGCAGGGGCTGATTACCGTGGCTACGGTGGTGAGCATCCAGGTGGCGACGCTGACGATGCGGGGCGCGGATGTGGCGGTGGGGAGAGCTACCGTTCCCGGGGTGAAGCGTCCCCGGCCGGGGGCTTAATCATGCCGCGTGTCTCTACCATCAAGCGACTGCCTGACGATATCCTGGAGAAGATGCACGAGCTGTTGCGGGATGCCCGCTGTACGCAATTGGAGATTACGGCCCGGATCAATGACCTGTTGGCGGAGAAGGGGCATGACGGCCGGATCAGCAAGAGCGCGGTGGGTCGGTACGCCCTGGATATGGAAGAGGCCGGAGCTCACCTGCGGGAATCGCGGGAGGTGGCCAAGCAGTGGATCGGCTCCATGGGGGCGGCGCCCCAGGGTGAGGTTGGGCTGTTGGTCAACGAGATTATCCGGACCATGAGTTTTGATATTTCCCTGCTGGTGCGGCGGGGTGGGATTGACGCCGAATCCGCTCCCGAAACGGTGAAGATGCTCAAAGATCTGGCTCTGACCATGATGCGGCTGGAGAAGGCGGCCAGCGACAACGTGAAGCGGTCGGCGGAAATCAAGAAGCAGGCAATGGAAGAGGCGGAAAAAGCGGTTGACCATGCCGTTTCCGGTACTCCCGG
>CAIUUR010000207.1 GCA_903902345.1 uncultured Geobacteraceae bacterium | reverse complement strand
CATGCCATCCCTGCTACCCCGGAAAATTACACAGACCGCTTCCGTTATCAAAGTCTGTGACGGCGGCCTTCCCCATACGTCCACTGGGTCGGCATCTTCAATTCAAGTCACGAGGCTACATCTAGGTTCACTTGCGTTACGGCATGCTGCTTTGCCAATTGGGAACTTACGACCCTCTGTTACCAGAACGCCGCTCCGGACAATCAGCCATAACACTGGCAATGAGTCCTGTCTAAAAAGGGCGGGTTCAGCTGTTACACGACGCCAGGCCCTCGTTTAACCGGTTCTTCCACAGGGAGTTCCTTGCCGAATATCTCCCACAAATCAAATGATAAGTCGGGAAAGATGCTCAGAGAAAGCGTTTCCGTCCAGTCAAATATCTCCGGTGCTCCGTAACGCCCACTAACAAGCAGATACCGCTCCACGATCTCATCCATGGGATGCACGATGAGATACTCCCGGACGCCAAACCTCTCATAAAGTGACATCTTCTCCCGCCGGTCCCGCACCATGGAAGATGGTGAAAGAATCTCGATGATCAAGTCCGGCGCTCCGGAGATATTGGCCTTCGTAATTGAGTTTCGATCACAGACGACAAAAAGATCCGGTTGCACCACATTAGTTTCGTCGAGCACTACGTCAACAGGAGCAATAAACGGAGTACAGCTTCGTCCAGTGAAATGCCTGTCTAAACGAGAAATCAATTTCCTGGCTATATTCTGATGAAATACCGTGGGACTAGGCGTCATGGCATACGCAACGCCATCGATAAGTTCCCACCGCTGGTCGTCATCCCAACCGCAATAATCGGTATATGTCCATTTTTGTTCAATTTTTAGCGCCAGCGAGCCCATGGAGTCCTCCGGTAGCAAAGATGAACGTATTCTACCACAATCGGGGTCAAGATGAGAAAATATTCTATTCAACGATACTCAAGCCGGTGCACCGGATCTTCCCAGGAGAATACCGGAATGGGTTCCTCAATAGTTGGCCGCAATTTTGAATCGCACTCGCTTCCCGGCGCAGGAGTTATAAGAGTACCCTCTCAATGCCTCCGCTGGTGACGCTGACCAGATACTCCTCCAGCCACTCCTTGCCGAGGAGCCGCCGGGCCAGTTCCACCACCAGGTACTCCGCCCTGATGCCGGTCTCGGGCTCAAAACGAGCGAGACCCTGGAGACATGATGGACAGCTGGTCAGCACCGTGAGTGGGGCTTCGCCCCCCTCTTGCCTCAGGCGGAAAGCTCCCGCACTCAATTCCTCTTCCTTGCGGAACCGGACCTGGGTTGAGATGTCGGGCCGGGAGACCGCCAGAGTGCCTGACTCTCCGCAGCATCGCTCCGACAGCAGCACTGGTTGACCCATGAGCCGGGAGGCAACCGTGATCGGTGCATATGTCTTGATGGGGCTATGGCAGGGGTCATGGTAGAGGTACGAACTGGCGACAGGCGGTGGCGCAGAAAGTCCCTTTTCCATGAGGTATTCGTGGATGTCCATCACTCGACAGCCTGGGAAGATCCTGTCGAATTCGTAGGCGTGCAACTGATCAAGGCAGGTGCCGCAGGAGACGAGTACTGTCTTGATTTCCAGATAGTTGAGGGTGTTGGCCACCCGGTGGAAAAGAATCCGGTTATCCGTGGTGATCCGGTGCCCGATGTCCCGGCGTCCGGCGGCAATCTGTGGATAGCCACAACAGAGCTGTCCCGGTGGCAGGACCGTCTGTACTCCCGCATGCCGGAGGAGGGCCTGCGCCGCCAGGGCCACTTGAGAAAAGAGCCGCTCGGAGCCGCACCCCGGGAAATAGAAGACTGCTTCCGCATCCTCGCCGCACCGCACTGGGTCGCGAAGAATCGGAACGTACCGTGGATCCTCCAGATCCAGGAGTACTCGGGAGGTGGCGGACGGCACGGGGTCGGGGAGTGGTCGGGCGACAGTGTGCAGTATCCGAACCGTGACGGAGGGGGTCCCCACCGTGGACGACGGGCGCCGGTTCAGGTCACGGGTCAGCCCCAAGAGCCGTGCGGCAGTGGCGGCCCGGCGCTGGGCCCGGAAGCCCCCGTTGATAATACCGCGCCTCATGATCCTGATGGCGCGTGGATTGGTGGCGTTGAGAAAGGCCAGAGCCAGAGCCTTGCCCGGATTGGCGGTGGCCACCCCCTGCTCCCGGAGGTAGTTGCGTATGGCGATGGTAACGGCGCCGAAATCGATGTCCACCGGGCACGGTTTCATGCATTTATGGCAGACGGAGCAATGATCGGCGATGTCGGAGAATTCGGCGAAATGCCGACGGCTTACGCCGCGACGGGTCTGTTCTTCGTAGAGGAGGGACTCCATGAGCAACGACGTCCCGAGGATCTTGTTCCGGGGGCTGTAAGCGAGGTTGGCGCGGGGAATGTGGGTTGAGCAGACCGGCTTACACTTGCCACAGCGGAGGCATTCCTTTATGGAGGCGGCAATGTCGCCCACCTCGGATTGCTCCAGTATCAGGGATTCCGCCCCCAGGAGGCCGAACGACGGTGTGTAGGCACGGGTAAGGTCGCCGCCGGACATCAACTTTCCCTTGTTGAAGCGTCCCTCAGGATCGATCCGCTCCTTGTAGGCGCGGAACGGGGCGAGCTCCTCAGGGGTAAGAAATTCGAGTTTGGTGATCCCGATGCCGTGCTCGCCGGAGATGACGCCATCCAGGGAACGAGCCAGCGCCATGATCCGGGCCACGGCAACAGTGGCGTCATGGAGCATCTCGTAGTTGTCGGAGTTCACCGGGATGTTGGTGTGAACATTGCCGTCGCCGGCATGCATATGCAGCGCCACAAAGAGCCGGCTCCGCAGGACGTTGGCGTGGATTGCCTCGACCTGTTTCATGACGGGACGGAAGGTCGCTCCGGCAAAGGTTGCGGCCAGCGGCGCCAATAGTTCCGTCTTCCAGGAGACCCGCACCGAGTGGTTCTGGATACGATGAAAGAGAGTGAGGGGTACGATCGCCGAGTCATCTTCCGGAGTCTGCCCGGACCGGTGGATGATACCGAGTTCGGCATAACGAGTTTCTGCTTCACGGAGAGGGAGATCGAGATGGTCGAGCAGCCACTGCCAGCGTTTGAGTACCGCGGCTACGGTGCATATGGCCTGCTGACGGCGGTCGCCGATGAGCAGTTTCGCCTCCAGCGTGCTCTCCCCCTGGAACAGCGGCAGAGGGCCGGAGAGGAAGGAGGTGAGTTCGTTCGCCAGCTTCAGTTTGTTTCCGATGGAAAGTTCAATATTGATCCGCTCGATGCCGTCACAGTACTCTCCCATGCGGGGAAGCGGGATCACCACATCCTCGTTGACCTTGAAGGCGTTGGTATGTTTGGAGATGGCCGCAGTGCGGGAACGGTCCAGCCAGAACTTCTTCCGCTGTTCCGGGGTGTCGGCGATGAACCCCTCGCCGTTTCTCAGCGATGCCATACGCACCGTCTGACGAGCGGCCGCCGCCACGGCTTCTTCCACGTCACCCACCAGGTCACCGAAGAGCACCATCTTGGGGCGACCCCCGTTGCCTCTGGCCTTGGTGGTGTACCCCACCGCCCTGACATAGCGCTCGTCCAGGTGCTCCAGCCCGGCCAGAAACACTCCTGACGCATGACCGGCACCGCCGGGGCCGAAGTATCGAGTGATATCAACGATGGCGGGAACCGCCTCCCGGACTTGGCCGAAGAATTCAAGACAGACGGTGCGAACCACCGGCGGCATGCGGTGCAGGAGCCAGCGGGCTGCGACAACGATACCGTCTGTTCCCTCCTTCTGCACGCCGGGGACTCCTCCCAGAAACTTGTCGGTCACATCCTTGCCGAGACCGGCCTTGCGGAAGAGCTCCCCGGGGAGATGCAGGAACTCTTCGGCCGTCTGCTTCGTGCCGGCGCCGTCAAAGCGCCTCAGCCGGAAGGTAACATTCTCCTGTTCGTGAATCTTGCCGAGGTTGTGGTTCAGCCTTTCCACCTCAAGCCAGGTTCCGTCGGGGGTCACCATCTTCCACCAGGTCAGGTTGTCCAGGGCCGTGCCCCAGAGCACGGCCTTCTTTCCTCCGGCATTCATGGCGATATTGCCGCCGATACACGAGGCATCCGCTGAGGTGAGGTCCACGGCGAAGGCGAGGCCGGCCGCCTCGGCGACCTCCATGACGCGCCGGGTGACGACGCCTGACCCGGTGCGGATGGTGGCGCAGGCCTGGTTAAGGCCAGGAAGGGTGATCTGCTCTATGTTTCCCAGTGAGGTGAGCTTTTCCGTGTTAATGACCGCCGAGAGAGGGGTGAGCGGTACGGCGCCGCCGGTATAGCCGGTTCCGGCTCCCCGCGGAATGATGCTGAGCCCCAGATCGATACAGGCGCGAACGATGGGGGCGATTTCCGCTTCCGTATCCGGTGAGATAACGACGAAAGGGTACTCTACCCGCCAGTCAGAGGCGTCAGTGACGTGACTGACTCGCGCCAGGCCGTCGAAGGCGACATTATCCGGCCGGGTGCAGTGGCCCAGCAGGGCGGTTGCACGGCGACGAAGCTCCGCCGTCCGGTGAAATTGGCGATTGAATTCGTCAACAACCGCCTCCGTGGCAAGTATGAGCCGGCGGATCCGCTCGCTCCGGTCGGGGCGACGGGGGCCGTCCGCCTCCGCCGCGTCCAGGCGCTGCCGGCGCTTCTCTACCTCCGACAGGCGGTGTTTCAGCGCTCCGATGAGGGCGGTCCGACGCCGGTGATCAATGAGGAGGTCATCTTCAAGAAAGGGATTGCGCTGAACCACCCAGATGTCCCCGAGAACCTCGTAGAGCATACGGGGGGAACGCCCGGCTATTTTGTCCTCTCGCAGAGTGTCCAGAAGAGTCCACATTTCAGCGCCGAGCAGGCGGACAACAATATCCTTATCGGCGAGGGAGGTGTAGTTATAGGGGATTTCACGCAGTCGCTCAGTCATGGCCGACTCCCTCGGCGCCCTGTCGGGCGGTTTCGACGCTCAAGTTCACCTTCGGCTCAGTTGTCACGGGAGATGCAGTTCCAGTGCCCGAGCAAGCTGGTCAGGACAGGAAGTCTCGCCCTTGCAGGGAATTCCCTTGAGGAGTTGTACCACTTTGGCTACCTGCATCCCCCTGGCCAGCGAGGCAACCGCCTGCGTATTGCCGGGGCAACCGTCACTGAACTCTACATGCGTCACAATGCCGTCCACGACATCAATGTCGATGTGGGTGGCACAGGAGCCCTCCGTACTGTAGCTGATTCGCATGGTCACACCCTTCGTCTTCCCGGACGGCGGCCGGGATGAGTTATTCAATTCGGCACTGCTCCGACACTGTTTGCTGTTGACGTTGCTCAACGTGCGTACTCTTCTCCACCCTCACGTTTCACGGCGTTCTTGCTCGTGCAGGTGCGGAAAGGGGAGGTGAAGTTGAGGGCCTCGACCCCGATCCTGTTTTTAACATAAATTCCATCAACTTAGTAGCTAAAATTGCACTGACTAATAGAGAGGTGGCAGAGTAGACAAGTTGCCGAATTGATAGTTTCGGGTTTCCGGTACCCACTTATAGTGTGCACATTTTAATTGTTATACTCAAACACAAATGTTGTGGTCCGGGTATGAAGGAAGTCGTAATCCGAAGCATTCGTTGTAGTTACAGGGTTAAAATCAGGAGTATCTTCTTCGGGAGAGATATGAACAGCATATTTATACAGCATCTTCTCGTCACATGCCTTTTGCTGGCTGTTCCTCATACTGCTGTAGCCAGCGAAGGCCCCGCGTGGATCTATTTCATCCTGGCGCCGTTTGCCCTCTTTGCCACTCCTTTCTTCATGACAACCGTCTGCGTGGCTAGCGCCGCCTACTGTTACTGGCGATACCGGACAACCGCCAAGAAATACTAGGCAATAATCACCATACTGATACTGCTGGTTGCGATTCCACTAGCGGTGAATGATAAACTGGCCTATCTGGCGGCCAAGCTCGATCGCGAACAGCGTGAGCAGACACAACTCATGGCAAAACAGCGGCGCGAGGCACGGCGAGCAGGAAAGCATATCCACCCGGACTTCACGGCAATAAGTACCGCATACACGGCGAAGTACCTGGCATCGACGAGAACGGAACCCGACCGGCTCAATTTTCAGGCCAGCCGGGATTCCTGCCAGGGTCGTCGGAAAACCCATTACCGTCATCCCTTCTCACCAGATGGATCAAAATTTTGAATACGACTATTGTATTTAAAAGGAAATAAATCTATGCTTGAAGCAGCTGTAGCAACCAGTGACGGCATCAGCATTGATGTTCCTTTCGGGCAGGCCAGGTCGTTTCATATCTTTGACGTTGCCGAAGACGGTACGTTCCATCTCTTCGAGCAGCGGGAAATTCTCCCCGGTTCGTCACGGGAAGCCGCAAACGGACGCCACGCCGGCGCCACCATTGAACAGCTTGCAACAAATTTTGATATGGCCATGCACGTCCTGGGGCTGGAAAAGGATGATTTCATTCCGGAAGTGAAGGATGTACTGGGCGTCGCAACATTTTTCGAACAATCCAAAGGAGGTCAGACACTCTTCATATGAGCGTATACAATCTTGACATCACTAAAGATCGCTGTCCCATGACGTTCGTCAAGACCAAGCTGAAGTTGGAAGAGCTTGAACCGGGCGACACCCTGGAGATTCTTCTCACCACGGGGGAACCGCTGAACAACGTCCCCCGAACCGCCACGGAACAGGGATTCATCGTACTGGAAACAACTCACGTAAAAGATAACATCCACAAGGTCATCATCCGGAAATAATAATCAAAAACCACATATGTCACTGAAATCATTTCTAACAAGACTGATCTGGGGCTGTGTGCTACCCCTCGTGATATT
Source organism: uncultured Geobacteraceae bacterium (assembly GCA_903902345.1). Classification (GTDB taxonomy): domain Bacteria; phylum Desulfobacterota; class Desulfuromonadia; order Geobacterales; family CAIOGM01; genus CAIOGM01. Next base: position 6,269 of record CAIUUR010000207.1, on the reverse strand, counting down.
GTCGGCGTATCTCGCCTTTGACCGCGTCCGCATCATGCAATACGAGCAGGAGCTGGCGGCGGCGAATATGGCGAAAAACTTTGCCACGGCACTTGATCGCCATATCGAAGCGCGGATATCCGCCTTGCAGGTGCTTGCGGCTTCGTCGGCCATGGAAGATCCGCACCGCTTGGGAGAGTTTTACCAGGAAGCAGAGGCGTTTCGTAATAACTTCGGCAGTCATGTTGTTCTCTCCGACGTGTCCATGCAGATGCTCTTCACTACCGGAGCTCCCTTCGGTACGATATTACCCAAATTACCGAAGGTCAAAGGGCACTCGTCCGTGGCAACGGCCAAGGCAACCGGCAAGGCAGCCGTCGGAGACAGGTTCCCCAGTTCGGTCAGCAAGGTACCGATGGTCTCCATCGCAGTGCCGATCATGTCTAACGGCAGGATAAGCCACATTCTGCTCAGTGTCATGGAAACAAGCCAGTTTCAGCGGCGTCTGGAAGAACTCGCACTCCCTCCAGGCTGGGCCATGACCGTATTTGACAGCAAGAACGAAATCATTGCCCACCGGTCGCCGGCAGCAAAGATGAGCGATGGCGAAAGAGAGAAGAGCTCGGACCGATTTATCGTCAATTCGGCGATCTCACCCTGGTCGGTACGGCTGGATGTTCCTCGCGGAATGTATCGCGCACCTATCATTGCCGCAATAACAGCTCTTGCCGCCATGGTCCTCGCTGCGACCCTGGTAAGCGTCCTTGGCGGGATAGTTGCGAGCCGCAGACTTGCCATTGCCGTAACGTCCCTTGCAGAACCTTCTTTGTCCGGACCTTCCCCTCCGGCCATATCGGAGATCGAGACGGTCCGAACAATGCTGACAAACGCTGCATCGGCACGCTCACAAGCGGAGTCCATTCTGCGACAGTCCCAGAGAATGGCTAAAGTGGGCAACTGGACCTGGGATATTCAGAGCGGCGTGCATTTCTGGTCTGAAGAGATCTATCGTATTTACGGTCGTGACATGAATCTCCCCCCCGCTAAATACCCGCAAGTCGCTGATTATTTTACACCGGAAAGCTGGTCAGTACTGAGCGGAACAGTGGAACAGGCAGTGGCAAATGGCACCCCCTACGAATGCGATGCAGAGGTCGTCCGCCCCGATGGCGAGCACCGCTGGATTATTGCCTGCGGCCAGGCCGAGCAAGATAGGAATGGAAACATCGTGCGACTTTACGGCACGATACAGGATATTACGGAACGCAAGCAGGCGGAGGAAGAGATTCACCGTCTCAATGCGGAACTGGAGCAGCGCGTGGAAGAACGAACCGGTGAACTCCTTGCAGCCAACCGGGAACTGGACGCCTTTGCCTATGCCGTTTCCCATGACCTGCGGGCACCGCTGCGGGCCATGAACGGGTTCAGCCAGGCGCTGGCGGAAGATTACGGCCCTCAGCTGCAGGGTGAGGCGAACGAGTACCTCCATGAAATCATTCTTGCCAGTAGAAAAATGGGTGAACTGATTGACGGGCTGTTGCTCCTTTCCCGCAGCACACGTGGAGAACTCCGCCGGGACATGATCGACCTGTCCCAAGCAGCGGAACAGATTCGTGATGAACTGGTCCGGCAGGAACCGGACCGTAAGGTGAGCTGGAATATAGAAGCAGGCATCTTCATGCGGGGGGACTCCCGTATGCTGGAAGTAGTCATGCGAAACCTTATCGGAAATGCCTGGAAATACAGTTCCATGGCGCCAACCCCCTTGATCAGGGTTTATAGCGAAATTCGGGACGGAATCAGTTTCGTGTGTGTCGCTGATAACGGCGCCGGATTTGATATGCGGCACAAGAATCGACTCTTCAAGCCATTCCAGAGACTGCACCGTCAGGAAGAATTCCCCGGAATCGGCATCGGTCTGGCGACGGTTCAGCGTATTATTCATCGCCACGGGAGCGAGATCCACGCTGAAGGAAAACCGGGCCAGGGAGCCGTCTTCCGCTTTTCAATTGCCGATACCATTTTTTCAGGACCAAACAGCATGACATAAGAAGCACCTTTATCTTTGACAATTCGGATTGTTTTTGCAGTAGGTTCAGGAACATTCCCTACAAGACATTTTCGACTGGACAAACGGCAAGTTCCCCGGGATTGCAGAACCGGATCCCAGCTGCCATGGCATCTCCTACGTGGAGAACAGCGTGAAGATCGCCCGCGTACTCCAGGAGCACCCCCAGGTCGCCGGGGTAAACTATCCCGGTCTTAACGATTCCCCTTCGGACCTGTTGACTCGGACATATCTCCCCAAAGGGGGAAGCGCCGCAGCGCTTAAGTTCATCGATTCTCTTACCCTACTCTCCCACCTAGCATCGTGGGTGACGCCAAGTCACTTGTCATTCAACCGGCCAGCACTACACACCAGCAGTTGATCCGTGAGCAGCAGGCGGAAAGCGGCGTAACGGAAGATCTGATCCGCCTTTCCATCGGCCGGGAAGACCCCGATGACCTAATATACGATCCGGAAATAGGACCCTGGCAAGCGGAGAAACCATGGATAAACCACTGAGTGGAGGAACCTTTCAACCTACTATCGACAAATAGTGTAAGGCAAGGATTGCCGCAGAGTAGTAACGAACGACAGCTGCCCTGAATAAGGACGGCTGTCGTTCGTCAACTACTGGAAAGAATATGAATATCTTCGGTCAAAGCAAACTCCTTGCCCAGGTATTCGCCAAGGTTGAGCAGGTAGCCCCAATTTGTCGACAAATTCAACAAAAAAATGGGTAAGAAGATACAGACCGTATGTCAAGATACCCTGAACACCCTTCACCCTTCACTCTTGCTGTCAGCTTGGGTCATGAGATTCCATAAATTCCTACTTCGCAAAAACCGGATCATTGGTGTATAGTTGCCCGTAGGGATAGTTACCTACGCACTGGAGGAAGAATTCAATCATGACTGAATATGTGTGTGATTTTTATTGCGGCAAGATCCTGACCGGTCTTCAGGTCGTACCGGTCTGTTTCGAGAACGAACGGATCTTTGCCTTTCACCATACCAACCCCCTGTGGGAACAGCACGTCGTCCTTCTCCCCAAAAAGCATATCGAATCGCTACTGACCCTGGAGGAGGCGGACAATGACCTGCTCCTGGAGCTGATGCGGACGGCGAGGAACATCGCCGGGGATTTCATGCGCCGCTTCGGGGCCGCCCGCGTTTACACCAACCTGGGGGATTACCAGTCATCCAAGCACCTCCACTGGCACATCGGCAGTGGCAAACAACTCCGGCCGTACTGAAGTAACTGCCGGTTCCGGCAACGGGAAAGGAGCTTCAAATGCGCACGCCATTGATTGTCATGATGGGTATCGTCTGGTGGTGCTGTCCCGTGCTATCACTTCATGCCGCTCTGACGATCTGGGCCAACAACGGCGAAGACAAGGTGACTCGCGAGGATATGCGGGCAACTCACAACTCCACCGCGGTTTACAACTCGACCTGGGACGGCACGTCCGTCTCACTGTTCGGGGCGCGCAATGAGGTGGTGGCTTTCAACCTTCTCCTTGAGTCGCCCGCTGTGGCGAGCAGACAGGTCCAGGTTCAATTCAGCCGGCTCAATGGGCCTGGTGGGGCAACCATTACGTCAAAAGCCGCCGCCGGGAACGGCCTGTTCGATTGGACCGGCCGTAACATCGAACTGTTCTACGTCCGCTATCTGCAGATACGGGGAATCAGCAGAATGGGGTATGATAACTACTATGACGAGCGACACGTTCCGGAACGGTTCAGACGCCCCCATGTGGGCCCCACGGCAAACGCCAACAGCGGCTGGGTGGACCGCCCTGACCATGACAAGTATTATCCGGATATCGCCGTGCCACTGGAAGCGCAGGGTCCCTTTACGGTGGCGGCGAATACCAGCCAATCCGTCTGGTGCGATATCTACATCCCCAAGACGGCGACTCCCGGACTGTATACGGGAACCATTACGGTCACCTCAGACGGAGATCTCCCCCGGCAGGTTCCGGTGGCTCTACGGGTTCGGAACTTTTCATTGCCCGATGAGCCTAACTCCCTGACCATGCTCTACATGGGAGAGGGGGAAGTGAATGAACGGTATTTGAATCAAAGCTGGACCATCCCCGGCACTCCGCTTTTTTATCAATCCATGGCAATCATTAATCGTCATGCACAGTTGGCCCATCGACACAAAATCTCCCTCATCGGAGCCGACGGCGGAACCATTGACCGGATGGATGACGCCTGGACAGACCGGTTGAGCGGAGCGCTCTACACCCCGGCCCGTGGCTACGACGGACCCGGCGTGGGGGTGGGTAACAATGTCTACGCCATCGGCGCCTACGGCAGTTGGTCTCCCCCTATTGATTCCTCCAGCGAGACATCGATGCAGGGAGGAACCGATGCCTGGGTCAACTGGTTCACCGGTAAGGGCTTTTCCACCCCCACCGAATACTTTCTGTATCTCATGGATGAATCCTCCGACTATGCCACCCAGGAGAAGTGGTCGCGATGGATCAATAACAATCCGGGACCGGGACAGCGGCTGATGTCTCTGGCCACGATCTCCCTCCCTACTGCCCGGGAAAAGGTTCCTTCCCTGGATATCCCCTGTTCACCGGCAAAGTTCGGGATCAGTGAGCTCTGGCAAAAAGCGGCGGATCAGACTACGGCTGCGGGGAGCAAACGACTCTATTCCTATAACGGCATGCGCCCTGTCACGGGAATTTTCATGACCGAGGAAGATGGCGTCGGCTTGAGGATGATCCCCTGGGGTCAGTACAAGAAGGGGATTCAGAGGTGGTTCTATTGGGAATCGACCTATTACGTGAATTATCAGGCCTACGGCTCCTCCTCTCCCCTGGCCCGACGCAATCTGTTTCAGCAGGCCCAGACCTTCGGAGTATTCGGCGGGAGTGATCCCGTGCAGGGAGAAACGGGGAGTCAATACTCCAACGGTGACGGCGTGCTACTTTATCCCGGCACGGATCAACTCTATCCGGCCGACAGTTACGGCCTGGCCGGGCCGATAGCTTCCCTCCGGCTAAAATACTGGCGCCGCGGCATCCAGGATGTGGATTACCTCTCCCTGGCCAAAGCCATCAACCCGACGCGTACAGCCGAAATAATCGCCGCCATGGTGCCGAAATTTTACTGGGAATTCGGCGTGGCGGACGCATCAGATCCCACCTATCTACTCTCGGATATCAGCTGGTCCACGAATCCCGATGTATGGGAGGGAGCTCGGGCCGAACTGGCCGACATCATCGAAAACGGTAGTACCGGTTCGCTCTTCCTCACCGGCACGGTGACCTACAACGGTTCACCACTGGCGGGAGTCGTGATGAACGGCCTTCCCGGAAATCCGGTGACGGGCGCCTCGGGCGCCTACACTGCCCTGGTGAAGTCGGGGTGGAGCGGAACGGTCACCCCCGGCTTCAGCGGTTACCGTTTCACCCCCGGAAGCCGTAACTCCGCCCCGGTGACGGCCAATCAGAGTGGGCAGAATTATACAGCCAACGACCTCACCTACACGATCTCCGGTGTGGTGACCATCAACGACTCCACACGGGAGGGGGTGGTCATGAGCGGCCTTCCCGGAAATCCGGTGACGACTGCCTTAGGTACGTATACCGCTACCGTGAGTTCCCGGTGGAGCGGCACGGTAACGCCCCTTATCAACGGTTTCAGCTTTAACGATGTAAGCCGGGCGTATACGAATCTGCTGACAGGGGTGGTTGACTGGAACTACCTTTTCGGGGCAGGAGTGCAGCTGGTTTCACCGGCGACCGAACTGTTCCCCACGATAACCGACCTGCTGGCGACCCCCAGGTACGATGACATAGCCTTCATGGCCACCAGGGGGGATCTGGGTGGGACCGTTCTTCTTGATCGTCAGCGAAACGTCACCATGCGGGGCGGCTTCGATGGTTCTTTCACTTCCGGCACCGGGATGTCGGTCATCATGGGGCAACTGATTGTCGGCAGGGGAAGTCTGACGGTGAGTAACATCAGCATCAATTAGCCATAAAAAAAGGACTTGAGCCTCGCAGCTAAGTCCTTGTTTTTATTGGTACGCCCGGACCGATTCGAACGGCCGACACCCAGGTTCGAAGACTGATTTTGCAGTAAAATTGGCTCATAATAAAACGAATTTGTAACTGCTCAGGAGGGACACAACCAGAGTAGGTCGCCGATATGGCACGGAGATCCAATCATTCGACAATTGAACACACGAATCCAAATATGATTGATGGGAGTCAGTTGTAGTT
>CAIUUR010000206.1 GCA_903902345.1 uncultured Geobacteraceae bacterium | reverse complement strand
GCCAAGGGATTAAAAATGGTGGTGGTACAGGTGGCTGGTCTCATCGCCCGACGGATCGTCTGTTATGCGAAGCAGGGGGATCAATTGGCGCGGGGACAACGGTATGGGCTGATCCGTTTCGGTTCGCGACTGGACGTCTACTTGCCCAAGGAAACTGTCCTGCAGGTTGCCATGGGACAGAGAACCGTAGCCGGCGAGACCGTGCTGGGATTACTCCCATGAATGGCGAAAAGATCGACATGTCCGAGAGCATGAAGAAGGGGATCTACATCCTCCCCAATCTCTTCACCACGGGGAGTCTCTTTGCCGGCTTCTACGGCATGGTAGCCTCCATCGACGGCGACTACCGATCCGCGGCCATCTGGATTCTGGTCTCATCCATCTTCGATGGTCTCGACGGCAAGGTGGCGCGCCTCACCGGTACCACCAGCAAGTTCGGTGTCGAGTATGACTCTCTGGCCGATCTGGTTGCCTTCGGGGTCGCGCCGGGGATTCTCATGTACTCCTGGGCGCTTCGTCCCTTCGGTCGCCTGGGGTGGTTGGCTGCCTTCCTCTTCGTGGTCTGCGGAGCGCTCCGACTGGCGCGCTTCAACGTCCAGGTGGCCACCGTGGAGAGCAAGCGCTTCGTCGGGCTCCCCATACCCGCAGCAGCCAGCATTGTTTCCGCCACGGTTCTCCTCTTTTCCCACTTCGGTTGGCCCAGTTCCTACAAGAAATTGGCGATCCTCGTTCTTATCTACTCCCTGGCCTTTCTCATGGTCTCCAATTTCCGCTATTATTCCTTCAAGGATCCGGAATTCATCAAGCGGCAGCCCTTCAGTATGCTGGTCCTGGCCATACTCCTCCTCATCGTCGTTGCCGCCCGTCCGGTGGAGATGCTTTTTATTTTCTTTATTTGCTATATGTTTTCCGGTCCGGTCTCCTTCTTTATCACCTATCCCCGGCGCCGCCGTCTGGAGAAGGCGTTGCACAAGGGGGGGGATAAACCGCACTCCTGACCGATTCGTCTCACCGATTCATCTTGACATTTCCCATACCGTTGTTTTAGAATTAAAGAACAATTTATAAAGGCAGTGATGAGGAGTAGTAGTTCCCGACCTTGTCTCCAGAGAGCCGGTGGGTGGTGTGAACCGGTGACAGGAGGGGATGAACTCGCCTCGGAGCCGCGAAAGCGAAAACCGGTTCAAGGTTCAATGTTCAAGGTTGAGAGATAAAACTTTGAACCCTGAACAGGGAACTTTGAACAGGTTTATAGTTTTCGTCGTTTTGCCCACGTGACGGGTGTAATGAGGCCTGGCGGGTTACACCGCAGGTGAAAAGGGTGGTACCGCGAAGCAAGCCTTCGCCCCTGGTTGGGGTGGAGGCTTTTCCATATTCGGCAGTCAACAAGGTGAGGAGGAGAAAGAATGAGCGAAGCACAGATCATCAGGATTTTTGACACCACTCTCCGGGACGGTGAGCAGTCTCCCGGCAACAGCATGAACATCGAGGAAAAACTCCGCATCGCCAAACAGCTGCAGAAGCTGAATGTGGATGTCATCGAGGCCGGTTTTCCCATCGCCTCCGAGGGGGATTTCGAGGCGGTGAAGCGGGTGGCCCAGAGCATCAAGGGGCCGGAGATCGCCGGTCTCTGCCGTTCCAGCGACAAGGATATCGACCGCGCCTGGGAGGCGCTGCAGTACGCCGAGGAGAAAGGGCGGATTCATACGTTCATTGCCACCTCTGATATCCATATGAAGTACAAGCTGCAGATGGAGCCGTCCAAAGTTCTGGCGGCGGCGGTGAAGGCGGTGAAGCGGGCTCGGGGATACACTGCCAACGTGGAGTTTTCCTGCGAGGACGCGGTCCGGACCCGGCTGGATTTTCTGGCCGAGGTGGTGGCGGCGGTCATCGATGCCGGAGCGACCACGGTGAACATTCCGGACACGGTGGGGTATACCATTCCGGCGGAGTACTTCAACATCATCTCCTACCTGAAGCAGAACGTGAAGAATATCAATCAGGCAGTTATCTCGGTCCACTGCCACAATGACCTGGGGCTGGCTGTGGCCAACTCCCTCGCCGCGGTACAGGCCGGGGCTGGTCAGGTGGAGTGCACCATCAATGGGATCGGCGAGCGGGCCGGTAACTGTTCGTTGGAAGAGTTCGTCATGATTCTCAAGACTCGACGGGATATCCTCCCCTTCAGTACCGGAGTCGTCACCGATCAGTTGACCCCTGCCAGTCGGCTCCTCTCCACCATCACAGGAGGGCTGGTGCAGTCCAACAAGGCCATCGTGGGGGCCAACGCCTTTGCCCATGAGGCGGGGATACACCAGCACGGGGTCATGATGGAGAAGTCCACCTACGAGATCATGACTCCCGAGTCGGTGGGGCTCAAGGCCAATGCCCTGGTCCTGGGAAAACATTCCGGCCGCCACGCCTTTAAACAACGGCTGACCGAGTTGGGGTATGATTTGGCTGATGACGATATCAATAAGGCTTTTACCAAGTTTAAGGCACTGGCCGACCTGAAGAAGGAGGTCTTCGACGAGGATCTGGATGCCCTGGTGGCCGAGGAGGTCATGCGCCCCGCCGAGAAGTACAAGCTGAGCCATATCACCGTCACCTGCGGCTCCTTTGCCGTGGCCACCGCTACCGTACAGCTTGAGATTGACGGGGAACCGGTGAGGACCGCGGAACTGGGAGATGGTCCGGTGGATGCCACGTTCAAGGCGATCAAGAAGTTGACCAAAAGCAACGCCGAACTGGTCCTGTACAACGTGGGGGCCATCACCGGTGGCACTGACGCTCAGGGGGAGGCCACGGTGAGGATGACCGAAGGGGCCAACACTGTCACCGGTCGTGGTTCCTCCACCGACATCATCGAGGCATCGGCCCGGGCCTACATCAACGCTCTCAACCGGCTTCACTACAAGCAGGAGCGGTTTACTGATTCTCTCTAATTGGTTTACGACGAAAAAAATACCAGTCGTCTGTCTTTCTGAGCAACGCGAGGATACTGTTATAAAAGCCAAGCAGATTCTTCGCTATCGCTCAAAATGGCAACTGCTGAAATATTCTGATATCGTCTTTATTGGAAATTGTCCGAGATACAAAGAAAGAGCTCCGGGGTTTTTATCCCCGGAGCTCTTTCTTTGTATTCATCCTGTCCATCCCTGTAAAATTCTTTTTCCGTTATCAGAGCATGGAATCCTCGGGATAGGCGCCGATGTTATGGATGCTGATGTCCGGACCACGGTATTCATCTTCTGCACTGAGCCTGATCCCCACACTTTTCTGGAGGATACCGTAGACGATGAAGCCGTTGGCCAGGGCGAAGAGGATGGCCGCCAGGCTCCCCCCCAGTTGGGAAACGAGAGAAACTCCCCCCATCCCCCCCAGGAACTTTTGACCGAAGATCCCGGCGGCGACACCGCCCCAGGAACCGATGATTCCGTGGAGTGGCCAGACTCCCAGGACATCGTCGATCTTCAGTTTCTCCTGCTCGTAGTGGAAGCCGTAGACAAAGATGATGGAGGCGATGCCGCCGGTGGCGAAGGCCCCCAGGGGATGCATCAGGTCGCTTCCGGCACAGACCGCGATGAGTCCGGCCAGGGCGCCGTTATGAACGAAGCCGGGGTCGTCCTTGCCGGCGACCAGGGCGACGAGGACCCCTCCCACCATGGCCATGAGGGAGTTCACCGCCACCAGTCCCGAGATAGCCTCCAGGTGACCGGCGCTCATGACGTTGAAGCCGAACCACCCCACGGCCAGGATCCAGGAACCCAGGGAGAGAAAGGGGATGCTGCTCACCGGGAAGGGGTTGGAGCGCCCCCGGGGATAACGCCCGTGACGGGCGCCCAGGATCAGCACCGCGGGGAGCGCCAGCCAGCCGCCGATGGAGTGAACCACCACCGAACCGGCGTAGTCGTGGAATTCCGCCCCTCCCAGGGATTTGAAGAACCCCTGCAGGAGCGGCGCGTTTTTCCCCCAGATGAACGATTCGAAGAGGGGATAGGTAAGGCCGGCAAAGATCGCACCGGCGAAGACCTGGGGCCAGAACTTGGCCCGTTCGGCGATGCCGCCGGAGATGATGGCTGGTATGCAGGCGGCGAAGCAGAGGAGGAAGAAGTAATGGACCAGGTCATACCCCTGTGTTTTGTCCATGAGTTCACCGGCGGGTCTGAGGAAGGAGATGCCGTAGGCCAGAGGGAAGCCGACAAGGAAATAGACGATCGTGGAGACCGACCAGTCGGTAAGGATCTTCACCAGGGCATTCACCTGGCTTTTTTTTCGGACTGTTCCCACCTCAAGAAAGGCGAACCCGGCATGCATGGCAAAGACCATTACCGCACCGAGCATAAGGAACAGGACATCACCGCTGTTTTTCAGGCCGGTCATCGTTGACGCAGCATCCATTACATACCTCCGTTGGCATGAAGTTAGGAGATCCGACGTTGGACCCCGCTGCTTGTTTGCAAGAATATTGCCAATATGTAACCTGTTGGTTTCGCGTCGGATTGGGGTACGCAGGG
>CAIUUR010000205.1 GCA_903902345.1 uncultured Geobacteraceae bacterium | reverse complement strand
TCCTCCGGCTCTGTTGGAAAAATCAGCAATCCCTTTATGAGAAGATGCAGGTCAAAGGCAAAACGGTTTGGATCTTTAAGCACCGTGGAAATCAGACCGCTATAGCCGGAAAAAGATGAAAGTTTGAATCTTTCCGCCAGATAGCTCTGGTACGCGGCTTTATCCCGCCGTTCGACAGATAAATGCGCCCGGAATGATCGCTGCATGGGATGGGGACCGAGATGCTCTTCCGCCAGATCCATGAAGTTGACTGCCTGGTCATGGCGCTGCTGAAATGCATAATTCTGGGAAAGCGAACCGTAAACTTTGCCAAGAATCTCATTTCTTGCGGGAGCAAAGAGCTTGGTGATAGTTTCCTCCCGTCCCTTTACCCCTGATAACAAATCGATTGCCCTCTCGAAGGCGAAGGCGTTGCTGTAGAACACACTGATCCTGTTATACAATTCATCCAGGGCTCGCTTCTGACCAAACTCCTTGACCCCGCCGGGCAAACGGTTGTAGATGGCGCCCGCGCGACGCCAGTGTCGAAGGCCGGAAACAATGTCGGACGTATGGTTACAGTATCTCAGACAGACATCATGATAACGGTACGCAATCGGATCCCAGACTCCATCCGCCGGAGCTGCGAAGATCTGATCCATCCGGACCGCCACAAGACGTATAAGCCAGAGGACAAAATCCAGCTTGTCAAACTCCTTTTTGATCAACAACTGATCGGCCAGGTCAATAATTGAGGCGTATACCTCCGGTTCAGCCGCCACACCGACAGTTTCCGCAGTCAATCGTGTGATGGCCGGAGCAAGGAGAAACCGATCACTACACTTGTCCCGAGCTTCACGATTACGAGTCAATGCCAGATAATCGGCAATAAAACGGTCGGACGCTCCCCGATAGAGATGAGACAGTAGCGCGGAGGGAAAATCATAGTCGGTATGCGCGTAGAACCGCAGCGGGTTCCTGAAGGTCGTCGCCAGCGCCTGATCCAGACGGGCGGGAGCATGGTTCTCATTGATGAGCTTATACAGAGTATTGCAGATAAAATCCGCCATGGTCATGAAGGGATTATCCCACTCGGCATAGGGTTTGATCAGATAACTGTCCTGCCGGGTACAGGTAAAACTCAAGGAGTCCTTGAGCAATCTCATGATCGTGACCACGTCGGCGGTCGTGATGGCGGTTACTTCCACCTTCCCCTTGCGATCCTTCAGTTTCTTGTACCCTTGCGCCAGAAGATCATCCCGCATGGCGGCGATATAGCCGACCGCGCGTCGATGGGCCAGATTGACCTGAAATGCGTCATCGTCGGCAAAACCGGGATGATAGAAAACGATGCTCTTGATCAGATCAAGTAACATGCAGCGGTAAAACTGAGGGCCGGCAGGGGTCTTGGTTTCCAGCTCTTGCCGGGTATAGATGAAAACCAGTGACGCCTCCGGCATTTTTTCCCAGAGAAATTTCAGCAGGAGTTTTTTCAACTCCTGCTTTTGCTCCGGAGTCAGATGCTGATCCGAGGCATGAATGTGCGTGACCGCAGTCATGTTAGGAAAAAACGGTTTGCCAAGCTCCATCAATTCGGCTCTCAGCCCGGCCTCGCGAGACTTCAGCTCCTCCGGCACCACCAATCCGCCGATGAGACAGACATCCCTGGTCTGGCCGTCACCCTGTTGTTCGAACTTGCCGCTTTCATCCAGATAGATTTCGTATTTCGCGCCCATGGCCGCCACCCTTTCAGTCGGTTTTCCCGGTTAATTTTTGGATTAAATATCGCTCAATTGAGGCGCTTGTTCCCGAATCATGGCAATGGCCAATTCCACCATTTCTTCCGACCGCCCCCTGATATACAGCACTCCCGGTTGCCGGCTATCCACCTGAATGCCGCAGCCGGAGGTGATGCAAATTTTTTCCAGGACTCTCTTCACCAACGACAGCCTCTCTTCTGGAACCCGAACGGTCCGGTTGACATTTGACGCCGTGTGTTTCGGCGGCTGTTGCCGGCGGAGCGGTTTTTTGGGCGCGTCTTTCACCGGCGGATGTTTCGCGGGGAATTCTTTTCGAGCCGGAGGCGCTGGTGTCCTGACACCCTTCATCCGGAGATCATTGCTGGGAATACCATCGGCCCCGGTGAAGGTGCCTATAGCGACGACCTCAACTTCCTGATCGGCGTAGAGCTCTTCCCGAGGATCAAGAATCGGTTCATTGGTCAGATTTCTCATCTGAATTTTGCCGCTTCCCCCCCCATGCAGTTTCACCAGGACATATGAAGGGTAGATGGCGAGAACCGTCCCGGACAGACTCTCCCCTTTTTCATAGGAAACAAATTCCTGATCCTGGTACGAGTCATTATCATGTCGGCTCCATTCCGGCCTACGACGAGGTTTTTTGGGGGCGACGTTCCCCGGAAGAGCGGGTGTCACCGTCCGGAGAGCCATCCTATTGGACTCCAGATAGAGTTTCTTGATGGCCGTGGCATGCCCCCCCGTTACGACCAGTTCCAGCAGCAGGTCACGACACTCTCCCGCCAGGGGGACAAGGGTGTGCAGCGCCGACCGGTGTCGATTCCAGAAAATTTTCCGCCGAAATTTCTCCTTTTCCACAAATTCCAGCAACGCCGGCCGAGGGTCCGGCAGATAGACATCAGCTGCGCCATAGGAGGGATCGATCTCGAATGTTTCGGTATCTCCCGGCTGATAATTTTTTCTGCAGTTGTCGGGCGCCTTGAAACGAGCCCCCCAGTAAACTTCCGGGGGCATCTGCTTTTCATCCAGCAGGACCGCGCTGAATTTGTTATGTCCGTACCGGTACAGCAGACGGGCGGTGACCTTACCCTCAACACTGTTCTTCAACAGCAAGGCTACACGCTTTTCAACGAGAGGCAGACAGGATAAACGGATGGAGCCATCGGCCCGCTGCTCCGTTATCATCTCAAAGGAAGGTATCGACTGAAAAAACGGTATCATCTCTCGCCGACCGCCAAAGGAAAGCGACTCCGGGTCAACAATGAACTGTGCACCGCTCCCCTGATCGATGACGGTCAAGCCGGTTCCGCCACCCGGCGCCTCCAGCGCCTTCCGCGGCTCGACAACAAGCAGCGTCCCCGGAGATAGGGTGGGCTCGCGGGATGCGCCCACCGGGTGGAGCAGGATACTCACTCCCGATGCGGTAGCGCCATGACCGGCCACCTGATACAGAGTGTTTCCGGATGCCGCGCCCAGTTCGAAGTGAGGGATAATTATTGCCGCCGCCCGGATCTCGTCGGTGAGTAACAGCGATGAAAAAACAGCAGATGCTCCCGAGACAAAAGGTCGAACCCCTTCGGAAACATCACCCTCCACGAGCTCGCTCCCCTCTTCCGGCGCGTCGCCCGGCTCCGCAGCATACTCCTGCGGAGGGAGAATTTCCGGATCGGTAAGATCGGAAACCCTGCGCCGTCCGCCGGTGGCGACAGGAGGGGGGGCAAGCTCTTTTTCCCCGGGGGAACTATCCAGAGGCTCTTCGGACTGCTCATCTTTTCCGTTCACCACGCAGAATTTCGGCAACGGAGGATTGCGGAACAGGACTGCGGAACAAACCACGCCGGCGGCGTCACGCTCCACCCGGCAGAGCCCTCCCAGAGGGAAAGTCAGATCAAGGAAGAGGCTACGCCGCGTCAGCCCCAGACACTCCGGCGTGATCCGGGGAGCAACCGCCGTCCTGATGGCCTGAGCCAGGCCGACGGGGGAGAGGGTGCGGTATTCCAGCCATTCCGGCTGCACCTTGACCAGACAGGAGAGTTTCAAGACCCTGACCCCCTCCCGGTTTCTGACCATCCGCCGTTTCAGCGCCACAAAAAGCTCCAGCGGATGTATCCGACAAACGGATTCGTCTTCGATCTCCACCTCGCAGGTCGCGCCGTCCAGGGAGGCGAAACCTCCCCCTTCCCCCTGAACCGCCCGATAGAAGAAACAGAGCGGCATGGTAACGGCCAATACGATACGGAGTCGATCCAACATCCCGAAGTTTGTCGGGCGCTCTTCCTCCGATTTTTTACCGATGGCAAGCATCCCGATAAACTGTTCGCGGGCCGGGGCGACCCGGGAGTCCAATTGCTCTCTGTTTAGGAGAAAAAGACGACAGTGATACTCTTGATCAAGGGAGCTCTCCGCCTCGGCCCATACGGCATGGATCTTCAGCAGAAAATCAAGATCGTCGCCACAGCAGGCCATGAGCGACGTCCTGATGCTCACGGCGGCGTCCTGGCCTGCCATGTCCCAGTTGCGGTTCCACTCCATGAGCCCGCCCCGGACGTTGAGGGGAAGCAGCGCCGCCAGGGTGGCCATCTCCACGCCGCAGGCATAACGGTCGGCGGCCAGGAGCAGACCGGCAATGGGGACTTCGGTAATGAAACTTTCCAGTTCAAGACCGAACGCGGTCAGGTCGCCGTCTTCGTCAAGGGCGCCCATGGTCCGGAGCAACGCAGGGGCGCGACGGAGCTCCGCCTCGGGGGGTGGTTGAATCCAATCAAATCCTTCAATATCGTCGATCCCGGCAGCCTTGGCCTTCAGGATGAGCTGTTCAATGGCGGTTCGCTGTATTTCAGGGATGCCATGGGGGGTAAAGATGTCGTCATTCTCGAACTCGTCATCGGTATACAACAGGTGAGCCTCGCCGTCTCGAATCCGGCCGGCCCGCCCCATCCGCTGGATGCAGCCGGCCCGGCTGTGAATCCTCGGCTGCAAGTCGCTGGCGGAATGTTCGCCATCCCACCGGGCTTCCTTGATCAGCCCGCTGTCCACCACATAAACGATGCCGTCCACGGTGAGGGAGGTTTCTGCCAGATTCGTGGAGACAATGACCCGCCGGTCGGTTACAAGCTTATACTTGGAGCTACCCCCCAAACGGCGGTAGGTATCGTGTGAGGTAAAGAGTATTTGCCCGGGCCGGCATTCCGGCATAACCGCCCCTTCGGGGATGATCGCCGTGTTCCAGAAGGTTATGCTCTCCTTAATCAGCACCTCTTGCACCTTATCGCAGGCCTCGCCGGCGGACCGGATATCCAGGAGGAGGGCCAAAATCGGCTCTCCCTGCCCGGTTTGTGGGCGAACCAGCGCCAGCACCTTGTCGACGATATTGGCGACCTTCTGGGCGAGGGCCAGATCCTGCTGCTCCAGGGGGAGCCGCGAATAGAGCGGGTAACAGTTGATAGCTCTTGTGCAGAGGAGCGGACTGGCGGCGATCTCCTCCCGGAGAGCGGCGATACAATCCTCGATAAGCGCCTCTCCGGGAAGAAACCCGAGGATGTCACCCTCCGCTTTTTCCCCTTCGGCGATGTCAAGCAGCAGTTCCCGGATTTTTTGCGTCATCAGGCTTTGCACCCACCGGGTGGCGCCGGAGGTAATCTCACGCACCTTGAACAGGGTCTGATCGTCCTCGGGGAAATAGGCGTCCACCTTGTGCTGTTTGACCCCTTTAAACTTGAGGCAGGCCACCTTGTCCGCCCCCCCGAAAAAATTCATAAAAAGATCGGAGTTGATGGTGGCGCTGGCGATAATCAACTTCAAATGAGGATAGCGAGGGAGCTGCTGCTTCAGGAGCCCCAGGATCAGATCGATATTGAGACTCCGCTCGTGAGCTTCATCGATCATGATGACGCTGAGGTTGCCGATCTGACCGCTGACTATCCAATTTATGAGCGTGCCATCGGTGATGAAGACAAGTTTATTCCGCCAGTCCGCATTGGGAGCGTCGCTATGACGATACCCCACATCGAATCCGGCGCCCAGGCTGGAGCCATGGAGATCCCTGGCGACAAAACCGGCGATATTCCGTGTCGCCTGGATGCGAGGCTGGGTAATGACGATCTGCCCGTACTTGGTAAATGTGTCTCGCGGAACCCCTTCCGGCGGAACCATCAACCGATAGGGAAGAAAAGTGGATTTACCGCTCCCGGTGGGGCCGACCACAACCGCCACCTGGTACCGGTTGAGGGTAGATACGAGCAACCGGATGTCGTCGTCGGTGATACCGAAATCAATATGAACATCGGGACGTCCGAATTTGGCTTCGAGAGTGACCTTTTCATGGCTCCGCGGCGGATGCTCTATCCCCCCCAGACGTCCGGGAAGAAGTTCGAGATCATCCTTGCGCCTGCCGATGGGCCTGATGGCGATCTGGGGAATACCCACGGAGCGGCTTTCCCGGGAATGGGCCGCTCTGCACGCGGGACACCGTTCCGGGCGGGAGAGTCCCCGCACCGCGCCGGAGTTGAGTGACGCTTCCGAATAACCGTACGGCTCGCCGCAGTCTTTACAGGTGGAACGATATTCATCCGCCATTGTGCATATCCTTTGTCAGTTACAAGTGGAGCGATATTCATCCGCCATCGTGTATATCCTTTGTCAGTTCCAGGTAGCGCCGGGGAGATAACCGGCGGTTTTCCGATCAAAATAATAGGGAACGATGCGAAGGGTGGTGGTAATTCCGGCATCTTTTCGTCGGAGCAGTTCGAGAACCACCCCTCGATAAAATCCGACCACCGCCGTCTCCAACCCGGTCTGATAGAGGTCAAGATAAAGGTCTCCCTGCTCCCCGCTGAGTAGTTTCCTCGTCTCCGTGGTGCAGTAGCCATCGGTCTCGCCATAAGAGAGCCCCGAGGAAACCTTCCGGTTTCTGAACCAGGCGAAATCAACCTGTTCATCCATTTCCAGATGGCGCATGCTGACCAGCGACGCCTTCAGCGGGACAACCGGTTTGCCGCTGTCGCAGGCCGCAAGTCGGTGGAGACACCGTAGGGGAAAAGGTTCCGCCTCGCTCCCGTCCAGATAGACGACGCGAATCGCGCGCGCCTCGTCATGGGATGATTGTTTGTAGACAAATTCATTGAGCAGGTCGGCAATGATGAAATGAGGCTGATTGCTGAAGTTGACCTCGCATCCGGTGGCGAGCGCCTTCTCTATCCTTCCCCTGAGAATTCCGGTCATATCCAGGATCTGTTCCGACGAGAGTTCATGCTCGTCGAAGGCGGGAGTCCCGGTGGAGTGAATCGGCGGCGGTGCGCTCTCCTGATACTCGTCCCCGTCGGAACGGGAGAGAAACCGGGGGATCTCCACGACACCGGCATGCTCGTTCCGCGCGGCCTGAAAGAACGCCAGCCGTAACGAGAGTTCCGCCACCGGGTCAGCCCCCTCCCCGGCAAGCCCCGCAAGAAAATCGATCTGCTCCTGAATCATGTGGGGTGGGAAAAAGCAGGCGAAGAGGCGTTTTCCGGTAAAATCATCGGGCCTCAGCGCGTAACTTCGGCGCAAGAACCGGAAGTACTCCTCCCCGAGAATTTGTTGCCGGTACCTGTCACGGTTCCGGAAAACCGCATCCTGGATTCTCCGGCAGCAGAGATGATACCGTTTGCGCTCGTTCGCCAGATTTACCCCCTTGACCATCCGCCGTTCAATGGCCAGGGCGTCTTCCACAAAGGGAGAAATCTCTTCCAGGGGATCGGCAACCTTTTCCCACCCCCCGGCGGGAACCATATGAAGCGTAAGTGTCGTGGAAAAGTTCATTGCCGTAGCACCTTGATGGCTTCGAACCTCCGCCGGACTTCCTGGTCAAGTTGGGCCAGGAAGTCGGGACAGAGGATGAGGCCGATCCGTTCCTTTCTGAAAGATTCAAGTATCTGTTGCTGTTCTTCGGCTTCGACTCTGGAGAAATCGGCCGGGACCATGACGCAGACGGCGTCGCCTGAATCCCCGCAGAGTTGTTTCACCCGGAGTGCGTCCTCCAGATCGGAAGCGATCATCTGCTTCAGATCTTCCAGCTCCCGTGCTCGCAGCAAGACCCGGAGTCCGTGCGCCCCGGACAGCAGCAGCGGTTCGTCACTACCCCGTAACCATGGCACAAGAAGCTCTCCTTCAAGCTCACGCATCCGGTAAATCTTGCAGAACTCTCCGGCGTCAAATAGAATTTCCAGATCCGGTCCGGAATCTTCCAGTTCGACGATTGCTCCCGACGCCTCGCTGAATTCCCGTCGCGCCAGATAAAGATCGAGATACCCGCCCATGAGAGCATTTCTCCCCTGAAACAGGTCATAGGAGAAGAGATGCCACTGTTCAGGGGCATAGACCCCCCGGAGGATCGTATCCGGAGCTCTGCTCCCGAAGAGGATCACCTCCAGTTCAGGAATCGTCCAGACGCCGTGATGCAGACCAAAGCAGACACTGGCTGAAGAGAGTCTCCCTTCATCCTCAAGCTGGAGGATCTTATCGCGGGTAGGGTCGCTGAAACCGGAAAGAGCCAGGTAAAACCGTTTCGCCTCCCGCGGAGTAATCCCCCCCTGGGCGGCATGATCCAGCGATACATTGAGTGACCGGGCAAGCTGAACAAGTTCGCGGGGGAGACGCCCACCCTCAACCTGTTTGGAAAACTTTATCTCCAGGGAACCGCCGGAGTTATAGGCATCAGACAAAAGAATAAGACAGAGCGCCCGGCAGCCGCTCTCCGCCGGGTATTCGGGAATAAAGGCGGTCAAAAAGAGATCCACGTCCAGACGGTTGCGACTTCGGTCATGGCGGATGACCGTAATGCCGAAAATGACATCCTGAATACAGAACCGATAGGGGCGCCAGACATGGCTGCGGGGCAACTGTCCGCCATCCTTGTGGTCATAGGAAAAGGAAAGGTTGGCGATGTGCCTGCCAAGATTTTCAAGACCCCGTTGAAACCAGTAATCGTCCTCCGGGTGAACGCTTCCCGGGAGGGAGGTGAAAAACCATTCCGGAGCATCAGGGGCTTGAATCAAAAATTCGGGAAACGTGGCGCAGAGTCGGCGAGGCGGGGTTGCGCTCTCCAGATCGACTCTTACCACCGGCGGATCGGGGTGACCCCCCGGAGTTAGGTCAAGACAGATGGCCCACCCTTCCAGCAGGAGCATCACCAGGTAGTGAGGCGCCAGATCCGGGCGCGCGGCCCTGACAAATTCGGTGGCGCCCCATACGGATTCCTCGTCCAGAGAGACGGCAGAACCGAACAGAGGGAGGGGCAACAGGGCGTTGCCGGGAAGTCCGGTAGCCAGAAAATCGGCGTACGAACCGGGAAAGGTCAGTTCCAATAGCTCCTGGAGAGCCTGTAGCTCCGTGCCGACTGTCTTCATAACGTCTCTCATGTTCCGGGGTATTCCACATGTTCCGCCAGATCGATCTGCGGTATGTCGTGCTCTCGCACAAAGCACTGAAACTCTTCGTTGTTTTCAGAAAAAAAGCCCGGCGGCGACTTTTCGAACCGTTGGTGTTCCCGTTCCGCCCGGGTCAAATTTTCCAAGGGTTCATCACGGTAGATCCTGGAGTTGGCGTTCACGAAATCCTTGGCGACGAGCAGATTAGCCTTGTCGATTGCTTTTTTGAAGCCATCGGTGAACCCTCTGTTTGTGACAAAGCAGAATTCATCGATTTTACCGTCGCGCAGCGCCGTGCGGATCCCCGCGAGTTGCTGATGTAACTCCGGCTTCAGTGAATAGTTGCCGGATTGGGAATGTTTGGCGTCAATGGCCAGGTTCTTCCCCATATCGCCACTGAGCGGATTCAGTGTGCCGCGATGGATGAGCATATCGGCCTCTAAGGTGCCGAAGCGCCGCGGCGATGCGTAGTCACGGGAATAGCGGATGCCGAAATCGACTCGATCGCTGACGCCAAGATAAAGCTGCTTGCCGGAACGTGTCTTGTAATCATGCGGGTAATCCAGGATGGCGGCCGTCGCCATGATTTCATAGTGATGCTGCACGGCCGAGGAGCCTGCCCCCCGGTGGGCTGGAGCT
>CAIUUR010000204.1 GCA_903902345.1 uncultured Geobacteraceae bacterium | reverse complement strand
GGTCTCGCGGGGGGCTACTGAATGGTGCACCCGGTGCATGTCAGGTGTCACCACGAACAGGCGAAGCCAACCATCCACTGCCTCGGGCAACCGGATGTTGCCATGATTGAATTGCGCCATGGCGTTAAGGATGATCTCGAATAGCACGACAGCCATCACCGGCGCACCGATAAACCGGATAGCAGCCAGCTTGATCCCCATGGACAAGAGTATCTCCAGGGGATGGAAGCGGTTGCCGGTGGTAACATCCAGATCCAGGTCAGTATGATGCATCCGGTGGAGACGCCAAAGGGGCGGCAGGAGATGGAAAAGTACGTGTTGAAGATAGACCACGAAGTCCAAAATCAGGAGCGCCAGGATAATTTTGAGCCACTCCGGCAGGGTGAGATTATTCAGGACGCCCCACCCCCGTTCCCTGAGCATGAGGGCCAGACCAACGGGAAGAATCGGCAGGGTGACACGGACGAGAGCAGTATCAATTAATACCAATGAAATATTCGTATACCATCTTCGCCCTTTGCTGTCGTTCAGCGCACGCCGGGGAGCGATGAACTCCCAAGCGGCGACGACCAGAAGGGTCCCAAGAAAAAAGAGAATACGGATTTTCTGCTCTTGCTGCATGACGGTTATACCTTGAGATCCGGACTAGCCAGGCACCCCATCTCGAAGGTGCGGTCCAGCAGCATGACATCCGCCTCTGCTCCCACCGGCAGAGAGGTTTCCGGAGCAACGATAATCAGGCCATTCCCCTGGATGAGTGATGAAAGCCGACCGGAACTCTGGTTCCCGGTTGTGGATACATGGTAGCGGTCATTCTGTGCCGAAACGATTCCCCTGACAAGGTGAGGTCTCTTTCCCTTATTCACCACCGGTTCCCCCAGGATCGCTTTGACTACCGGCCGAAAGAGACGCTTTTGCCCCATAGCCTTGAGAAGCGCCGGTCTGACAAACAGCTCGAAGGAAACCATGGCGGCAGCCGGATTGCCGGGCAGCGCAAAAACCGGAGTTCCTTCCAACGTGGCGAAAGCAAGAGGTTTACCCGGTTTCATGTCGACCTTCCAGAAACTGATGTTCCCTCCCAACTTTTCGATGGCCATCTTGACGTAATCCCGCTCCCCCACCGATACTCCACCGGTTATAACCATGAAATCAGCGGTCAGTCCAGCCCGGATCTTGGCACAGGTGGCGTCAAGGGTGTCCTGGGCTATCCCCAGGAGTACCGGATCTCCCCCGGCATCCAGCACCTGGGCGGCCAGAGTGTAGCTGTTGCTGTTGATGATCTTTCCCGGCGCCGGTGTGGAACCCGGCTCCAGAAGTTCGTCCCCTGTGGCAAGGATGGCGACCCTTGCCTTTCGGTGAACGGCAAGGGAGGTGATTCCCATGGCCGAGAGCATTCCCAGTTCCTGAGGCCTGAGGAGCGTAGCGGCGGCGATGACAACGTTCCCCTGACTGATGTCCTCACCCCGTTTGCGCACGTGCGATCCAGCCTTTACCGAGGCGGTGAGGCGAATGCAATCCCCCTCCACCTGCACCTCCTCCATGGGGAGTACGGTGTCACAGCCGGGGGGGATCGGGGCGCCGGTCATGATCTTAATCGCTTCGCCCGGTGACACCGGAAGGGTACGAACCTCTCCCGCCGGGAGAAAACCGCTAACCCTCATGCGATTTCCGATGAGTGTGCCAGGGGAGAAAGCGTAGCCGTCCATGGCCGAATTGTCACTGGGGGGAATATCCCACGGAGCTATATGCTCATCGGGAGTTACCCTGTTCAGCCCATGGAACAGGGGGACCTTTTCCGAGTCCAGAGGAGTGATCTTTTCGAGGATGGTGCGTTGTGCTTCCCGTATACTGATCGTAGCCACGTTTTCTCCCTACTTTGCCGTTACTCTTGCCATGACTTTCAGCGTCATGCCGGTTTACGGGCGGTGATAAGGAAGACCAGATATTCCCTGGCAACAGTTGCCCCCCCCTTGACGATCACGTCTGCTGTTTTAGCGAAACAGTCGATGAAACCGATTTCAGAGAGTTGCGTCATGATTTTATCCCGGTCAAAACCATGGTGGTGAACGCCGGTTGAATCGTCGTGAAAGCTGCCGTCCTCGGTGTCCAGGTCGGCAACGGCGATGATTCCACCGGGAAGCAGCAGATCGTAGGAGGCGCTGAAGAACTGCGCCGGGTCCGGCAGGTGGTGAAGCGTCATACTGCTAACAATGAGATGCAACCGCCCGGAGGGCAGTTTTTCCTTCTCCAGGTCGCAGCAGACTGTTTCCACGTTGGTCATGCCGCGTTCCCGGACCTTTCGCTGCAGCACCGCAAGCATCCCCTGTGAACTGTCGACCCCGAGGACGCTTCTCACCCAAGGGCGAAGCAGTAGCGTGATGAGGCCGGTTCCACAGCCGAAATCGAGAGCATCCATGGTCTGGTCGGGATGTATGGCGCCGATGATGGCTGAAACCACGTTCCCAGCCAGTTTAACCCGACGAGGTTCCTCATCCCAGGATGGCGCCACGTGGTCAAAATCACGTTTTTCGTTCATATGGCAGCTCCGAACTAATCTTTTGTCTGTTGTAAGACCTCGTTCCCCGAGGTTACATGAAGTTGGATAGCAGATCCTCGCCCCTTCCCGACGGACCGCCACTGCTCCTGCGCTTTCAAACAGTATATTTATATTTTCATATACTATTCCCGCAACAGATGTCAAGGAATACCTGTTGACATTCTGAATTTTGAATATATCCTTACGCTCATTCATACTAAATTGGACAAAGACTCTGGCGCTTTCCGTCGACGGTACGGTTTACCGGACGACACAAATGGAGGAATGATGCAACCCACTGAATTGGTTAAAAGGATGAGAACAAAATCAACACCCGTTATTGTTGATGTGCGGACTATCTTCGAGTTTAGAAAAGGTCATATTCCCGGAGCAATCCATGCCCCAAACTGGAAAATAGCACTGCGTCTTGACCGGATCCCTTCAGACAAAAACGTAGAATTGATTGTGACCTGCGAACATGGCCCCCGTGCCCAAATCGCAAAGATTTTACTCAGGGCTTATGGGTACCGGAATATTGAGCTCCTCGCAGGACAGATGGCCGGTTGGCGACAGGCCAAGCTCCCGCAAGAGAAATAGCCCGAAGGCAGTACGTCTGCGGCCGTTCTGTCGACTTGCGCAATGCCAATTTTAAACAGTAAAATGGTAAGCATATCAGCCTGAGCTTTTCGAACGGATGCAGATTCTTCGCTATCTCTCCGGAGGACAACTTTTCGAAATTGCCAGGACAGTATTTTTATTACAATCACCTCACGCTCCGGAGAATACGGTACTCATGTCCTTTAAAGTTGGTGCACTCATATTTCTTGCAGTAGTTTCGACGCTGGCTCTGGATCGGCAGGTAGACCAACTCTTTCTTGTGGGAGTCGATGCCGCCTTCTGTGTGTACTATACGGCCCTGGGCGCCCTGAACCGCGGCTACAAGGTAACCGTTGTCACCGATGCCGTCATGTCACGGTGCAAAATGGAGGGAGTCCTCGAGAAGTACCGGCGCAAGGGGATCGATATCATCACCAGTAAAGAGTTTCCGGGAAAGAGAAAGACAATAGCGTCGATATAAAGAGATCTTTTTCGCTTCTCACCATGCAGCCTGACGAAGAGGGGTCATGCAGAAGAGTGACCCTGAACCTACGATGATAGGTAGACCTCCGTCCCCGCCGACACCTCCTTTCCCGTTTTTGCAGGGGCGATCCCTTGCGGTCGCCCGTTTTGCGGTTATCTGATCGTCATTACAACCTACGGACGGGCACCCGCAAGGGGTGCCCCTACAAAAACCAGGTCCGGAATTCGTGGTATATTTATTATTGCGGCGACTCCTCTCGCCTCTGGTATTGGCGCATTTTTACGAGGTCGCCGAACGGGTCGATCCCGCTCTCCGTCGTGCCGGGGTATTACCTTGAAATTCTACTATATTGCCGGTCGGTCGCAGCAATATGCCCGGATGGCAAGAGAGCGTGACCATGAACAGATGTGCCGATGTGCACATTTCGATGAATCTGGAGTTATCACGAGAAAATGGAGCAAGAACGAAACCACAGCTCCAAATACGAAAATGGGCTACCTCCTTTAAGAGATAACAACTCTGAGATTGCCCCCCGAAAAAATAGGGGCCAGCTTCGTCTGGTAAAGGGGTAATCTGGTCGCCCTAAAAGAACTACACCCATATCATTTTTGCTTGACAGAGTGACTACAGAATGTCCCCCTCCGTACCCGATGATTCTTGTTGTTCATTGCAGAGATTACTGCTAATGTGAATGCCGATACCAAGAGTTGTCAGGAAAGAAAGCACAACCATAATCGTCCAGGGTCATAAAAAAACTCAGCGTTGTCCGGTTAGGTTCTTGCATTAAGCTCCCCCTCCCCCCGCGGGAGGGGGCGGGGGG
>CAIUUR010000203.1 GCA_903902345.1 uncultured Geobacteraceae bacterium | reverse complement strand
TTCAGCATCGCCCCGTATCGGCGCCTTATTCGCCCCACCCTCAAAACACAACCTGTTGAAATTTAGCGGTCAGGGAGATTATCGTTTGCAGAAACGTCCGCCGCAGCTTAACTTCACCCTCCCCTGTTGACCTCACGCTGCCGGGCCAGAGCCTCTTCCAGTTCCTTTATTACCAATTCCGCCAGTTCCCGTGGCGCCTCAACCGTCACATCCGGTAACCACCGGTACAGCCAGGGGCGGATGCCCAGTATTCCCTTCACCTGAAATTCCAGTACAAAGCCGCCGTCTGACAACTCCGTCAGTTTCTGACTCTCATGCCAGGTTCGCCGAAGCAAAAATGGTCGACTGGCTGCGGTAAACCTGAGCCGTACCGCCACCGCCTCTCCGGTAGCGTATCGTCCGAAGGTTCCGGCATGGTCAGTTGCAGGATCAAGGGGAAGCGGTTCATAAGTCGCCTCCAGCATCTCCAGTTCCCGAATCCGGTCCAGGGCGAAGGAACGAAATTCCCGCCGTGTGTGGCACCACCCCCGCAAGGTCCAATAACCGTCATGGAAAAAGGTGTAGTAAGGATCGACGATTCGGGCATGTTCCTCACGGGTGCTGGCCGCCGTATAGACAAACGCCACTCGCCGTCGTTCGGCAATGGCACGGTTGATGATGCTGAACCACTCCCGAATGTCGATGCTGAATTCGTCGGCGGCCACGATGATATGCGGCGGCAGTTCCCGGAATGGCGACGCCAGTTTGCGCTCGATGCTGGCCAGCTCCTTGTCCATGCCGCCACCCATGGTCTTGAGGGATACCTTGGCAAGGGAAAAGGTCAGGTTTTCCCGGAGATTCAGGTGCGACTTGCGCAGGGCATACCCCTCGGCAAAGGCATAACTCCCCCGTTCCTTGTTGAAATAGAGAGGGAACCCCGCTTCCTGGAGCGTGGTCAGATACCGGTAGGTGGTCCGGGCGCTGACACTCAGTTCATCCATGATCTTTTGTGGCGTAACGGTCCGTCCGCTCTCCAGCCAGTTGAGAATCGTCACCATCGCATCGAATTTTCCGGTCATATAATCTCCTGGAATGAAAAATATCCGCAGTCACTGCCACCCCCTTGGCAGTGATAGGTGAAATAATTTAACTTGTCCAGAAGTAACGTGCTTGTTTTTCCAACAAGCAGGCAGACCCAGATGTCGAACGCCTTGTTTTTTGTTGTATATTGTAATATCATACAACATACTGCTACAACAAAAACGGAAACTATGCCGTCTGATCTAACGAGAGGAGAGACCACCATGCCGGACTACCGACTCATCAAGTCCATCGATCTCGCCGCCGACTCCCGCCGACAAGCCCGATATTTAATCCGCATGTATGAACTGCCACACGGCGCCGGATATGTGGTCAAAAAACTATCCGGTCCTGCCGGGAAGGAAAAAGCGTCCGAGGAGTGGTATCGGGGAACGATCGAACTGGCTGAAAAGAAACTCTCCTCCATCGTCAGAACGAAAACGACTCGCCGAGCCGGTCGCCAG
>CAIUUR010000202.1 GCA_903902345.1 uncultured Geobacteraceae bacterium | reverse complement strand
TGCTGAGAATGTCCCTGCTGAGTCTATTCCTCTTCCTATTCCTCTTCCTATTCCTCTTCCTCTTCATCTTCCTCTTCCTCTTCCTCTTCCTCTATCTTTTCCTTTATCTTTTCCTTTATCTCAAACTTCGTTTCATCCTCACCAGGCCACGCCATCTCTTCCGGCGGTGACGGAGTCTCCGCCATCTCATCGGACAGCTCAAACTCCAGATCCTCCATCTCAAGCCCAGGCGCTTCCGAAACAGGACTCTCGCTACCGGATGAAGGCTCAACCGCGCTCTTAGCCTCAACCTCATCCTCTTCCTCTGACTCAGCCGCTAATTGAGCCTCCAGCTCGGCGTCCAGTTCCTCCCTGATGTTCGCCAGAACCATATTAGTGAGACAGGAGAGTGGGGCATGCACCCCCTCGCCATGGGACGCCACCGTGGGAAACCCGGGGACATTGTCGCGGTTGAGTTTCCGCTGCAACTCTTCCAGCGGCAGGGCCTCCGGGAGATCCCGTCCGTTATATTGCATCACGAAGGGAATCGGAGTCAGTTCCGTCCCCTCCACGGCAAGAAAAGCACGTAACTCCTTCAACCGATCGAGGTTTTCCTGCTGCCGTTCCGGATCGGAATCGGCCACAAAGACCACACCATCGACCCCCTTGAACGCCACCTTCCAGCTGGAAGGCTTAAATACCTCGCCGGTAACCGTATAGAGATGGAACCTGACGCTGTACCCGTCCAATTGACTGACCGAAGGACAGAAATTGAAGAAGAGCATCCGGTTTCCCTGAACCTGCATCGCCTTGAGGGGACTGCGGATGTCCGGGTCCAACTTCTGGCAAATGTAAGCGATGGAGGTCTGCTTCCCGCTGAGTCCGGGTCCGAAGTAGACAATCTTCGCATTCACTTCTCTGAGGAGATGATTGAACAGCGCCATGAGATATTTCCTTTCCGAATGCGTTTACGTCAATGCGAAGGGCGTCCAATGACTGTGCAGGAGATCCCATTTCCCTTCAGCTTGGCTGCCAGGGCGGCAGCGGCCTCACTCGTCGAAAATACACCGGCAGACAGCTGCCTGGTTGCTACCGGAGTGAGAACCTGAATCAATTGCACGGTAACCCCCCAGGTCGACAAACGTTCCTGCTCCATCTTCCCCCCTCCTTCTTCGTGATACGAACCGGCAATCAGTTCGTAGACCCCGCCATGGGGGAGGACGAAGGCGTCAGGCGCTGCCTCCAACAGTTTTTTCTTCTCGGCAGCGGCAGTTGCGGCATCATTATACTCCGCAACATGCAGTCGATACATATGCGTGGATCGTTTGGGGCCGGAAGAGACCACCGGCACTAATCCCAGTTTTTTCAGGAGTGCGCGAGCCGGAACCAGTTCACGCTCCGTCGTGAAGGGCCCGCAACGAAGAAGATACCGTTCCTTGCCGGTGACAGCCGCAGGAGTGGAGGTGGCAGCCGGCTTGGGAGGAGAAACAGGGGGAGCGGGAGAAGCGTGCAGTTGCGATTTTTCCGGGGGTAAGACTCCCTTGGGGGCGCTCTTCACCGGAATAATCGTCGCAGGAACCGGGACAACCGGCGGAACCGCTGCGGGATGGAGCGTGGCCGCCGACTGCCGCAACGGTTCAGGGTAGGACGCTTTGGGCGCCACGACGACCGGTGCAGGTGGGACGCTTCTCTGTTGCACCGCAGTGGGGAGCGGGGTATGTGGCGTGGTAATCTTATCGGCAGGCTTCTCTCCCGAAGAAGTGGGGGGAGCAGCGGCGCCCGCCGCTTTTACCGCCGATGAAGCTCTCACCGAGGGTAGTCCCTTGCGGGGGAGGGCTTTTCGCACCGACTGTTTCACCTCCTTGTGCGGCTCCCCATGACTCCGTATCAGGTCAGTAAAAAAGTAAAGATAGCCACAGATTGCAAAAACAGCCAGGAACGCCACGAGGAGCAGCCGCCACCCCCCGAGAAAAACCTCCTGTGAGCGTCGTTCCTGACCCTCCTTTTCCAGTTGCCTCAAAGTTTTCATACCATCATTCCCCGTTCCTCACTTGCCGATTATCCACCCAGCCGCGTATACCCTCCCCCCCTGAGACAACCAGGAGCGGGGGAAAAACTTGCTTACCATCGGCACTACCCCTTGGCGCTCTTTTCGGCAGCGGCCTCGGCAATGACCTTCTGCGCCATATGGCTCGGCACCTCTTCGTAATGCGAGAACTCCGTGCTGAAAAGGCCCCGGTCACTGGTCATGGACTTGAGATCGTTGGAGTAGGCCAAGACCTCGGACATGGGAACCACGGCCCGAATGATCTGGGAATTAGCCTTGGGCTCCACTCCCACCACCTTCCCCCGGCGGGAGTTCAGGTCGCCGATGACATCCCCCATGTTCTCATCAGGGACAGTGACCTTCATGTTCACGATGGGTTCCAGAAGGATCGGCTTGCAGAGTTCCATGGCTTTCTTGAAAGCCAGGGAACCTGCCACCTTGAAGGCCATTTCCGAGGAGTCCACCGTGTGGAAGGAACCGTAGACCAGAGCAACCTTGAAGTCCACAACGGGATAGCCGGCCAGATACCCCTCCAGGGAGGCATCGTGTATCCCCTTATCCACTGCGGGGATATACTGCCGGGGAATGACACCGCCGACAATCTTGTCTTCGAAAACATACCCCTCACCCCGACCGGCAGGGGACATCTCGATCCAGCAGTCACCGAACTGGCCCCGCCCGCCGGACTGTTTCTTGTATTTCCCCTGGACCTTGGCGCTGCCGCGAATGGTCTCCAGATAGGGGACCTTGGGGGTCTTGAGAAGCACTTCCACCCCGAACTTCCGCTTCAGCTTCTCGACGATGACCTCCAGATGGACCTGCCCCATCCCCGAGATGATCATCTCCTTGGTCTGGCTGTCGCGATGGGATTCCAGGGTCGGCTCCTCCTCAATCATCCGGTGGAGCGCATTGTGGATCTTGTCCTCGTCGGCCTTGGTCTTGGGCTCGATGGCATAGGAGATCACCGGGATGAGCTGTTTCGCGGGCTCATAGATGATGGGCTTCGCCTCGTCGCAGAGGGTGTCGCCGGTAACGGTCTCCTTCAGCTTGGAGACCGCCACGATGTCGCCGGCCACCGCCTGCTTGACCGGTTTCTGTTTCTTCCCTTCCAGCTGAAAAATCTGGCCAATCCGCTCCTGACTCTCCTTGGATGAGTTGTAGATCGTGGAGTCGGAGTTGAGAATCCCCGAGTAGATCCGGAAGATAGTGATTTTACCGGTATAGGGATCTGATGTCGTCTTGAAGACCAGGGCCGAGAAGGGTTCGGCTTCATCCGATGACCGTTCTATGACCTCGCCACTTCTGGGGTTGATCCCCACCGCCCTGGTTCGGTCCAGGGGAGAAGGAAGATAGGCGCAAATGGCGTCCAGGAGCTGGGCGGCGCCGATGTTCCGAGTGGCCGACCCGCAGAGAACCGGAGTAAAGGTGCTCCTCATGGTCCCCACCCGGAGTCCGTCCAGGATCTCCTCCTCGGTCAGCTCCCCGCTCTCCAAATATTTTTCGGTGAGAGCGTCGTAAGCCTCGGCCACGGTCTCCACCATCATCTCCCGGAGACGTCGGGCCTCATCCAGACAATCAGCCGGAATCTCCTCCTCGGTGAAGGCGCCGGACTGCTCCTTGGCGTAGCGCAGCGCCTTCATCCGGACGAGATCGATGACCCCCTGAAAACTATCCTCGATCCCCAGGGGCATCTGCACGGCGACCCCCCGGGCTCCCAGGGACCGTTCCATATCATCGATAGCCCGAAGAAAGTTTGCCCGCTCCCGGTCCAGCTTGTTGACAAAGGCGATGCGGGGGATCTCAAACTCGTTGGCCCAGCCCCAGATCTCTTCGGTCTGGGCCTTCACCCCCGAGATGGCGGAAAGAATAATCACCGCGCCGTCCAGAGCCCGGAGGCAGGCGCGAGTGTCGGCGATAAAGTTGCCGTAACCTGGAGTATCGACGATATGGAGGGAATGCTCCTTCCAGGAGCAGTGGTCCAGGGCTGACGTGATGGAGATCTTCCGTTTTATCTCTTCCGGTTCAAAATCCATGGTGGAGGTACCGTCATCCACCCGTCCCAGTCGGTCGATCATCCCCGTGGTGTAGAGAATCGCCTCGGCCAGTGAGGTCTTCCCCGCCCCGCCGTGGGCCACGATGCCAAGGTTCCTGATCTTTGCCGTATCGTACGTGCCCATGTAAACCTCCTATGACAATTCAGGCTGAGGTTAAGGTTGAGGTTACAGTCTAAGGTTCGCTCTCTTCCACTCGACCTAGACCTCCACCTGTTTATTCCGCTCGTAAAGAATCCGGAGACCTTCCAGAGTCAGATGCTCCTCCACTGCCTCGATGGATTTGGACTCGGGGGCTATGAGCGCAGCCAGACCGCCAGTAGCTATGACGGTGGGGTTCTCCTTCCCCTCGGCCTTCATCCTGGTGACGATACCATCCACAAGCCCCACGTAGCCGAAGACGATACCGGCCTGCATGGAATTGACCGTATTCCGGGCAATGACGTGGGGGGGTTTAATAACCTCCACCCGCGGGAGTTTGCTTGCTTTTTGAAAAAGGGCCTCCATGGAGATGGCCAGGCCGGGTGCGATGGCTCCGCCGCAGTACTCACCCTTTTTGTTCACATAATCAAAGGTGGTGGCGGTGCCGAAGTCGACGATGATGAGCGCACACCGGTATTTTTCATAGCCTGCCACGGCGTTGACGATCCGGTCCGCCCCCACCTCTCGGGGATTGTCATACTGGATCACCATTCCGGTTTTAAAACCGGGGCCGACCACATAGGGTTTCAGGTTAAAAAACTGTCGGGCCAACCGCTCCAGCACCCCGGTCATGGTGGGAACCACCGAAGAGATGATGATATCGCCGATATCGGTAAACTGACGTCCCGAAAGGTTGAAGAGCGAATTAACAAGGATACCGTATTCGTCCGGCGTCTTCCCCTTGTCGGTGGCGATCCGCCACTCCCGTTCCAGGCACTCCCCATCGTAGATTCCCAGAACGATATTGGTGTTGCCCACATCTATGACCAGAAGCATGATAAGCCCTTATCCGGTTTGGCCGCAGAGCGAGACATCCCCGGTATAGATCGATTCCACTCCACCGTCGTCCCGTCGAAGAAGAAGAGCCCCGCTCTCCTCAATCCCCACCACCACCCCTTCCCGGGTGGGGGCGCCGCCGTCATCCACTCGAACCCGCCGATTGATGACACCGCAGAGCGAAATCCACTCTTCCCGGATGGCGCCATACCCCCCCCCCAGATACCGACCGTAGAGAGTATCCAGCTCTTCCAGTAACCGCCGGGTGAAGGCAATCCGGTTTATCCGTCCCCCCCCCTCCAGGAACAGGGAACTGGCAGGGTAGCGCAGTTCCGGAGGAAACTGTTCTGAAGCCATGTTAAGGTTGACCCCGAAACCGAGAACCACGGTGGCAACCCGGTCCGTTTCGGCGGTCATCTCATTGAGCAATCCCGCAACCTTCCTGCCATTGACCAGGATATCGTTTGGCCACTTGATAACAGGGACGAGCGTGCTGCAGGCAGTTATGGTCCGCGCCACCGCCACCGCGGAGAGCAGGGTAAGCTGTGGTGCGTCAAAGGGGCTGATGGGAGGTCTGAGCAGTACGGAACAGTAGAGATTTACCCCACCAGGCGAGGCCCAGACCCTCCCCAGCCTCCCCTTCCCCTGGGACTGGGACTCGGCCAGCAGAACCGTCCCCTCCTCCGCTCCTGCCTCGGCCAGACGGGCCATGGCAGTATTGGTGGAGCCGATCTCCCTATGGGTGACCAGCGTTCCCCCTACTCTCTCCGTTATCATTCCCGCGGCAATTGCTGCTGGATGGAGAAAATCGGGGAGGTTGACCAATCGATACCCCCGCGACGGAACCGATTCGAAGATAAAACCATGATCTCTCAGCGCCTCGATCCGTTTCCAGACTGACGTGCGGGAGACCAGCGCGGCGGCGCTGAGATCTTCCCCGGAAAGGAATTCTTCACCGCAGGAAAGAAAGGATGCGAGAAGAAGCCGGTCGATGTCGCCGGCATGGGACTCTATTCTCTGTACCCCACCACCTTTCACGCTCCCCCCAGGAGGAGGGAGATGTCCACGGCGCGAGCCGAGTGGGTCAAGGCTCCCACGGAGATCAGGTCAACTCCGGTTTCGGCGATACTCCGAACGGTATCCAGATTGACCCCGCCGGAAGCCTCCACCAGAGAGCGTCCAGCAATGAGCGCCACCGCTTCACGCATGGAGGCACAATCCATATTATCAAGCATGATGATTTCCGCACCGCAGGCCACGGCCTCGGCTACCTGAGTCAGGTTTTCGGTCTCCACCTCAATCTTCATGGTGTGAGGGATCCCACCTCGGGCACGGGTCACCGCCGCGGTTATCCCACCGGCGGCAGCAATATGGTTTTCCTTGATCAGGACCGCGTCATAGAGTCCCGCCCGATGGTTCCCCCCGCCACCCACCGTTACGGCGTACTTTTCCAGTACTCGCAAGCCCGGCGTCGTTTTTCGGGTATCGACGATCCTCGCGGTGCTCCCCGCCACCGCAGCCACATAGCGTGACGTGATCGTGGCGATGCCGCACATCCTCTGGAGCAGATTCAGGGCAACCCGCTCCCCCTGCAGAATAATGGCATCCAATCCCGAGATTTCTCCGATGACGTCACCCGGAAAACAGCGATCCCCATCCTTGAACCGGGATGAGTAGTTCACCGCCGGGTCAAGCATGGTGAAGACACGGGCCGCCACCTGGGACCCCGCCAAAATGAACTCTTCCTTGGCAATGAGGCGAGCCTCAGCCGGACGAGGGAGCGGAACCACCCACCGGGTCGTGACATCTCCGGTGTGAATATCTTCCCGGAGGGCATTTCTGATAATCGAATCGATGAGATCCATGAGCATCTCCAGAGGTTTAAAATGTGCGCCCTTTATATCACAGGTTACCTGGCGCCGCAACGAAGAAACAGGTGGAGTTTCAGGGTACAACCATGTTACAGGCTCTACGATCTACGTTCTAAGTTCAAGGTTCTACGTTTCAGGTTCCGGGTTTCAAACGAATCCATTGACCTTCCGTCGT
Source organism: uncultured Geobacteraceae bacterium (assembly GCA_903902345.1). Classification (GTDB taxonomy): domain Bacteria; phylum Desulfobacterota; class Desulfuromonadia; order Geobacterales; family CAIOGM01; genus CAIOGM01. Next base: position 15,588 of record CAIUUR010000202.1, on the reverse strand, counting down.
TTGCCCTATATAAATACAGCGGCAACAACCAACTTAAAGGAGACCATTACATGAAACGAAGTTCAGTTCTCCGCAGCATCGTCACCGTACTGATCGGCACACTGACCCTGGGTGCCGTCGCCGCCTTTGCCGGCGACCTGCCGGACGTAAAGAAAGCCGGCGTCCTGCGCCATATCGGCGTCCCCTATGCCAACTTCGTCAGCGGTTCGGGGGACGGCATGGATGTGGAGATCATCAAACTCTTCGCCAAGCAGCTGGGGGTCAAGTACGAGTATGTCCAGAGCGACTTCGGAACCGTCGTGGAAGATCTCATCGGCAAGAAGGTCAAGGTCGTGGGGAATGATATTCAGTACGGCGATACCGTTCCGGTGAAGGGTGATCTCATTGCCAACGGCTTTACCGTACTTCCCTGGCGAGAGAAAATCGTGAATTTTTCAGCACCCACCTTTCCCAATCAGATCTGGCTCGTTGCCCGTGCCGATTCTCCCTTGAAACCGATCAAGTCAAAAAATCTGGAAAAGGATATCGCCCTGACCCGCTCCCTCCTCAAGGAGAAAAAAGTTCTGGCCATTCCCAAGACCTGCCTCGATCCTGTCATCAACAAGCTGGATGCCACCGGCGCGGAAGTCATCATCTACGAAGGGAACCTCAACGAGGTAGTTCCGGCACTGGTAAACAAAAAGGCTGAACTGACCATCCTGGATGTTCCCGACGCCCTGGTGGGTCTGGAAAAGTGGCCGGGCAAGATCAAGATCATCGGACCCACCTCGGGAAAACAGACCATGGCCGTCGCCTTTCCCAAAGAATCTCCCCTTCTGCGGGACGCTTTCAATGACTTTTTGAAGAAGATCCGGAAGGATGGCACCTATGACCGGATACTCAAAAAGTACTACCCCACCGTGGTTTATTATTTTCCCGAATTTTTCAAAAAGTAACCACCCGACTTCGTTCAGCTGAGATGTTGTCAGCTGGGCGGCTTTTATTCATGAAGCTGGGTGCGCATGGGTTTATCATGCGCACCTTTTTTCGATCACCCTTCGTCTCCTCCTCAAGGGATGGAATACCTCACCCGCAGAGTGTGCAGTGAAAACCAAGCGACTGCCTTATTGCTCTTGAAGCAATTCCCCTATTGCCCTACAATGCCTGCCAGAGGAGAAGATCTGATGAATGAGCATGACCTTGTTCTGCCCCCTGCCGCTTTAGTTCAAGAAGAGAGATTGAGCATCCTCTGTGTCGATGATGAGGAGCTGATTCTCAAGGCCTTAACTCGTACCTTTCGCAAGGAGCAGTTCAAGGTGCTGACCGCCAGATCGGGTGAAGATGGTCTGGAAATCCTGAAAAATAGCAAAAGCATCGGTCTGATTCTGAGTGATGAGAAAATGCCGAAGATGAACGGCTCTGATTTTCTTCAGGCTGCTGCGAAGATTTTCCCGGATATACCCAAAATAATCCTGACGGGGTATGCTGATAAGAATGCCGCCATTGATGCCATCAATAAGGGGGGAGCCTGCCACTTTCTGACCAAACCGTGGAATGATCAGGAACTGCTTCAACTCGTAAGAGACTGTCTCCATAGATACGGCTTGGCACGGGAAAACCAGCGTTTGCTGACCGTGGTCAGAGTGCAAAATGAGAAACTGGCGGGATGGAACTCCTCTCTGAAAGAACGGGTGCTCAATCTGGTCCAGGAGCGGATCGACGAACTGAATAAAAGTCATCTTGAACTCCTGCGTCGGCTGGGCACTGCGGGCGAATACCGTGATAACGAGACCGGTCTCCACAATGTCCGAGTCTGCCACTTCTCCCGCTGTATCGCCCTGGAACTCGGACTCCCGGAAAGCGAAGCGGATCTACTCTTTAATGCTGCGGCCCTGCACGATCTGGGCAAGATAGGGATACCGGACAGTATTCTTTTAAAGCCGGGTAAACTGGACGATGCTGAGTTGAACATCATCCGAACTCACTGTGAGATCGGCTCTAAAATAATTGGCGACAACCAGAGCCCTCTGCTGAAAACAGCGGCGTCAGTTGCATTGACCCATCATGAACATTGGGATGGCGCCGGTTATCCCCGGGAACTCAAAGGGAGTGATATTCCGCTATCCGGCAGAATTGTGGCTGTGGCCGATACGTTTGACGCCCTTGTCACTGAACGCCCGTACAAGGAACCCTGGACCGTGGCTGAGGCGGTCAAAGAAATTGTCTCCAGCCGTGAACGGCGTTTTGATCCGGAGATCGTCGACGCCTTCTTGCGGGCACTCGCTGAAATTACCGCAGTACATCATCAATTCACCGAGAGGAGATAGTCTCTCGTCCATCGAAACACGCCCCCTCGCCTCGATTCACGGTGATTTCACCTAGCTAACCTCCTGCAGATCGTATCAACCCCGCCCACCAACTCCGGTCGACTCCCCGTAGGAATCTCTTCCTCAGATAGTCACCGTATGCCTGCATAAATTCAGTTCATCATTACGGTGCAGCGCCAGAACCCATCACCATTCTGCCATGGGCATGGTGAAGATCTGAATTTTCCCGGCGTTGTATCGAACGTGGAGAATCGTCTGCCTTCGTCAGGCACACCGCTATTTCACCACATTATACCGCGAAATAACAGCATATAATTCGCATACCGATATATGCATATGAATAAAAGGCTGTATATATAAATGCTTGGCATCTTGGCACCGATTTTGTATATGAGTGACCGCCACGTCCCTGCACTGATATGCGCACAGCATTTACACATGCAAGGTTACAAAGCAGCAGACCATATCCAAAAAAGGAGAGCAGAATGAGAATCAGCAAAAAGGGGATTGCAGCATTTGTCCTGGCGGTGGCGTTGCCGACGTCGGCTTTTGCCATGGACACGGAGATGCAAAAGAAGATCGACGACCTCTCTCGGCAACTGGAGAGCCTGAAGCAGCAGGTGGAGAAGAGCGAGGAAAAAGCAAAGGCAACCGAGGAGAAGGTGGATAAGACCGAGGCGCTGGCCAAGCAGACCGACGAGAAGTCCCTGGGTAAATGGCTGACCATCGGCGGCGACTACCGGTTTCGGGTGGATTCGCTCACTGCGAATGTGCCGAACTATTATCAGTTTGGATTATCAAACACTAACCCACCGATACCTACACCTGCTGCGGTCAATGGATTCCGAACGTACAACGATACGCTGTACACCAATCGTTTCGGCCTGAATCTCAAGGCGAAGGCAACTGAAAATGTCAGCGTTAAGGCGAGACTGCTTATGTACAAAGTTTCCGGCGCACAGAATGACAGTGCCATCACCGGTCCCTACTTTGGAGACCGTGGAGGAATTTTTGACGGAACCCTGGGACATGTCCCCTCCGACGGTCAATTGACCGTCGATTCAGTTTATGCCACATGGAGCAATATTGCAGAGCAGCCTGTCTGGTTTTCGGTGGGGCGTCGCCCATCCACCGGAGGTTCGCCGTCACACATCAAGAATAATACCGAAAAAAGCGGTACCGCTGGAACTCCGGCGCTCCTTGTGGATTATGCTTTCGACGGAATGACCGTCGGGTACGCCCCCGATATCGATGTTCTCGGCAGCCCCTTCCTCAAAATCTGTTATGGTCGTGGTTTCGACAGCGGCTACACAGCCAGCGGATACAAACCTAATAACACTCTTCGTGACACCGATATGCTTGGTGTACAGGTTGTCCCCTACAATACCGATACCATAACGGCGATGCTCCAGTGGAATCATGCGTACAACATCTTTAATGCTCCTCAGTTTGTTACCGGAAATAGTATTATTTCAGGACCGACCACAAATCTGGGAAGTATTGACTGGGTTGGCGCCGACATCGTCGGCAAGGTGGATTCCTTGAACTGGTTCTTTGATGCGGCCATGAGCTTTGCCCGGCCGAACAACAATACCGCTTTTCAGAATACAGGCATGGGGCCTTACGTGGAAGGGATGCCCATCGGACTTATGTATTCGGGTCAGCGGACAGGCAAGAACGGCTGGGCTGTTTATCTCGGAGGCCGTTATGACCTGGAAAAAACCGGGACAAAGTTCGGTTTCGAGTATAACCACGGCTCCAATGACTGGATTACCTTCGCCCCAGCCGCGGATGACATCTGGACCTCCAAACTGGGAACACGCGGTGATGTGATCGAACCGTACATCATTCAGGAAATCAAGCTCAAGCCGATATCCTCCCTGGCAAGCAAGGTCTTCTTCAAGGTCGGGTATCAGTACTACTGGTTCAACGCCACCGGCAGCAACAATTGGGTCGGCGGTTCCGTTAATTTTGACGCTCTGAGTAATCCCAATAGTATGCAGATGTATGCGCCGGTTAAAACCGCTCAGGACATCTACGGCACCTTCGAAGTGCAGTTCTAAGCAACGTTCGTCCGCGGGGGGCAGATGCCCCCCGCATCTCTCCGGAGTTTTTCATGAAGTTAGCCGCCATCTGTCTCCTCCTCCCGTTTCTCCTTGGCTTGACCCTCTGCGCGCCTGCCGGCGCCGGTATGGAGTTCAAGCTCTTCGGAGTCATCCGTAAGATCGAGACGGCGCTTTCTGACGGAATGTCTGCCAGCGTCACGGTCAAAGAGACCAGGTCCGACAAGCTCTTCGTCATTACCGTCACCGACACCCTGACCCTGGACAAACTTCGGGATCGCCGAATCGTGGAAGGGGACGATATCCGCTGCAGCTACGAAGTGGTAAACGGCAAAAATATGAGCAGGGTCTTTAAAAAAACAGTGGGCTGCTGACAGTTTATCCACGGCAAAAAACGGTATATGTTTCATTAAAACCACTTTTTGCCTGTTTTTCAAACACAAGCATCGTAGTATTCGAATAATATAATACAAACTCCGTAAGGGAGGAAAAGCCGTGAAGTTATCAAGAAGGACATTCCTCAAGACGTCAGGAATCGCCACCGCCGGAATCGCCGCCGCCACCGTCGGCCCGGAGAAGTTTCTCCTCTGGGCCGAAGAGGCAGGACTCATTCAGGCAACCTATGTCCCCACCTACTGTGAAATCTGTTTCTGGAAGTGCGGCGCCATCGCCAAGGTACTCAACGGTCGCGTGGTCAAGCTGGAGGGAAACCCGGTGCACGGCAACAGCCGGGGAAAACTCTGCGCCCGGGGGAACGGAGGCATCGGACTCCTCTATGACAAGGACCGGCTCAAGAGTCCGCTGATCAACGTGGGGAAGCGGGGGGAAGGGAAGTACCGTAAGGCGTCCTGGGACGAAGCTCTGGGGGTTGTGGCGGAGAAGATGAAGGGGATCAAGGAGAAGTATGGTCCCGAAGCCATGGCCATCTTTACCCACGGCACCCCCACCGACCATTTCCTGCCGCTCCTTTCCGCCTACGGTACACCCAATGTGGGGATGCCCTCCTTTGCCCAGTGCCGCGGACCCCGCGACGTAGGATATGAACTGACCTTCGGGGAAGGGCCCGGCTCGCCGGAACGGGTGGATCTGGTCAACAGCAAGGTCATGGTGCTCATCGGGTCGCATCTGGGGGAAAACATGCATAACTCCCAGGTGCAGGATTTTGCCGAGGCCATCGGTCGGGGTTCCAAGCTGGTCGTGGTGGACCCCCGCTACTCCATCGCCGCGGGGAAGGCCCAGCAGTGGCTCCCTATCCGGCCGGCCACGGACGTGGCGCTCCTCCTGGCATGGATCAACATCATCATCACCGAAGGGTTGTACGACAAGGCGTATCTGGATCAGTACGCCGAAGGGTTTGCCGAACTTGCCCAGGAAGTGAGCCACTGCACCCCGGAATGGGCGGCCAAGGAGACCGATCTCCCGGCGGCGCAGATCGTGGAAACAGCCAGAATGATGGGGCATAACGCCCCGGCGGTAACCATTCATCCCGGTCGGCATGCAACCTGGTACGGTGACGACGTGCAGCGTTCCCGGGCAATGGCTATCCTTACCGCACTCCTTGGCTCCTGGGGACGACCAGGCGGGATGTTTTTCGCCACCAAGGCATCGCTTCCCAAGGGGGAAAGTAAACCGTTCCCCGAACCGGCCAAGGCTCCGTTGAACGGCGGCGGCTATCCCTTTGCCGGCTCAGAAGGGGTCACCCAGGCGATTCGCACCGCCACCATCACTGGCGCACCCTATCCCATCAAGGGGTGGTTCGTCTCCGGCACCAACCTGATGAAGTCCCTTCCCAATCAGCAGGAAACCCTGGACGCCATTGCCAAGCTGGATCTGCTGGTGGTGGTGGACGTCATGCCCATGGATCTGACGATGATGGCCGATGTCATTCTTCCCGAATGCAGCTATCTGGAGCGCCACGACGCCCTGGCAATTGGGAAGGGGAAGTCCCTCTCCGTCTCCCTTCGGCAACCGGTGGTCAAGCCGCTACACGACTCCCAGCCGGGGTGGTGGATCGCCAAGGAGTTGGCCAAGAAGCTGGATCTGGGAGAGTACTTCCCCTGGAACAACTATGAAGATAAAATCAAGGCCCAGTGCAAAACGGCCGGCGTCTCCTATGACGACCTGAAGAAGCTCGGCTGCCTGACGATTCCCAATACGTCAACGCCCTACATCACCCCGGAGAATCCGCCTACCTTCAAGACTGCCAGCGGGAAAATCGTTCTGTACAGCAAGGAGCTGAAGGAAAAAGGGTTCGACCCGGTTCCCGTGTACGTCCGTCACCCTCTTCCTCCCGAGGGGTTCTTTCGGCTGACCTATGGCCGGAGCGCGGTGCACACCTTCAGCAGAACCACCAACAACCCTGCCCTCAACGAACTGTACAAGGAGAATGAGGTCTGGATCAATGCGAAAAAAGCCCAGGCGTTGGGGTTCAGTAGCGGCGATTATGCCGTGCTGGTGAATCAGGACGGCGCCAGAAGCAACCGGATCAGGGTGAAGGCGACCCAGAGAATCCGGGATGATATGGTCTACATGGTTCATGGCTGGGGTTCGAACCCCAAGGAGTTGTCCCGCTCCGGTCGCAAGGGGGCCGATGATCAGGGGCTCATCACCAAGTACGCCGTTGATCCCATTGCCGGGAGCACCGGGATGCGGGTTAACTTTGTCAAGCTGCAGAAGGAGGCCTAAAGATGCCGAAATACGCCATGGTCATTGACCAGCGACGCTGCGTTGCCTGCATGGCCTGTGTGGTCGCCTGCAAGAACGAGAACGAAGTCCCTCCCGATCAGTACCGTACCAGGGTGCTGGAGATGGTGGAGGGAGAATTCCCCCTGTTGCGCATGGAGCTTCGATCGGAGCTCTGCAATCACTGCGACAATCCCCCCTGTGTCTACAACTGCCCCACCGGCGCTTCCTACAAACGGAAGGAGGATGGTATCGTCCTTCTGCGCAAAAACCGCTGTGTGGGGTGCAAGGCGTGCGTGGCGGCCTGCCCCTACAGCGCCCGCTACATCAATCATGAAAAAGGGTTCGCCGACAAATGCACCTTCTGCGACCATCGGCTCAAGGAGGGAAAAGAACCGGCCTGCGTCGCCACCTGTATCGGCAAGTCCAGGATTTTTGGTGATATGGACGATCCCAGGAGTCCCGTCCGGGTTGCCCTGCAGGGGTCCGACGCCACGGTGCTGCTGGAAGGGGCCGGGACCAAACCCCGGGTTTATTACATCAAGAAATTCAGTAAACCGGAATAGGAGTCACTCATGGAAATCACCGTTACGGGCGTCAACGCCCTGACTTCACCTCATCTCCATATCTGGGACTGGCGGGTTTCGCTCTACCTGTTCCTGGGCGGCCTTTCCGCCGGTCTGGCGGTCATGACCACCATCCTGCATCTGAGACAGGGTGGTAAGCTTGTCAAGGATGAAGCGGCGGGGTATGTTGCACCGATCCTCGTTCCCGTCATCCTGGGGATCGGCATGCTGTTCATCTTCCTGGATCTGGAAAGGAAGCTCAACGTATTCTGGTTCTATCTCACCTTCCAGCCCCTTTCCCCCATGTCGTGGGGTTCATGGGGATTGTTGGTCTTCTTCCCGGTGAGCGGCCTACTCGCTCTGGCGACACTGCCGGACAATATGCTTCACTGGCTGCTGCTGGAACCGCTGAAGCAGTTGGCCGTACGAATGAGAGGTTATCTTTTCCCTCTGGCAGCCGTCAACTTCGCCATGGGAATCTTCATCGGCATTTATACGGGGGTTCTCCTCAGCTCCTTCGTGGCCCGGCCTCTCTGGAATTCCGCGGTGCTCCCCGTTCTCTTCCTCACCTCTGCCATGTCGGTGGGGGCGGCCCTCATGATCATGATCGCCCGGACCAACAAGGTTAAACTTTTCTTTACCAAAATCGACATCTGGATGATCTGTGGGGAGATGGTTATCCTCCCCCTCTTTTTCTATGGCCAGTACACCTCATCCGGCGCCCACAGGGATTCGATCCTCCCCTTTTTCTCCCTGTCCAGTGAATACTTTTCCTATGGTTGCTCCATGCTGGTGCTCTTCATCATCTTCCCCATCGCCCTGGTGCTGAAGATGCTGGAGATCAAGGAGGAGCACGGCCATACCCTGACCCCCATGGCGCTGGCGAAGATGAACTTGAGCGCCGGCATCGTCCTCGTGGGGGGACTCATCATCCGGCTTACCTTTGTCTATGCAGGCCAGTTAAGCAAGTTGTCGTAAAGCCCAATCTAACCAGCCGCCCTGCGGCACAGCCCAAAGGAGATTACCATGAAAAAAATCCTGTCCATCCTTCTGTCCGCCACTGTCGCCGTCAGCTTCGCTTCCATCGTCATGGCCGCCGACGCCGTTAAGCCGGCAACCGACGCCGCTGCGCCGGTCGCCACCGAGAAGAAAGACGCCAAGAAAGAAAAGAAGGAAGTGAAGAAGGATGTCAAAAAGGATGGCGAGGCTGCGACTGAGGCTAAACCCGCCAAGAAAAAGAAGAAAGAAGTCGCCGGCTGCTGACCCGCTCTCCTGTAAAGAATCTTCCGGGGGGGACGATGATGCCCCCCTGGTTTTTCATTCCGGTTATACAGTTCATGAAACCGCGCCGCGCGCCGGCACCCTGTCCAGCGTAACGGGGATACTAAATCGTTTGCGAATCGCGGTTCTTTGGGGCTCTACGGAATTCATACCTACATTCAGGTCACCTCTTCCGGAGCTCTATCTGATGATCAGCCGGTCGACCGTCAGCCTGCCGTTCACAATGGTCAGACCGTTTTGAACGGTCGTATAGCCGGTACGGTTGACAAACCCGGCATCGTATCCACCACGGATCGTCACCGCAATCCCCCGGTCAAGAAGAAGCCCGCCGGAGAAGAGCACCGTCTGGCTTTGTAACAGATCGCCGGTGACGGCGACGTCATAGGCGACACGCAGGGTTGAATAGGGTGTCCCGCCGATTTTTACCGGTAACAGGTCACCGGCAAAGGTAGCCGAGAGCGTGTGAGGGGCCGTGAGGTTGGGGAAGATGACGCCGTAGTTCTTCGAGTCGGTGATGGCCTGGCCGGTCCCGTCCAGCATCACGGTGGCCAGGTGGTAACCGGTGGCGGGGAGAGCCTGAACGGTCACAGGGGATCCGGCAGCATACCACCCCGTGTCCGGGGTGATTGTGCCATTGGGCCCGGCGGTAGTGGTCATCTGATACTGGGTGGTGAAGATGGCCGTGCAGGTAACGGGCGTAGCCGGCACGGTGATGCTATGGCTCCCGGCCCCACCATCGGACCAGGCGGCAAAGTTATACCGGGTTCCGCTGCTCCCCTCCTGGAACGAGGTCGTGGCTATGGTGTGACTGCTCCCCGGTACCCAGCTGAAGGTCTCTGGTGTCGTATGGGTAAAACCGTCAACGGTGAAACTCCGCCCCGCCGGCAGAGTGGTGACGGTGACGTTGACAGCTGCCTCCGTCAGCTTCATCACCGTTGCCTTCCCACCGTTGCCCCAGTCCGTATACGCCACGTAAGGGGTCCCGTCAGGAGCAATGGACAAAAAGGGATAATAGGCCTGATTGGTGGAGAACCCGGTGCTCCCCACCACGCTCCATACTCCGTTCCTGAACGCCATCACCATTGCCTTCCCGCCGTTGCCCACGTCAGTATACGCCACGTAGGGGGTCCCGTCCGAAGCGATGGTAAGAAAGGGATAATCAGCCTCATCGGTGGAGAACCCGGCGTTACCCACCGTACTCCACATTCCGTCACGGAACGCCATGACCGTTGCCTTCCCACCGTTACCCCAGTCCGTATACGCCACGTAGGGGGTTCCGTCCGAAGCAATCGTCAGCATGGTGTAGGAAGCCTGACCGGCGGAAAACCCGGCGTTTCCCACCACACTCCAGATTCCGTTTCGGAACGCCATCACCATTGCCATCCCACTGTTGCTCCAGTCTGTGTACGCCACGTAGGGAGTACCATCAGGAGCAATGGCCAGCGACAGGGAAGAAACCTGATCGGCGGAGAACCCGGCACTCCCCACAATGCTCCAGAGACCATTACGGAATGCCATCACCGTTGCCTTCCCGCCATTGTCCTGGTCTTCATATGCCACGCAGGGGGCTCCGTCCGGGGCGATGGCCAGCGAATCGAAATAGGCCACTCCGGTGCTCCCCACCATGCTCCAGGAATTATCACGGAACGCCATGACCGTTACCTGCCAACTATCGGCGAAATCTTGATACGCCACATAGGGGGTTCCATCCGGGGCAATGGTCAGCGACGTGGAGCCAAGCTGGCCTGCGGAGAATCCGGCGTTCCCCACAACGCCCCACGTTCCATTCCGAAACGCCATCACCGTTGCTTTTCCGCTGTTGTCCGCGTCGGTATAGGCAACGTAAGGAGTTCCGTCCGGGGCAATTGACAGTGAGGCGTAATCAGCCTCACCTGAGGAGAACCCGGTGTTTCCCACCAGACTCCACAGAGGAGTGGCAAAGGTCGCGGTTGCGGCAGTGGTGAAGGTGGCCGAAACCGGAGTGGGATTAAGGTTAAATCCGGTGGGACTGTCGGCAGTGAAGCAGAGCGTGTAATCGGTATTCTGAGTCAGAGAACGGACCGCATAACGACCTGCGGTGTTTGCGAGCAATGGCAGCGAACCGTGGTACGGCGCAACGCCCCCGTCGCTATTTTCCCCCGCCTTGACCTGGGCGCCGGTGCCGCAGGCAGTGCCGCCGCCATAAAGCAGGGTGAAATAGCCGGTCCCATCACCAGAGGATTGCAGCACCAGGGTGGCCATCCCGGCGCCCACGTTCTCAATAGCAGGAACGATGAGCGTCGGGGGAGATACAGATTTCACCGTCTGAGTCAGGATCGCGGACAGGGAAGCTATGTGGGTTTTGTCACCGCTGTAGACGGCGGTGACGGTATAGCTGCCGGCAGCAAGGGGAGTGGTATACGTGGCACCCCCCTCGGGGGAGAGCGAAACGGTCCTCAACGGGGTCGTGCCATCGTAAAAGATAACAAAACCGGTGGGTGCGTCGGAGATAACCGATGCGGTAAAGGTGACGGGCTGCCCTGAAGAGGACGGATTGGTGCCGGAAACAAGCTCTGTGGTAGTAGGGTGTGTCCCGAAGAGCTGATCAGGGCCATAGGTGGTCCCTGAAGCATTCAGCGCCTTGATCCTGAAATGATACGAACTGTTAGCGATCAACCCCGTCAAAGTGACGCTGACCGATGTTACCCCACTCCCGGCTGCTACTGTCGATGGAGTGGCGTCCATCGTTGATCCGTAAGTCGTGTCCCTGCCGTACTCGAAGGAGACCGTACTCTTCTCGCCGTTGTCATTCACCACACCATTCAGAGTGGCGGTCGTACTGCTCTTCCCAACTACCGGAGGGAGCAGGGTGATACTGGCCGACCCAGCATCATGAATGGCATTGATCTCGTCGGGGGACAGAACCCGGTTGAACAGCATCGGTTCGTCAATTTTACCGTAATAGGGATACTCCCCGGAACTCCGTATACCCAGGTGTAACGGCGTGTGATCCGTCGTCAAGTCGGTCCGCTCCGTGATATCGGTCCTTTGGGCCTTGAGCAAGCCGTCCAGGTAGATGTAGGCCTCGCTGCCGCTGTAGGTGACGACGAGGTGGTGCCAGCCGGCCGTAACAACGTCCGGTGCATCAACAGTCGTGGACGGATGCCCGGCAGGGATGAAGCGAATACCGTTCGTACCGATACCGCCGAGATGAATCTCGTATTTTTCAAACCCCTTGGCCATCAGAAATTCGATGTTGTCAGTACCAACATGGTCCCAATTGAACCAGAGACTGATACTGAACTGAGTGGGACGCAGGGAGACACCATCAGGAATAGTGACGTAGCCGTATTCGAAGAAGGAGAAAGCCTGGTTGGCAAAACCGGTGCCGGCATCGGTGATGACGGCAGGAGGGTAAACCGTACCGGTTGTGCCGCTCACCGGGTCATTGGTGTTGCCGTTACCGGACAACCAGGCGATGAGGCCCGGAGGTGATGGCACGGCCACCGCCGGTTGGGTGGCGCTAAAACCTGCGGCGGGGAACAGACAGAGCAGCATGACAGACAAATAGATGAACTGTTTCAAGGTAGTACCTCCTATTTTCCTACTGCATAAAAAAACGCTGCAGGGTGAACGCCCCACAACGCTTGACTCTCTTAAGCATCTGACGAGCTTTCGAAAAAAGAAAGGTCGGACAATGCGAATATAGTCATAAAACCTTTTTTTTGCATCAAAAAAAAACCGGACAACCGGTTACCGTTCAGATTCTATTGCCGGCACAATGATCATCAACCAATGGTGAAACAGGTAGTTCTCCTTACTGCTACGCTCTCATCCTCTCGGAAAGGAAAGTTATTGCATCCCGCTCCACACTCCTATAGATTCCCCTCCATGCATGGAATGATGGCGTCTCCCTTACCCCCTCTGCGTTATGGCATCGTCCGGGCCTTTCTGGGGTGTATCCTGCTCCTTGCCGGTTGCCGAACGGAGCCGGCCGATTCGGCGGGGTGCCGGTCGTGCCACGGCGCCATCGAGGCAGTGTCAGCTAGCCATGGTTCCTGCACCTCCTGCCACGGCGGTAACGGCATGACCCGAGACAAGGGAAAGGCCCACGGTTCCCTGCACGGTCCGGGCAACCCTTCCGACTGGCAAAACTGGGATAAAAGCTGCGGGAAATGTCATCCGTACCAGCTGCAGCGGGTCAAATCGACCCTCATGTATACCGCCGCCGGGATGATCCGAAACATCCAGCTGACCTGGGAAGGGGTGGACGGCAAGAGCTACTCTTCCCGCGGCGTCGAGAGCTTCGACGGTAAAGGAAGCCCCCTGGAACTGAAGCCGGTGGCGGAGTTGAACAACCTTTCAGGCGAACTCTACCGGAAGTTCTGTTCCCGCTGCCATGTGGGGAACGCCGTGGGCGATATCCAGAACGCCGGCCACGCCTCGGGCTGCGCCGCCTGTCACTTCCCCTACAACGAGGGTAGCAGCTACGAAGGGGGCGACCTGACGGTTCGGGGGAGAGCCCCCCATTCCCGTAGTCATCAGATGGAATCGCTTCCCGGTACTCAGGTTTGTACCCGCTGCCACAACCGAAGCGGTCGCATCGCACTCTCCTATCAGGGGCTCTCCGACGGCAACTCCGGTCTGGTTCCCACCCGAAACGGTCTTCCCGGTCCCGTGATGCTCAGCGGAGGTAGAAACGCCGTCCACATCGCCCCGGACATCCACTTTGCCCGAGGGATGGAGTGCATCGACTGCCATACCTCCCGGGACGTCATGGGTGACGGCTATGCCTACGCCAACATGTATCTCCAGACGGAGATCCGCTGCGAGGATTGCCACGGTGGCGCCCAACCGCCAACGTGGCGGCTGGTGGAGCGGGAGAACGACCAGGCTGTTCGGGAATCGCGCAATTACCGGTCACCCATCCGTCCCGGCATGCGGAGCGTCCTCACCGGCAAGGGGCGACCCTATTCCAATGTCTTTGTCCAGGATGGCAAGGTCTGGCTTCAGGGAAAGAGAAGCGGCAAGCTGCATCTGGCCAAGGTCATCACCGGGACCCCGGAACATACGGTTTTCGGACACCGCCGGCTGGAGTGCTTCGCCTGTCACTCCCGTACCGTGGTCCAGTGCTATGGCTGCCACACCCGCTACGACAAGGGTGAGACGGGAATGGATTACATCAAAGGGGTGGAGAGCCCCGGCGCCTTCAGTGAAACCGAGGATTTTCGGAACCTCTACCCCTTCCCTTTGGCCCTCAACCAGAGTGGAAAGATCTCGCCGGTCACCCCCGGCTGCCAGACCTTTGTTACGGTGGTGGAAGGGAACGGAACTCTCTCCAAAGACGATTACATCGCCCGCTTCAAGGGGAAGCCGCAACTCCGCTTCGCCCCCTTCTACTCGCACAATACCGGCACCAGGGCAGTGGGCTGTTCGGAATGCCATGGCAACCCCGCTTTTCTCGGTTTCGGTCAGCATGTGGCGACAGGCGGAGAGATCACCGGCTCCCTTATCTGTGAACAATCCGAGGATAAGCCGCTGGATGGTTTCCTTTCCATGAAGGAGGGAAAGGTCCGGGCACATTCCGCCATCACCCGGGAGGATTCACGTCCCCTCAACGGCGCCGAGGTAAAACGGACCCTGGCGGTGAACAGCTGCCTGGTCTGTCATCCCTACGCCAAAGACCCCATCTACCGGAAAGGAATCGACCATCGTGTGCTTCAAGACACTCTGCACCGTCGTCTGCTTTCTGGCACTTAGCGTCCTCCCTGCACTGGGAGGTGAAAATTGCTCGGTCTGTCACCACATCAAGCTGATCGGCAGCCACGCGAAGCTTCCCTGTCTCGCCTGCCATCTGGACGGCGCACGGACTCTGGCCGATCCGGCTGCAGCCTGGCATAAGGCCAGCGGCTGTACTCCCTGCCACAAGGGGTACGACAAACTTTTCGGCAGAGCCATGACGACCAGGGAGCCGGAACGTCGCTTTGCGGCCCGAAGTTGGGGAACGGTCGATCCCCGGTTTTTTGAAAAAACCTGCGACGGTTGTCATGTAAAAGGGTGCGGCGACTGTCACGGCAAAAACGGACATACCCTCCGGAAACCGTCCGACCGTGATTGCTTGACCTGTCATCACGGCTACTTTGTGGGGGGCGATTATCTGGGGATGGCCCCCCGTGAGGAGGGAAAGCGCTACCAGCGGGGTCCGGCGCCCTACGGCGAACCCTTTCTCAAGATGCTCCCCGATATTCATGCCGAAAAGGGGATGGGGTGTTCCGCCTGCCATTCCATGAAAAGCCTCATTTCGGGTGAGAAATCGGCAAAAAACTGTCTAAGCTGTCACCGTCCCGATCCCAAGGTCATCGAGCACGGAATCGTCCCCCACCTGAGGAAACTGGAGTGTGCAGCTTGTCACGCGGCGTGGGCTCCCCAGGAGTACGGGACTTTTTTCCTCCGCCTGGTGGACAGTCCGTCCCGGGAAGAGTATGATTTCCGCACCGGTGACCGGGAGTGGGTGAAGAGTGTCTACCTGAAGAAGCAGGACTTACCGCCGCTGGGACTCAACGTTGCAGGAAAGGTCTCACCCATCCGGCCTGAATTCATTGCCTACCTCTCCGACATCCGAAACGACCGCCCCGTGGGGGGGGAGAACCGGCTTCTGGCCGCCCAGTGGAGGGCGTATACCCCCCACACGATCCGGCGGGGGACCCCCTT
>CAIUUR010000201.1 GCA_903902345.1 uncultured Geobacteraceae bacterium | reverse complement strand
TCCGGGGGGGTCGATTCCACCCTCCTCCTTGCCGTTGCCTGCTCCGTCCTGGGGGAACGGGCCCTGGCGGTGACCGCCACCTCCGAGACCTATCCGGAACGGGAACTCCGCGAAGCCAAGGCCCTGGCCCTGCAGTTGGGGGGACGGCACCGGATCATCGTTTCCGAAGAGCTGGACATTCCCGGATTCACGCAAAATCCGGCGGACCGCTGTTACCATTGCAAAAAGGAGCTGTTCGGCAAACTTTGCGCCATCGCACGGGAAGAGAGTATCTCCGTTGTCGTGGACGGCAGCAATCTGGATGATCGGGGAGACTATCGCCCCGGCAAGCTGGCCCTGGCGGAATTGGGAGTGCGAAGTCCCTTGGTGGAAGCGGGCTTTACCAAGGGAGATATTCGAGACCTTTCCCGGGAACGGGGACTCCCCACCTGGGATAAACCGGCCTTTGCCTGTCTCTCCTCCCGGTTCCCCTACGGTACCGAGATCACCCGGGAAAGGGTGAGCCAGGTAGGGCGGGCAGAGGAGAGCCTCCGGGAGCTGGGGCTACGGGTCCTGCGGGTGCGGCATCACGGTGACGTGGCCCGCATCGAACTGGGTGAGGAGGAGTTCCGGATGGCAGTGCATGAACTGCGGAACGAGGTGATCGCGCGGGTCAAGAATGCCGGTTACGCCTACGTGGCCCTGGACCTTCAGGGATACCGCACCGGCGCTATGAACGAGGTATTGGGGATGACATCATGAACGCCCACCGGATCAGAACCCTGGTGGAAGAGCACCGGAACGGCGAACTCTCCACCGATGATCTCATGGAGGTGCTCAAAGAGCTCCCCTACGAAGATCTGGGATTCGCCCGGATCGATCATCACCGAAGAATGCGCAGCGGCTATCCCGAAGTCATTTACGGGGAGGGGAAGAGCCCGGAGCAGGCTGCGGCCATCTTCCAGCGACTGGCGGTCCATAACGGCAACGTCCTCTGCACCCGGGCCACCCCCAAGATGGCCCGGGCGATCAGTGAACTGCAGCCGGGCGCCCTCTATCATCCAGCCTGCCGCATCGTGGAACTGCGGCGAAGCGACGTACAGGGAATCGGGTTAGTGGTGGTGGCCACCGGCGGCACCTCGGACATCCCGGTGGCGGAAGAAGCGGCCATCGTTCTGGAATCCTTCGGCAGCCGGGTGGAACGACTCTTCGATGTGGGGGTGGCCGGCATCCATCGGCTCCTGGCCCACACAACCCTGGTGCGCCAGGCCAACTGCATCATTGCCGTGGCGGGAATGGAGGGCGCCCTCCCCTCGGTCATCGGCGGACTCGTGGAGGTGCCGGTCATCGCCGTCCCCACCTCCATCGGCTACGGGGCCAGCTTCGGCGGCGTAACGGCGCTGCTGGCCATGCTCAACTCCTGCGCCGCCGGGGTCAGCGTGGTGAATATCGACAACGGCTTCGGCGCAGCCTGTCAGGCGGACATGATCAACAAGCTGGCCGTCAGGGGACGGGGAGAGGAGCCGACATCATGAAACGGATACTTCACCTGGATGGGGAAGCCGGAATCAGCGGCGACATGTTTGTGGGGGCGCTCCTGGATCTGGGAGTTGACCTTGAGGGAGTTCGACAGGATGTGACGACCCTCAACCTGGAAGGATTTCAGATCCGGGCCTCCAGGGTCACCCGGCAGGGGCTCAGGGGAACAAAATTCGACGTCATCGACAGTGACACCGGACGGAACGTGGACGAACTCCCCCATCATCACGGTAATGAAGAGGCGTCGCAGCAACAGCATCGTCGGCGCCATCATGAACACCATCATGAACACCATCACCATGAGCATCGGACTCTGGGGGAAATACGGGCTATCATCATGGGGAGCAACCTGAATCCGGAAGTAGCCGCCGACGCCGTGGCGATCTTCCGGATACTGGGGAGTGCGGAAGCCCTGGTCCACGGGATAGGGATAGAAGAGGTCCATTTTCATGAGGTTGGTGCGCTGGACGCGGTCGTGGACATCGTTGCCGCAGCCTCTGCCCTGAAACGTTTGGGAGTGGACGAGGTGACCTGTTCCCCCCTCCATGTCGGCTCCGGAACGGTACGCTGTGCCCACGGACTCCTCCCGGTGCCGGCCCCCGCCACGCTGGAAATCCTCAAGGGTATCCCCATCTACGGATCCGAAGTTCGGGGTGAGCTTGTCACCCCCACCGGCGCGGCGATCCTGAAACATTTTTGCAGCAGCTTCGGCCATCTGCCGCCACTGGTGGTAGAGGCCATCGGCTACGGGGCCGGA
>CAIUUR010000200.1 GCA_903902345.1 uncultured Geobacteraceae bacterium | reverse complement strand
TCGTCGATTGCGCGGTCTATGCGGACGGCACCCGACTTCCCGGCTCCTTCACCCCCTCGACGGCCTTCGCCAGGGTGCATGAGCTGGAGGACGCAGGGCAGCAGGCCTTCGTCTGGATCGGCCTGCACGAGCCCGCCGAACAGCAGATGCAAGCGGTCGCCGATATCTTCGGCCTACATCCGCTGTCGGTGGAAGATGCGGTGCACGCCCATCAGCGGCCCAAGGCGGAGCGCTACGACGACACGTTGTTCATGGTGCTCAAGACGGTGAACTACGTTCCGCACGAGACGGTCGCCCTGGCTCGCGAGATCGTCGAGACGGGCGAGATCATGGTGTTCGTCGGTTCGGATTTCGTGATCACGGTGCGACACGGCGAGCACACCGGACTGGCCCAGGTGCGCAAGAGGCTGGAAAGCCAACCGGAACAACTTCGGTTGGGCCCGCCGGCGGTCATGCATGCCGTCGCCGACCACGTCGTGGACACCTACCGCTGGGTGACCGGCGCGATGGAGGCCGACGTCGATGCCATCGAGGAGAACACGTTCTCCCCCAGCACCAAGACCGACATCGAGCCCATCTATCTGCTCAAGCGTGAGGTTGTCGAGTTGCGGCGTGCGGTATCTCCGCTGACCGACGACCTGGAATGGCTCAATACCGCCAACAACGACCTGCTGGTGAAAGAGGTTCTGAAGTTGAACCAGGGGTCCGTTGTTGAACTGTCCAAGCTTGCCGGAGATCCTCTGGATATCTATGTGAACTCCAAACTGGTTGCCCGGGGTGAGGCCGTGGTGGTCAACGAAAAGTTCGGTGTCCGGTTGGTGGATATCGTCAGTCCCACTGAAAGGATGGAGAAGGTATTATGAACCGTTTCATGGCGGTCATGGCTGGTGGGCTCATCCCCGCTGTCGCCTGGGCCGATGGAGGGGGCGGTGGAGTGGGTTTCAGTTTTTTGACCTGTCTGCTGCAGATGTTCTCCGCACTGGCTGTCGTGGTGGGAGCGGTGTATCTTCTGGCGTATCTGGCCCGCAAGAGTTTTGTCGGATTGGGGGGAAGAGGGAGGGGACGAAGCTATATCCGGGTGGTGGAGTCCCGCTGCCTGGCGCCGAAGAAATCGCTGATCCTTGTGGAGGTGGCCGGCGAGTATCTGCTTCTCAGCAATGGTGTCGATGGTATCACTCTCCTAAAGCAGATCGACATGGTGGAAGATGCCGAGCTTCTCGATACGGCGGAACGGATACCGTTGTCCGGAGCGGGATTTCAGGCGAAACTGGAAGGGATGATGGGAAAGATGACCTTCCCGCGACTCATGCCGACGGTCCCGCGGAGCGAAGGATGAGAGCTCTGCCGAAAATAAATGCTGCGTTGCTGGTCGTCGGTCTGATCCTCCTGGTAGCCGGGATTGCCGCGGCGGAGCCTCTGGCCGTCCCCACCATTAGCCTGGGGATGGGGAAGGTTTCCAAGCCGGGAGATACGGCCGTCGTGATTCAGATCCTCTTCCTCATGACGATCCTTTCCCTGGCGCCGGGGTTGCTCATCATGACCACCTCCTTCACCCGTATTGTCGTGGTCCTTTCGTTTCTGAGGAACGCCATGGGAACCCAACAGGCGCCTTCCAACCAGATAGTCATCGGCCTTTCGCTCTTCATCACCTTCTTTATCATGGCCCCGGTCTGGGAGCAGGTCAATACCCAGGCGTTGCAACCGTTCAAGGCACAGACCATCTCCCAGGAGCAGGCTCTGGAACGCGGGGTTGCTCCCATTCGCAAGTTCATGCTGTCTCAGGTGAGAGAGAAGGATCTGGCGCTTTTTATCAGTCTTTCCAAGCAGACGCGCCCTCAAAACGCCAATGACGTCCCGACTCTGACCGTTGTTCCGGCATTCATCATCAGTGAGCTGCGCACGGCGTTCCAGATCGGTTTTCTTATCTACATCCCCTTTCTGGTGCTGGACATGGTGGTCGCCTCAGTGCTCATGTCAATGGGTATGATGATGCTCCCTCCGGCCATGATTTCTCTCCCCTTCAAAATCCTTCTCTTTGTTCTGGTGGACGGTTGGGGGTTGGTGATCGGTTCTCTCGTCAAGAGTTTCGGATAAAAAGGATATACCCATGACCCCTGAGCTGATCCTACAACTGGCCCGGCGTAGTTTCGAGGTTACCCTCATGCTGTCGGCGCCACTCCTGATCTTCAGTCTTGTCGTGGGGCTTGCGGTGAGCATTTTTCAGACGGTGACATCGATCAATGAAGCGACTCTGGCCTTTGTCCCCAAGATTGTTGCGGTGATGGTGGCGATGATCGTCTTTTTCCCCTGGATGATGAGTTATATGTCCGACTTCACCAGGGAAATTTACGGGATGATAGCCAATATGAGGCACTGATCGTGCTTTCTCTGCTTCATTTTCCTGATCCATCCGAATTTGTCCTGTTTACCCTGGTGATGGGGCGCATAGGGGGACTTTTCTCGGCTATTCCCCTCTTTGGCGGCAAGGGGGTTCCGGCCAGAATCAAGGTTGCCCTCATTCTGGTCATGTCGCTGGTTTTTTTTCCTGCTGTTCGCTCACACCTGTCGGTTGTTCCCACTGATGTCATCTCCCTGGGGCTTCTCGTCGTCAAGGAGGTTCTCATCGGCCTCTCCCTGGGACTCCTCTCCCAGGTTATCTTTTCCGCCGTGGAGTTCTGCGGGCAATTCATCGGTATGCAGATGGGGTTCACCACCGCCTCTCTGTTCGATCCCACTATGGGAACGCAACTCTCCGTACTGTCGGTGCTGGAGAACCTGCTGGCTACGCTTCTTTTCATGGCCCTGGATATGCACCACCTGTTCCTGCGCGCCATCCTCGAAAGTTATCAGGTCATTCCCCTGGGAGCGTGGCACGTGAGTCGAGAATTACTCACCTTTTTTGTGGCGACAACGGGGGAAATTTTTGTCCTGGCCATCAAACTGGCTGCGCCGCTGATGGCGTCACTGTTGGCGGCCACTGTCTCCCTGGGAGTCATGGCTCGAATTTTTCCCCAGATGAACATTTTCATGATGAGTTTTCCCCTGAATATCGGCCTCGGATTCGTCGTTCTGGGGATCACCGTGAAGGTCTTCTTCCATATCCTCAGTTCCGCTTTCATCTCCCTTTCACAGCAGATAAACACCCTGTTCCGATTACTGGGAGCCTGAGCCCATGTCAGAGGAAGACAAACATTCCAAAACAGAAGAACCCACCGGAAAACGGCGCGATGACGCCCTCAAGGAGAGCGGCCCCCCCCGAAGTCGTGACCTTAACTCCACTATTACCCTCCTGGCGGGAATAGTTACCCTCTACATCACCGGTCATTACATGCTCTCCACCATGGAAAAGAGCACCCGGGAGATATTTGCTCATCTGGAGCCATCCCAGGTCACCGAAGGTGGGGTCTATGGGCTGATGATCAAGTTTTTCGGCATCATGGGGATGATTCTTGGCCCCTTCCTCATTACCGTCATGGTGTCGGGAGTCGCCCTCCATTTCGCCCAGGGGGATGTGGCGCTGAACTGGGAAAAGATGTCGTTGAAGTTTGAAAACATGAATCCTCTCAGCGGTTTCAAGCGGCTCTTCAACAAGGATTCCGTCGTGGAGATGGTGAAATCGTCCCTGAAGATCGCCATCGTGGGGTATATCGCCTTCAAGATCATCCGGGGGGAAGCCGAGACGTTGACGTTTCTGGGGGAGCGGGATCTGGATGATATCTTCGCCTATATCGGTCGCCTCTCCTTTCGGTTGATCATCAATAGTTGCGGAATACTGTTCATCCTTGCCGTTCTTGATCTGGTGTACGTCCGGTGGCGCTTCACCTCGAACATCAAGATGACCAAGGAAGAGGTTAAGCAGGAACATAAGGATTCGGAAGGGGACCCTCTGATAAAAGGGAAAATCCGGAGTCTCCAGTTTGCCCAGGCGCGCCGTCGTATGCAGAAGCTTATCCCCATGGCCGATGTCATCATAACGAACCCGACTCATTACGCCGTGGCGCTGAAATACGACCGGGAACGGATGGCCGCGCCCATGGTTCTTGCCAAGGGGACCGATCATCTTGCTCAACGGATCAAGGAGATAGCGAAGGAGCACAAGATTATGATTGCGGAAAACCGGTTTCTCGCACGGGAGTTGTACGCCCAGGTCAAGGAGGGGCATGAAATCCCGGAGAGTCTGTACGGCGCCGTGGCGGAAATTCTCGCCTATGTCTTTAGTATGAGAGGAAAATTATAATGTCTCCGAACGGACTTTCTTCCTCCCAAGGCGCCATGAAAAGGGCTCTTCTGTCGGGATGTCTCTTCGGAATTCTTGGCTTGAGCGCCAACTGGTTCAGGCTCGAACTCTTCTTCAATGTTGATTTCCTCTTCGGTTCCGTCTTCGTCATGCTGGCGCTGCTTCGCTACGGCGCCGGAGCCGGCCTGATCGCCGGTCTGATCGCCGCTTCCTCCACGCTGTTCCTCTGGCATCACCCCTGGGCCGTCGTTACCTTCTTCTGCGAAGCGCTGTTTGTCGCCTGGCGACTGCGCCGGGGTTCCCGCAATCTCATCATTTCCGACCTCTGTTACTGGCTTTTTCTCGGCACACCCCTTATCTGGCTCCTCTATCATTACGTCATGGGGGTTCCCTCTCAGCCAACGGAACTCATCATGTTGAAACAGGGGGTGAACGGCATCACCAATGCCTTTGCCGCCACCATGATCCGGCAGCTGTTTCGTTTCAGGGAGTCGGACCATGAACAGTTACCATCGTTGCAGGAGGTGATCTTTACCACCACGACGGGGCTGATCCTGTTTCCTGCCCTCCTTAACCTGGTCATTGGTCAGCGGGAGATTACCCGGGAGCAAGAAAAGCACTTGGCCGTGGAGGTGACCCATGCGTCCGGGACGACGCGGGACGCCCTCCAGTGGTGGCTTGCGGAACATCTGAAGGATCTGGAGACCCTTGCCGTCATTGTGGGTGATCCCAACCGGGCGACCTCCCGGGAGTTGCAGCAAGCCGTGGAGACCATGCACCGGCACAGCCCTCAGTTTATCCGGATGGGGGTCTTTGACCGTAACGCCGTTTCCGTCGCCTATTCACCGTTACAGGATAACGGAAAATCGCTCCTGGGGTTCAACGCCAGTGGCCGACCCTACGTGGCCAGGATGCGGCAGAGTTTGAAAAGGCAGGTTCCGGATATGGTAATGGGGAGGGTTTTTCCAATCGCTCCGATTCTCCCCTTGGCGGCGCCGGTGGTTATCGGCGGAGAATTCAGGGGTTTTTGTAGTGCAGTCGTAGACCCGGCCAGTCTGAGACGGATTCTGAACTCCATGGTGGGGGGGAGGCCCCGCAATTTCACCATCGTGGACGGCAATAACAGGATCATCGTCTCCACCCGGTCGGGACTTCGGACCATGGATTCCTATCATCTCCCTCCGGGACGAAATGCCAAGAATGTTGGCGCCGGGGTGTTCATCTGGCTCCCCGAGGCTCCCCCCGGCACCAGTTTCATGCAACAGTGGCGTACCGCCTTTTTTGTTAAGGTGCTCCCTCTCGATGGCGGCTCATCCTGGAAGCTCATCGCCGAGGTCGCCATGGCGCCCACCATCGACACTCTGACCCACGAGGCCATCAACTCCTTTCTGTTGATGCTGGGGTTGCTGGCGGTGATCTTGTTCCTGGCCCAGAAGTGGAGCATCTGGATTGCCGCGCCGTTACAAATGCTCCGGGAACGTTCCGGTGAAATTCCTTCCCTCATAACAAAAGAGGGGTATGTTACCGCGGATATTCCCACCCGTCGGGTTAGCGAGATCGCCGGCCTCATCGCAAGCTTTGCCCAGATGGAACAGGCGCTCCGATTGTCGTTCCACGAAACGGCGACCTTGCAGGCCGGTCTGGAGGAGCAGGTCTCGGAGCGAACTGCGGTGTTACGCAAGACTGCCGCCTGGCTGGCGGCGCTGAAGGATCGAAGCCCCCTGGGGATTCTGGTGACGGATGTGAACCGGGTGATTCTGGATACAAACCCCAGTGCTTGCGAGCTGTTCGGTTATGACTCCCGGGAGTTGTTGAGGGCGCAGAGCCGGATCATCCACGTCTCCGACGATAGCAGCCGCGAATTCGGTGAACGGTATCATCCCCTCATCCGCGAAGGTCGACAGATGCTGGCGGAATTCCGGCTTCGGAAGAAAAATGGCGATATTTTCTGGGCGGAGGTGGCGGGACAGGCAATCGTGCCGGGAGATCCGGCAGAGGGCGCCATCTGGATGATCCAGGATATCACGCCCAGAAAGGAGGTGGAGGAGCGGGAGCAGGTCACCCTCCTTCGCCAACAGGCACAGATCAGCCTCTATCTCATGGGAGATGCCACGTTTCAGGAATTGCTGGATTTCGGCCTGGAGAAGGCCCTGGAGCTAACCTGCAGCAGTATCGGCTATATCTATCTCTATGACGAGGATACGCGGATCTTTACCCTCTACTCCTGGTCCAAGGAGGTTCTGCCTGCCTGCTCCGTCATGAATCCACAATCGGAGTATGATCTGGAGCAGACCGGGATCTGGGGCGAGGTGGTTCGACAACGGGTTCCCCTCATGGTCAATGACTTCGCTGCTCCCCATGAACTGAAAAGGGGGTATCCCCAGGGGCATATCCCCCTGACCCGGTTCCTGAGCATCCCCATCAAGCAACATGGCCGGATCGTGGCGGTGGTGGGAGTCGGCAATAAAGAGGAACCCTATGCCGAGGAAGATCGTACGCAACTGCAGCTGTTCATGGACGGCTTGTGGAATGTGGTGGAGCGGCAGCGGAGTGAAGTCGCTCTCCGGCTGGCCAAGGATGCCGCCGAGACGGCCAACGCCGCCAAGAGCCGGTTTCTGGCAAACATGAGCCATGAGATTCGCACCCCTCTGAATGCCGTCATGGGCCTGGGGCAGCTTCTGCAGCAGAGCTCCCTGGATAGCGTGCAATTTGATTTTATCAAGAAGATCAATTCCTCCGCCCGTTGGCTCCTACATGTCATAGATGACATTCTTGATGTCTCCCGGGTGGAGTCGGGGTTGATGACGCTGGAACAGGTGGATTTCTCTCTGGCCGCCTGTCTGGAGCAGGCGGCAAATTCCATCACGGAAGGCGCCCAGGGCAAAGGGGTGGAGTTTACTATCGTCTGCGCTCCGGGTACACCCGACCTGCTGCGGGGGGATCCGTTCCGTTTGGGGCAGGTGCTGATCAATCTGCTGGGAAATGCACTGAAGTTTACAACTCGGGGGGGAATTTACCTCAGTGTCGGACCGGCGGATACTTTGGACCAAGAGTCGATCACCCTGCGGTTTCAGGTCAGGGACACCGGGATCGGCTTGGCTCCGGAACAGATGGAAAAACTGTTTCAGCCGTTCACCCAGGCGGATAGTTCCACCACCCGCTGTTTTGGCGGGACCGGATTGGGGCTGCACATCTGCAAGCGGCTGGTGACGTTGATGGGGGGCGATATTTCCGTGGAAGGGGAGTCGGGGGTGGGAAGTTGTTTCACCTTCACGGCAAGTTTTTACCCCGGGGGGGATACGGTCACGACGGTGTCACCGCAGTTGTCCGCAACGGCGGATCTTCCGACGATACGCGGTTCCCGGGTACTGGTCGCGGAAGACAACCCCATCAACCAGGAGGTAGCCCTGATTCTCCTGACCCAGGCGGGGCTCCTGGTGACCATGGTCGGTAACGGAGAGGAAGCGGTAACGGCGATCACCAACGCCCCCACTCCTTTTGAACTTGTCCTCATGGATCTTCAGATGCCGGTTATGGATGGGTATGAAGCCGCCGAGCTCATCCGCCGGGAGTACTCCGCCGAACTTCTCCCGATCATCGCCCTGTCGGCCGACGCCCTGCCGACGGAACGACAAAAATGTTTGGCGGCGGGAATGAATGATCACCTGGCCAAGCCGTACGAGATCGAGGAGTTCCATCGTGTCCTCATTCGGTGGCTACGGCCTCGATCTTGCTGGGCGCCCGAGGAGGCGCTCCCGGCGGAAACGAAGTGCGCTTCGCCGGAGTTGACGTCTCTGCCGGTTCTTCCCGGGTTGGATGTCGCGGCGGCGCTGCTTCGGCTGGGGCTCCCCCTGGCAAATTATGGCCAACTGGTTACCCTTTTCGGACGGGAACATGGTCATGACGCCGCCCTGCTTCAGAAGGAGTTGACGTCGGGAGAGCCGGAGTTGGCCCGGATACGCGCCCATACCCTCAAGGGGGTTTCCGGTAATCTCTCCGCGTGGAAACTCTCCGGCAGCGCCGCCGAACTGGAGGAGGCGCTCAAGGGAGGGCTACGGGAAAAGGCCATGCGCTGCCTGCCCCACGTGGCCGATCATCTGGACGAGGTTCTCACCGCGTCAGCCTACTTTGAACGGCTGTTCTTCGAGACGCCGGAGCCGGATACGCAGCCGATGGACCTTTGCCGGTTAACGAGCCTGCTGGAGGAATTGCTCCGCAAGCTGGAGGAGCGGAACCTGGAGGCTGTGGAGCTGTTTGATCGGGTCAAGCCGCTGTTGGCTCATGGGGAAGCGGCCCGGACGGAACAGCTTGAACGAGCCATGGATCAGCTTGATTTCCGGCGAGCGGTCACTGCCCTTAGGCAGCTGGCTTCAAATCTTGCCGTTACCTTGGAGGAGTGAACTATGCCCGAATCCGCGGAAAAATCTCTGGTGCTCATCGTTGATGACGCTTCAGCCAATATCCGGATGCTGCACAGTCTGTTGCGGGACCGGCATCGTGTTGTCTTTGCCACGTCAGGGGATGATGCCCTGGAGCAAGCCGCCCGATTATTGCCGGATCTGATTCTGCTGGAT
Organism: uncultured Geobacteraceae bacterium; assembly: GCA_903902345.1. GTDB lineage: Bacteria > Desulfobacterota > Desulfuromonadia > Geobacterales > CAIOGM01 > CAIOGM01. Next base: position 14,771 of record CAIUUR010000200.1, on the reverse strand, counting down.
ATCATCATGCCGGAGATGGATGGCTACGAGGTCTGTCGCCGGCTCAAGATAAATCTCCTGACTGCCGATATTCCGGTGATTTTTATCACCGGTTGCTCGGATACCGAGGATGTCGTTCAGGGTTTTACCCTGGGCGCCGCGGATTATGTGGTCAAACCGTTCCGTTCCGGTGAACTGCTGGCCCGGGTGGCGACCCATCTGCAACTCCGGCAGGCCCGACAGGAGCTGAACCGTAAGAATGAAGAGTTGGAGAAGCTTCGCGCCGACCTGGAACAGGGAGCGGAGCAGAACCGACTTCTCGCCGGGGAGGTCGACCGCTTGACCCGGTTGATTGCCGACGAGAACGGTGATTCGTTCCGTAAATTCTAAATCCCCAGGCCAACGTATCCGGGTTTCGATGTTTCGTCCTGTTTCCATGCCCAGGTTGCGTCTTTCCGGCTCAAAGGTTTTCCTTCAGACGTTACGTGGTTTTCCGGTATGTCAAAACATTGGCCCCTCCTTCCGCGTCAGGCGCCGATGTCAAATTGTCGTCTTGAATGAAGCCGTTGCCATGTGCAACAGACTGTAATATCAGTTCTATTTTCTGCTGTCCCAAGTGGCACAACGGTTGCATAGATGATTCCATTGTCATGTACTTTGTTGATATCCGGGAGTTGTCGCGATGGCAGATCTGGTGGTCCAATCTTCCGCTTTTAATTCTCAGATGCTTAAAAAAAATTCCGATGTCATCATGGCGCTGGCGCTTATCGGAGTCCTGGCGCTCATGGTCATCCCGCTGCCGTCATTCATGCTGGACGGCTTTCTGGCGTTGAATGTCACCGTCTCTCTGGCGATTCTGCTGATCTGCCTGTATACGACTCAGCCTCTGGATTTCTCCTCGTTTCCCTCCGTCCTCCTGGTAACCACCCTGTTTCGTCTGGCCCTCAATATCGCCTCCACCCGTCTCATCCTGCTGCACGGAAATGAAGGGCCGGAGGCGGCAGGGGCGGTCATCATGGCGTTCGGCCAGTTCGTGGTGGGGGGGAACTATGTGGTCGGCGCAGTCCTCTTTCTTATCCTGGTGATCATCAATTTCGTGGTTATCACCAAGGGCGCCGGTCGCGTGGCGGAGGTGGCCGCCCGCTTCACTCTGGACGCCATGCCGGGGAAGCAGATGGCCATCGACGCCGACCTTTCCGCCGGTTCCATCACCGATAAGGAAGCCAAGGCCCGTCGTTTGAAGATTTCCCGCGAAGCGGAATTTTACGGTTCCATGGACGGAGCCAGCAAATTTGTCCGGGGAGATGCGGTGGCCGGCATTCTCATCATGCTGATCAACCTCATCGGCGGATTCATCATCGGCGTCTGGCAGCAGGGGATGCCCTTTGATACGGCCCTGGCCAACTACAGTCTCCTCACCGTGGGAGAGGGGCTCATGGCCCAGATTCCCGCCATCATCATCTCCACGGCGGGAGGTATCATTGTTACCCGCTCTGCGGACGAAAACAACTTCGGCAATGAAATCAGCGGTCAGTTCATGTATTATCCCCGGGCCTGCTATACCTTGGCCGGGGTCCTGTTCTGTTTCGGTCTGTTGCCGGGATTACCCCATGTGGCTTTTCTTCTTCTGGCAGGCTCCGCCTACCTGGCCGGCCGCGTGGCCAAGGAAAGGGTCGCTGCCGGAGTGGAGGAGGAACTCCAAGCCGGCGCCATGGACGGTGACGAGAGAGGGGATCAGATCTCTTCCATCAAACCGCTGGAGATCCTGGAGCTGGAGGTCGGCTACGCCCTGGTTCCTCTGGTGGACGAGTCCCAGGAGGGAGAACTTCTGGACCGGATTCGTAATATTCGTCGACAATTCGCCCAAAAAATGGGATTTATTGTGCCTCCGATCCATATTCATGATAATCTGCAACTGCGTCCTTACGAATACAGTATTCTCATCAAGGGGGCCAAGGTCGGGGGTGGGGAGTTGACCGGTCAGTTCCTGGCCATGGATTCGGGAGCCACCAGCGGCGAAGTCGAGGGGGCCAAGACCACCGAGCCGGTATTCGGGCTCCCGGCGGTCTGGATCAGGGGGGCGGACAAGGAACAGGCCCAGTTATTCGGGTATACGGTTGTGGATAACACCACCGTCGTGGCCACCCACATCAGCGAGACCATCAAGAAGTATGCACAGGATCTCATCGGGCGCCAGGAGTTGCAGCAACTCATGGATAATCTTGCCACAACCTGTCCCAAGGTTGTAGATGAGCTGGTGCCGTCGCTTCTCTCCATCGGCAATGTCCTGCGGGTCATTAAAAACCTGCTTCGGGAAGGGACCTCCATCCGAGATTTCCGGACCATCATGGAGACGCTGGCCGATTACGGCGGGTTGACCAAGGACCCGGAGATGTTGACGGAGTTCGTGCGGCAGGCCATGGGGCGCAGTATCGTGGAGCAGTTGAAATCCGAGGATGACACTCTCTGTCTGCTGAGTCTCGATCGGAGCGTGGAAGAGGCGGTCATCGACGGGGTGCAAACCAATGACCAGGGGAGCTACCTGGCGTGTGAGCCGGCCATTGTCCAGAAAATTCTTATGAGTCTGCGTCATGAAATGGAGAAGTTTAATGTTACGGGCACCAACCCGGTCCTCATTGCTTCCCCCTCCATTCGGCGGCATGTGAAAAAACTTACGGAACGGTTCATGCCGAATCTCGCCGTGCTCTCCCACAGTGAGGTTCCGCCGAACATAAAAATTCAATCCTTGGGAGTGGTAAGTCTCAATGCAAATTAAAACGTTTCAGGCAAATGACATGGCCGAGGCCCTGCGCCTGGTCAAGGCCGAGTTCGGGCCGGATGCCATGATCCTGTCATCCAAGAAGATGAAGCGTGGCGGTCTTTTCGGTTTTTTCACCAAGTCGTACTTCGAGGTCACCGCTCTTCTGGATAACAGGCCGCGGGCCGACTTCTCCGAACCGGAACCGGTACGGGAGAGAGAGCCGGTGAAACAGACCAATACCATGGAGGAGTTTCAGAAATCCATGCTGCTCCCCATGGCTCGCGAGCTGAAAGAGCTCCGTTCCCGGGTGGAAACACTCTCTGTTGCTGAAGAAAAAGTTCAGGCTCCGCCGGTTTTGCGTAAATCGGCAGAGCCGGAGACGCCGCCCGCCGTGGAACCACGTCCGGGTATGGAAGAGCTGAAACGGTTTCTCCTCCGATCCCTGGATGCGGAAAAGGGGGGCGATCAGGCGGGGGGCCTCCTCTCCGGGAGCAAACCGGTGAGGGCGCCGGAGCCGGTGACCGAACTTCGCTCCGACATCGAAGAGTTGAAACAGATACTCCTCAAATCCATGGGGACGCGCCGTGAGCCCGAGGTGGTGGTTCCTCCCCCTCCGGAGAGAGGGGATACGCCGGACCGGCGAAGTGACGCCCATCGGGAGGCCGACGAGCTGAAGAAACTCCTGTTGCGCGTCTCGGGAAAGGGAAGTCCGGCAGGTGGCGTAACCGCTGGAAACTTCGCGCCACAACCGGTTGTCGCGGCTTCATCCAGCCGTTCTTCCCAGGATTTTTCCGCAATGGTCGTTGCGGGAACAGCAACTGCCGGAGTAGCGGGGGCAGGGGGTGCTCCCGCTCCCTGTCCGGAGCAGGGGTCCGCTGCCGATGAGTTGAAGCATGCTCTGCAGCGCTTTCTGAACACGGAATCAACGACGGAATTCGATACCGTGCGGCAACCGCAGTTACCCGCCACTGCCGCCACATCCGACCGGAGTCAGTTGGAGGCAATGAGGGAGTTGCTTCGCGACAACGGAGTGGGGAGCGAGGCGGTGGAAACCCTCCTGACCCCCATCATCTCCGCCGCGGAGGGGGAAAAGTCGCCCGATCAGGTTCGTGGCCGGCTCCGGGAAGCGATCACCAGTACTGTCGTCTGCTCGAAACAGATGACGTTGAGCAACAGTTCTCCCCGCGTTCTGGCGCTCATCGGTCCCACCGGAGTGGGGAAAACCACCACCATCGCGAAATTGGCGGCCTTTGCCATGAAACAGAAGGTTCGGGTCGCCATCATCACCACCGATACCTACCGCATCGGCGCCGTGGACCAATTGAAGGCCTATGCCGCCATCATGGGGCTTCCCCTGTCCGTTGCCGATACGCCCGAGGCTCTGGCCGCAGCCATCAAGGCCAACGCCGACAAACATCTCATCTTCATCGATACCGCCGGCCGGAATCCCCGTGATCAGGAGCGGCTACTGGAGATGAAGTCCTTTCTTGATGTGGATCCGGCCATCGAGACCCACCTCTGTCTGGCCGCCACGACACGAGACCGGGAACTGATGCAGATCTTCGACCGGTTCAGCGTCCTCCCGGTGAACAGGGTCCTTTTTACCAAGCTTGACGAGAGTGAAAGTTTCGGCTGCATCATCAATATGCACCTGAAAAACCGGGTGCCGCTTTCCTACTTCTCCATCGGTCAGAGAGTACCGGAGGATCTACTGGTGGCAACCCCACAAAGAGTTGCCGAACTTGTTCTCGGGGAGATGACACCATGAGCGGAGCACCCCTCGCAATGAAGCACGCAGACAAGCTGCGAAGAATGGTTGCCGGGTATCCCGGGCCGATTCGCTTTGCCACCGACCTCCCCGGAGTCAAAAAACAGCGAGGCCCCCGGGTGCTCTCGGTCACCAGCGGGAAGGGTGGGGTCGGCAAGAGCAGTGTCGTGGTAAACCTGGCTCTGGCTCTGGCCAATGAAGGTGAGCGGGTTCTCGTCCTGGATGCCGATGTGGGGCTGGGGAATATCGGGATACTCCTGGGGCTGCGCCCCACCTTTACCCTTGACGACGTTTTCGACGGGACCCGGCGTCTCGGCGAGATTATCGTCACCGGACCCGGCGGCATCAGGATCGTCCCCGCGGGATCGGGCGGCCAGCGAGGTCCGGGTCTCGGCCAACGGGAGCGGCTCCTTCTCATGGATGAACTGGATAACCTTGATGAAGAGTTTGATGTCCTGATCATCGATACGGAAAGCGGTATCTCGGAAAATGTGACCTATTTCAACGTGGCGGCTCAGGAAATCATGGTGGTGCTCTCACCGGAACCGACCTCCCTGGCCGATGTCTATGCTCTCATCAAGGTTTTGACGACACGTCATGGGGAAAAATCGTTCCGTATACTCGTCAACATGGTAAAGGATAGTGATGAGGGACTTGACATGTTCAAGAAACTCTCTCAGGTTGTCAGCCGCTTCCTGGATGTTTCTCTGGATTATTTCGGTTGCATTGTTCGTGATGATCGGTTAATTGATGCAGTACGGAGGCAGAGGGCGGTTGTGGAACTCCATCCCCGCTCTCCCGCCGCAAGTTGCTTTGCCAAGTTGGCTCGTACCCTGAAAAGCAGCCCGACACCGCAACCGGTGAAGGGAAACATCCAGTTTCTGTTCAGGCGGTACTTTGAAGAAACTCATTCCATGAGGTATGCATGAACCGTCAACTGAAAGCCTATGCAGAAGAGTCACAGAAGAGTTCTCTTGCGATCCGTGACGGGTTGATTCTCGAACATCTTCCCCTGGCCCGGTTTCTTGTCAAACGGATGGCGGCACACCTCCCCCCTCATATTGACGAGGAAGAGTTGATGAGTGCGGCGGTGATGGGGCTGATCTCCTCGGCCGAGCGGTTTGAACCGTCCCGGGGGGTTCAGTTCAAGACCTTTGCCGAACAGCGGATCAAGGGGACGATCCTGGACGAACTCCGTTCCCAGGACTGGCTTTCCCGTTCGGTGCGCGAAAAGTACAAGCGGTTGGAACGGGAATTTTCCCGCCTATCCCAGACTCTGGGGCGTGATCCCAACAGCGAGGAGATCGCCGCCGCCATGGACGTGGAGTTGGATGAGTATTACCGGATACTTGAGGAGGTTCACACCTTCTCCTTTGTCAGTCTCAACGAGTCCATGGAGGATGATGACGGGAGTCTCGTGACGCTCCTGGACATGGTTGCGGACAGCTCCGCACTCACCCCTCAGGCTCAACTGCAGTATCGTCAACTTATTGACTCCCTGGCGGGGTGTATTGACTCCTTGCCGGAGAAGGAGCGGATCGTCATTACCCTCTACTACTACGAGGATCTGAGACTCAAGGATATCGGCGATGTGTTGGGGCTTACCGAGTCACGGGTTTCCCAGCTTCACAGCCAGGCGGTTGTCCGGCTCAGGTCAAAAATGAAGCCCCACTACGAATAACCGATTCGAGCCGTTTTTTGGCTCAAGAGTTGCATTCTATCCTCTGTATCCAAGGCGACGTCCCCAAGAGGAGTTGGTCATGAACAGCGGAATGTATGCAGCGCTCTCCGGGAGTATGGCTTCCATACAGCGGATGGAATCTCTCACCAACAACCTCGCCAATCTGAACACCTCAGGTTACAAGAAAGACCGGATCATCTTCGAGACCGTTCTGGCGGCCGTTGATCCGACCACGACCCCCGCAGCGGTTTTGGAGCAGACCCCTGTCCAGTCCGGAGTTCGGTTCGCCACGGATTATTCCTCCGGAACGGTGCGGCAGACGGGGGCCGCTCTGGACTTCGCCCTTGATGGCGACGGCTATTTCGCCGTGAATACTCCTCAAGGAACGGCGTACACCCGTCAGGGGAATTTTCACCTGGACACCGGCGGCAAGCTGCTGACTTCCCAGGGAGATGAGGTTCTGGGTAACGGCAGGCCCATCACTATCACCGGCAGCAAGGTCGCGGTGGGAAGCAAGGGAGAGATCATGGTGGACGGTGTTCAGGCCGGCACGCTGGATGTGGTGGATTTTCCCAAGCCCTACGCCCTGGACAAAGTAGGGGGTACGCTTTTTACCCCTCAGGCTGGAGCTACGCCCCAGCCGGCCACGGCCACCTCGGTGAGGCAGGGTTCTCTTGAGGGTTCCAACGTGAACCCTATTCTGGAGATGGCCAATCTCATAGAAACAAGCCGCTATTACGAAAGCTGTCTCAAGGCGGTGAAGAGTTACGACGACATGGCCGCCAAGGCGTCCAACGAATTGGGCAAGGTATAGGGTCAGAGTTCAATCGGGAGAAAGGTTAACAGGGAGGATTATTATGATACGGGCGCTCTGGACTGCGGCATCAGGGATGCAAGCACAACAACTCAATATGGATGTGATCGCCAACAACCTTGCCAACGTGAACACTGCCGGCTTCAAGAAGAGTCGGGCTGATTTTCAAGATCTCATGTACCAGAATCTGAAGACCACCGGAGCGCCGTCCACCAGCACGACGCAGACCGCGGGGATTCAGGTGGGACTCGGGACGAAGTCCGCCGCCGTCACCAAGCTCTTTACTGCCGGCAATATCTCCCAGACCGGCAATCAGCTGGATATTTCAGTGGAGGGGGACGGTTTTTTTCAGATACAGCTTCCCGACGGCACCACCGGGTACAGTCGCGCCGGCGCTTTCAAGAGGGATAACCAGGGACGTGTCGTCAACTCGGACGGTTATCCCCTGCTCCCGTCCATCACTATTCCCGGTAACGCCACCACGATAAACGTGGGGAATGACGGGACTGTCTCGGTGCTCCAGGCCGGTCAGCCCACCGCCACCACCGTCGGGAATATCCAGTTGGCCAACTTCTCCAACCCATCGGGGCTCTCCAGCATGGGACACAACATTTACCAGGCCACTGACTCTTCGGGAACAGCCACAACGGGGACCCCGGGACAGAACGGTCTCGGCTCCACCGGCCAGGGGATGTTGGAGATGAGCAACGTCAGCATCATGGAAGAGATGGTCAACATGATCGTCAGCCAGCGGGCCTATGAGACAAACTCCAAGGCGGTCCAGGCTTCCGACGAAATGCTTAAACAGGCCAATGAGCTGAAACGGTAACAGTTCGTTTCTCAAAATGGTGACATCATGAAACGATTTTATCTTATGATGCTGGTGTGTGCGGCCATACTTACCCTGGGGGGTGAACCTACCCTGGCCGGCGGGCATGCCGTCCTGACCGAAACCAAGGTACGGCAGGTCGTCACCGACTTCCTTCTGCAGAGGACCGAGAACCTGGGATTGGAGCTGCGGATCAAGAAGCTGGGATATTCCGGCGAGGTCCCGCTTCCTCCGGGGGAAGTCAGTTACGAGATCGTTGCTCCTCCGGAGTGGGAAGGGTGGGGGCGGGCGTCACTGGCTCTCATCGTCAGAGTGGATGACCGGGTTGAAAAGAATCTGACACTTAATCTGGAGGTGGAGGCCCTGGCTCCCATCGTGGTTGCGGCCAGAACTCTGGATTTCGGCATGGTGGTGAAGCGAGGAGATGTGGTCATGCAGAAGCGGGACCTGGCTTCGGTGCAGGGAAAGCTCTGTCGTAATCCGGAAGAGGTTTTGGGGAAGCGGGTGCGGGTGGGGATGCGGAGCAATACGCCGGTCCACAGTGATTATCTGGATAATCCTCCCCTGGTGAAGAGCGGACAGATGGTCACCATCATCGCCGAAAACAGGTCGTTTCGCGTTACCGCCACGGGTCGGGCTCGGGGAAACGGCGCCGAGGGGGATCTGATCATGGTGCAGAATCTTACGGCGCAGAAGGATATCCCTGCGGTGGTGCTGGCTGACGGCACGGTACGGGTGGAGTTTTGAGATGAGACAGCTCATTTTTTCCCTGATGTTACTCTCCGTGGTCAACGGGTGCGCCCATCCGGTCCCCACAAGTACCTTTCCCGCCCGTGAACAGCGGCTGGAAAAACCCAGCGTAACCTATGCCGGCGGTTCACTCTGGCAGTCGTCTTCAAGCAGCCTGTTGGATGACATGAAGGCCCGCCGGGTCGGGGATACCCTGACGGTGGTGGTTTCCGAGCAGACCAGCGCCAGCAAGGCCGCCACCACCGGAACCGGGCGAAGTGGTTCGGTGGCTGCAGGTATCCCCAACCTGATGGGGCTGGAAGCCAAGATGATTGCCAACGGGATGGATCCTACCAAGCTCATGAGCGCCTCAACGGACACGAAATACGCCGGTTCCGGCACCACAACCCGCAATGACGCACTGACCGCCACCATGACGGCCCGGGTCATGGAGATTCTCCCCAACGGAAATCTCCTCATCGAGGGGCGGCGCAATGTCATGGTCAACAACGAAGATCAGATGATCGTTTTGGAGGGGACCGTCCGTCCCCGGGACATCACTCCCGACAACACCATAACCTCATCACTCATCGCTGATGCGAGGATCACCTACAGCGGGAACGGCGTCATCAGTGACCGGCAGCGTCCAGGGTGGCTCATGAACATAGTCGATGTCGTCTGGCCGTTCTAACGAGGGAAGGTGGTCCTATGAAACAGTTTCTTATTACCCTGCTTTTCCTCCTGGTGAGCGCCCAGCCGGTCCTGGCTACCCGGATTAAAGATATCGCCAGCTTCGACGGGGTACGGGACAATCAGCTGGTGGGGTATGGTCTGATCGTCGGTCTGAACGGCAGCGGCGACAGCGACCAGACCAAGTTCCCCGTGCAGTCGCTGGTCAATGTGCTGGAGCGGATGGGAGTTACGGTGAACAGGACCGACATCAAGGTGAAGAACGTGGCGGCGGTAATGGTGACGGCGACCCTTACCCCCTTTGCCAAGCAGGGGGCGACCATGGACGTTCTGGTTTCCTCCCTGGGTGATTCGACCTCCCTCTCGGGAGGAACGCTCCTTCTCGCCCCCCTGAAAGGGGCTGACGGTCAGGTCTACGCCGTGGCTCAGGGACCGGTCTCCACCAACGCTTTTTCCTACAGCGGTCAGGCCTCTTCCACCCAGAAGAACCATCCCACTGCCGGGCGGGTTCCCGGCGGGGCGCTGGTGGAGCGTGAGCTTCCCAATGTTCTTGCCGATCGGAGCACTCTGAAGCTTAACCTTCACCTGCCGGACTTCACGACGGCCACCAGGATGACCAAGGCCATCAACGACAGGTTTCCCACCTCTCCGGCGTCCAACAATGATCCGGGTACGGTGCTCCTCACCATTCCCCCCGAATACCAGGGGAGGACGGTGGCCTTCGTGGCCGATCTGGAGCGACTGGAGGTGACTCCGGACAACTCGGCAAAGGTGGTGCTCAACGAGCGGACCGGGACCATCGTCATGGGTGAGAAGGTCCGGTTATCCACCGTGGCGGTCTCCCACGGCAACCTTACGCTCTACATAAAGGAGAGCCCCGAGGTTTCCCAGCCATCCCCCTTCAGCTCTACGGGGACGACCCAGGTGACCCCACGTACCTCCATCAAGGTAACCGAGGGGGGGGGGGGCCTGGCGGTGGTGGATTCCGGCGCCAATATCGGCGATGTGGTGCGGGCGCTGAACGCCCTGGGGGTGACTCCCCGCGACCTCATCGGCATACTGCAGGCAATCAAGGCCGCCGGGGCGCTCAATTCGGAGTTGATCATTATCTAACCCGTTAAAGTTTCGTTAAAAGATGTCGATAGGAGAGATAAAGGTATGGAACTGAGAAGCGGGACAGCCGATACGCTGCAGTACGCCGGTTCGCTCACTACCGATGGGTTGGTAAAGTCAAGCGCCAACCAGTCCCGCGGTAAAGATGCCCTGGCGACGAAAAAGGCTACCAGAGAGTTTGAAGCACTGTTCGTGGGGATGATGCTCAAATCCATGAGGGAGACGGTGGGGAAGAATCCCATTACCGATGGTGGCCGAGGGGAAGAGGTGTACCGCTCCATGCTGGACCAGGAATACGCACGGGTTATCTCGGAGCGTGGCGGTGTGGGATTGGCGGCAATGCTGGAAAAACAGCTCACACCACCTGCCAAGGGGAGCGCTGAGGTCCGTGCCGGCGCCAGCGAGTACGTAAAAAACAGCAGTACATCCACCGGAGTCACCGATGAAAATCCAGAGTGAACAGTCCCTGGCCGCGGCATATCGTTTCAAAAATGAGAACGCTGTCAAGGGTGACCTCTCCCAGGGGAGTACGTCGGGCAATGTCACTGCAGGTTTCGACCGTGTGGATCTCTCCGGAAGCAGCGGACAGATACAGCGGCTGAAGACGATGATGAAACAGCTGCCGGACAGTGGTGCGGGGAAGGTTGCCCAACTCAAGGCGCAGATCGCCGATGGTTCGTATCAGGCGCCGTCGGTCGAGACCGCCGGAAAGATGCTGGCTAGCTGGAGGGGGCTCAATGTCAACTAATATGGACAAGTTGATCGCGCTACTGGCCGAAAAAGAGCAAATCATGGAGGAGATGTCCCGCTCTCTCACCGAGGAACAGAGCCGGATCATGGAAATGAACCCCGTTGCCGTGGAAGAATCCAACCGGAGCAAGGAAGAGGTGACGACCCGGCTTACCCGGGCCACCGTAGGGTGTCGTGAGCTCATGGAGCTGGTGGGGGCCGAACGGGGTGTGGAACCGGGTGGCACCCTCACCCCTCTCATTGACGCCGCATCAGATGCGGAACGGGAAGAATTGTTGCCGCTCCAGCGGCGGTTGCTCCTTCTGGGAGGGAGCGTGGTGCGACAACAGGAGCTGAATCGGAAAATGATCCTTCGCTCCCTGGGGTTGATCCGTCAGTCGTTATCGCTCTTCGGGGGACTCTTTCGTAATGCCGGCACCTATGGCGCCCAGGGGCGCGTCTCCACCGGGTCAACGGGGATGAGTTTCCTCAGCAGGGAGATCTGAGATGAGTGTCATGGGGATACTTAATCTTGCCAGCAAGGCCCTGGCCGCGCAAAAGACCGCCATAGATGTCACCGGGCAGAATATCGCCAACGTCAGCACCGTCGGCTATTCGCGCCAGAGCGTGGTTCTGGAAACGTCGGGGGGGAGCGTCGACTACCTGAATGTCACCGGTGACGGGGTCCGGGTCGCTGCCGTACAACGGTCCAAGGATGCGTTCCTGCAAGCTCAAACCCTGGGTGAGACGAGCACCAGCGGCAAGGAGAGCGCCCTGCAGAACGCCATGGCCCAGGTCGAGCCGTTGTTCACCGACACGACCACCACCGGCCTGGGGACCGCACTGCAGAATTTTTACAACAGTTGGCAGGATCTCGCCAACAATCCCCAGGGAAGCGCCGAGCGCCAGGCGGTGTTGAGTTCCGCCCAGACGGTGGTGGATAATTTTCATCAGCTCTCCCAGAGCATGAACGATCAGCTGACACAGACCAACAGCTCTCTCACCACCACCACCGACACGATCTCCACTTCGCTGAAGCAGGTGGCCGATCTCAATGCCCAGATCAAGATTCTTGAGGTGGGGGGGGGAAGCGCCAATCAGTTGCGGGACAACCGGGATCAATTGCTCAAGGGGCTTGCCCAGAAGGTAGGGATCTCCACCCAGGAACAGAGTGACGGCACCATGACGGTAACTCTGGGGAGCAGTTCCGGTGGTCCCACTCTGGTGAGCGGGGCGACAGCCTCCATTCTCGGCACGGACGGTGGTAATCCGGCCGCCATCATGCTGAAGGCGAATGCCGCCGATGGTGGAACCGATGTCACGGCGCAGATCTCGGCCGACGCCAGATCCGGTGAATTGGGAGGGGCCCTTCAGGTGAGAGATCAGCTCCTTCCGGGATTTCTGGGGACGTTGGATCAAACGGCATCCAGCCTGGCGACACAGGTAAATTCCCTTCATGCGTCGGGAACGGGACTCAACGGGAGTACGGGAGTGGATTTCTTTACCTCTCCCACCGTCACTTCCGGCTACAGCGGGCTCATGGCTCTGAGCATTACGTCGCCCAACGACGTCGCCGCCTCGGGAACCCCTTCCACCGGGACAGGTGACAACACGAATGCTCTGGCGCTGGCGGGACTGAAAAACGGCGCCATCACCGTCGGAGGGAGTCAGACCACCGTGCCGGGACTGTACGGTTCCCTGGTGGCGAATGTGGGGGTGGCGGTGCAGAACGCCGCGCAGGGGGTGTCTCAGAGCAGCGCCATGCTTACCCAGTTGGACAACCTCCGGGAGTCTCAGGTGGGGGTTAATATGGACGAGGAGTTATCCAACCTCATCTCCTTCCAGAAGGGGTATGAAGGGGCTGCCAAGCTCATCGTCACGGGGCAGGAGATGATCGATACCGTCCTTAACATGGTGAAATAAGGATTTTTCATGCGCGTCACCGATAAGAGCATCGCCAACAACAATCTGATCGGCATGCAACGGAATCTTGAACGGCTTGCCAAGCTGCAGCAGGAGGCGTCGTCCGGATTGAAGATCAATTCACCGGGAGATGATCCGGTGGGGGCTCAAAAGGCTCTCCAGCTGCAAGGGACACTGTCGGATAATACCCAGTATGCCCGCAATATCGTCACCGGCACCGCCTGGCTGGGACAGGCTGATAACGCCATGTCCGGCATGGGAGATATCGTTTCCAGAGCCCACGAAATCGCCATGCAGATGTCCACCGGTACGGTGAGCGCCGAGAACCGGGCCGCCGCCGTCAGTGAGGTGACGCAGTTGACTGCCCAGATGGTGCAACTGGGGAATACCCAGGTGGGGGGGAAATTCATCTTCGGCGGATTCAATAATGAAACCACTCCCTTTGACGCAAGCGGCGCCTTCACGGGAACCGACGATACGGTGAATCTGCAGGTGGGGAAGAACAGCCAGGTGGCCATGAACTATTCAGGAGGGAAGTTGCTGAACGGTACCGCCGGCGGGGTGAATGTCTTTGCGGAGTTGCAAAATCTCTCCACGGCGCTTTCCACCGATAACCAGAGTGGACTGCAAGGGTCCCTCACCTCCCTGGATACGGCGCATAACCAGCTCGTTAGCGCCAGGTCGGAGATGGGTTCCCGTATGGTTCGGGTGGAAAGTGCGACGACGAGCCTGGACAGCATGAATGTTACCCTGAACACCGATCTTTCCGGGACGCAGAACGCCGATATCATTAAAACATATACCGATCTTACCAGCCAGCAGACGGCGTATCAGGCTTCACTCACCGCCACGACAAAGATTTCGCAGCTTTCGTTGCTTAATTATCTCAAATAGCAGGATTTGCCTGTCGCCAAAGGCGAAAGATACGAAAAAAGATGCCAGGGAGGGCGAAAACGATGTTGGTATTGACCAGGAAGGTTGGCGAATCCATCGCCATCGGGGACAAGATAAATATCAGGGTAGTGGAAGTGAAGGGAAATTCCGTCAGGATCGGGATTGAGGCGCCGGCGGATTACAGAATCTATCGGGAAGAGATTTATCTGAAGGTACAGGAGCAGAATCGGCTGGCAGCCACCTGGGATCTGGCCGATTTCCAGAATGTTGTTAACATGTTTACCGACCAGGAAAAGGAGTTGCGGCCATGAAAATTTTGACATCACGTTTTGGCGAACAGGAGATCGAGGGTAGCAAGATCATTGAGATCGCCGACGGTCTCGTCGGGTTCAGCGAGGAGCGTTATATCCTGCTCCATCCCGACAACGGACCTTTCTGCTGGCTGCAGGCGGTGAATAATCCGGGACTGGCTTTTGTCGTGGTGGACCCGACCAATTTTGTGCCCGACTATAAGGTGAAGCTGACCCAGGATGAGTATGACAAGCTGAAGATCGATGCTTCCGACGAGGTCGTTCTCCTCTCGGTGGTGACCATGTCACGAGATCCGAAGCAGATCACCATGAACCTTCAGGGGCCCATCGTTATTAACCCGTCGCGAATGATCGCCAAACAGGTCGTTCTGGAGACGGTGCAGGCGGCAACCCGGCATCCTCTCTTCACAACCCCCAGGCTGGCCCCGGATTTCGCGTCCCAGTCGGCGGTTTCGCTGGTATCTTCCCTGTTCCAGAATATCGGACTCACCATGGCCGCTGCCTGATTGGGGGCGCGGCGCGCCGTGCCCCTACCTCTTGACACGACATA
>CAIUUR010000199.1 GCA_903902345.1 uncultured Geobacteraceae bacterium | reverse complement strand
GTCGACACCCCACTGCAAAACGTGACCCTCACCCTCTACTCCGACCCCAACGGTGACGGAAATCCCGCCGACGGCGTGGTAAAAGGAATCACCACCACCGACGCCACCGGAGCCTACCAGTTCCTCAGCCTTGCCATCGGCAATTACGTGATCGTCGAGACCGATCCGGCCGGATATGTGAGCAGTGCTCCGGTCAGCAATCTCATCCCGGTCAATGTGACGGCAACAACGGCCTACACCGGTAACAATTTCTTTGATTACCTCCCCCCTTCATACATAACGGCGTCGGGGACGGTGTTTTCAGACGGCAACCAGAACGGCATCCTGAACGGGGGGGAGAGCGGGACCAACGCTGCATCTACTACCCTTACCGTGTACGCAGGCAACTCTGCGGGAACCGTTATCGCCAAATCGACCGTTGCCGCCGACGGAGCCTACGGCTTTACCGGGCTCCTCCCCAACACTCCCTACACACTGGTGCTGTCCAACAGCAACCTGGTGGATGTGGGGGGCGTTACACCAGCGGCAAGCCTCCCCTCCGGGTGGCTCAATACCGGCGAAACGTCGGGCAACATCAGCAACGACGGCGCGATCAACGGCATGATCTCGCTGACGTCTCCTGCATCGGGGACAGCAGCCAACAACAATTTCGGCATTTTTGCCTATCCCGACCTGACCCTTGCCAAGAGCCACAGCGGCAACTTCAGCCAGGGACAGACCGGAGCGACCTACAGCCTGACCGTCACCAACAACGGCGGCGCCGCCAAGAGCACCGGCAACATTGTTACCGTGACGGAGACTCCACCCGGCGGCATGACGCTCACCGCCATGAACGGCGCCAACTGGAGTTGTACGCAGCCGGCCGGGCCCTGCAACCGCACCGACCTCCTCAACGCCGGCGCCACCTATGAGCCAATCACCGTCACGGTCACGGTGGCCGGAAACGCCGGGTCAAGCCTGACCAACAGCGCCACGGTGAGCCTCTCCGGTCAGACGGAATCAAACAGCAGCAACAACAGCGCCATCGACCCGACGACGGTCAACCAGGTGATCGACCTGACCGTTACCGAAAGTCACAGCGGCAACTTCACCCAGGGGCAGACGGGGGCCACCTACACGATTACGGTCAATAACATCGGAACGTCAGCCACCACCGGAACCATCACCGTCACCGACACCCTGCCGACCGGTCTCACGGCCACGGCAATGAGCGGGACCGGCTGGACCTGCGTACCGGGCACCTTGACCTGTACCTCCAACTCCGGCATCACCATCGCCGCGGGGGGGACAGGAAATCCTATCTCCCTGACGGTGACCGTGGCGCAGAGTGCGACCTCACCCCTCATAAACAGCGTCACCGTCAGTGGCGGCGGTGAATCCAACACGAGCAACGACAGTGCCACCGATTCCACAACGATCACCCAACCCGACCTGATCATCTCCAAAAGCCACAGCGGTAATTTTGCCCTGGGGCAGACCGGCGCACTCTACATTCTGACCATCACCAACGCCGGCAGCGGCGCCAAAAATGCCGGCACTGTCGTGGCTGTGACCGATACTCCCCCCACGGGGATGACTGTCACCGCCATCAACGGCACAAACTGGAGTTGCCCGCAACCAGCCGGACCCTGCAGTCGCAGCGACCTCCTGGCCGCCGGAGGCTCCTACGAGCCGATTACCGTCACGGTGACCGTAGCCGGAACCGCCGGGACACCGTTGACCAACAGCGCCGCCGTGACTCTCACCGGGCAAACCGAGTCAAACAGCGGCAACAACAGCGCCAATGACCCGACCACAATTACCCAGACGCGGGATCTGACCGTTACGGTGACCCACAGCGGCGACTTCACCCAGGGGCAGAGCGGAGCCACCTACATTATCACGGCCAATAATATCGGAACCACAGCGACAGCGGGTACCGTCACTGTTCTCGACTCGCTGCCGTCGGGTCTCACGGCCACGGCGATAAGCGGAAGCGGCTGGTCATGCACCCTGGGTTCAGTGACCTGCAGCCGCAGTGACGCCCTGGCCGCCAATGGGAGTTACCCCGTGATCACCCTGACGGTCAACGTAGCGCAAACGGCCACCACGCCGCTGATCAACAGCGTCACCGTCAGTGGCGGCGGAGAAGTCAACACGAGCAACGATACGGCCACCGATTCCACCACCATCACCCAGCCGGACCTGATCATTGTCAAGACCCACAGCGGCAACTTGAGCCAGGGTCAGACGGGGGGGACCTACAGCCTGACTGTTTCCAATATCGGTGGCGGGGTCAAGAATGCGGGAAATAGCGTCACGGTTACGGATACCTCACCCACAGGAATGACCATCACGGCCATGAGCGGCGCCAACTGGAGTTGTACCCAGCCGGCAGGTCCCTGCAGTCGCACCGGTCTGCTGGCTTCGGGGACGAGTTACCCCGAAGCCATTGCGGTGACGGTGAATGTGGCAAGCAGTGCGGCGGCGTCAGTTGTCAACAGCGCCACCGTCACCCTGTCCGGTCAATCCGAGTCCAATCTCAGCAACAATACAGCCAACGACCTGACGGTTGTCACCCCGTTGCCTGACCTGACCATCACCAAGACGCACAGCGGCAGTTTCTACCAGGGGCAAAGCGGGGCAACCTACAGCCTGACCGTTACGAACTCCGGGTCGGCGGCCAAGAACTCCGGGGCCATGGTGTCGGTGACGGACACCCCCCCCACGGGGATGACCATCACGGCCATGAGCGGCGTCAACTGGGTTTGCAGTCAGCCGGCAGGTCCCTGCAGTCGCACCGATGCGCTGGCCGTGGGAGCCGGCTATGAACCGGTTATCGTCTCCGTCACGGTGGCCGGCAATGCCGGAACCCCCCTGACCAACGGCGCCGGAGTCACCCTGACCGGTCAGTCGGAAGCAGACAGCGGCAACAACACGATCACCGACTCAACCGTCATCAACACTCCGGCGGACGTGACGACCACGGTGAGTGTCCCGTCCGGTCCGGTTGGCGCATGGAGCACAATCACCGGTACGGTGACCTTTGCCAATAACGGTCCGGCTACGGCGGCGGGCGTAAGCTATACCCTGACCCTGACCCCCGGCCTCGGGTCGGTATTGTTCCCGACTTTGCCGACCGGCGTCACGGCCGGTTACAACAGCGGCACCGGCATCGTGACCCTGGGAAATATGCCGGTAAGCCTGACCAGCGGCCAGACGCTCACCATCGGGCTCAGCTACAGTGCATCCTTCGCCGGGAGTGTGGCGGTAGCTGCCACCATCAGCACTGCGACGACTCAGGGGAACGACACGGCGCCCAATGCCGCCAGCGGATCTACGATCGTCACTTCTCCGGCCATGCCGCCGCTGGCGCAAAACGATACGGCCACAACCAATTACGGGGTAGTGGTTCACCTGTCGATCCTGGCCAACGACGGCGGAGGAATCAACAGTTCCGGTAATGCCACAACCCCGGACCCGGCCTCGGTTGATCTGGATCCGGTCGCCGCGGGGCGTCAGAACAGCAAAGTTGTCAGCGGAGCGGGGAGCTTCACGGTGGACGACAGCGGCATGGTCACCTTTACCCCTGAATCCGGCTTCTTCGGCGAAGTGAGTATTCCCTACACGTTCAGAGACAGCTCTTCCCAGATCAGCAACAGGGCGCTCATCACCGTGGTGGTGGAAGATCGGGAGTTTACGTCCCCGCCCATTGCCAACGACGACAGCGCTGTCACCACCATCAACACACCGGTATCTCTGTTCGTCCTGGCCAACGACGCGGGTGGCTACCTGTCAGGCTCGGTGACAACCGTTGATCCAGCCACGGTTAATCTCGGTGGTGGGATTCAAACGTCTGTTGTTGCGAACAATGGCGCCTGGACGGTTAACGCTTCCGGAGTCGTTACCTTTACCCCGACAAGCAACTACAATGGTACGGGAAAACCCTTTGTCGGCCCCGCGACCCAACCGTATAGCGTGAAAGATTCCGGAGGCCAAACCTCCCTATCCGGTCTCCTCACCGTCACCGTCACCGGTGGGGAGACCCCCGTGACGAGCCCGATTGCTGCGGCAACTCCGATGAATACGGCGATACTCCTGGCGATCCTGGACAATGACAAGCCTTCAGCCGGTTATCAGTTCGATCTGAGCAGGGTGGATCAGGATACGACGACAAGCGGAATACAGAGCAGCAAAACCACCGTCGACGGAGCCTGGACGGTGAACTCCTCCGGAGTCGTTACGTTTACTCCGGCCAATAACTTCACCGGTACGACCTCCCTGACCTATGCCGTTACGGACACCAGCGGTCAGACGGCCACCGGGGCGGTCACCGTAATCGTGACCCCGATCACTCTTACGGCGTTGGACGACACGCAAACCACACCCTATGGCGCTCCGGCGATCATCAATGTAGCCGCCAATGACGCTCCCCTGCCGGGGGCGACTCTGCAGGGAACTTCGGTGATATTCACCTCCCTTGCCGCCACCGGCGGAGGGAAGGGATTGACTACCGGTGAAGGAGTCTGGGCGGTGGACGCCGGCGGTCTGGTGACCTACACCCCCGCAACAGGTTTCTCGGGAGTCACCGCGCCGGTATCCTACCGGATCAGCGACAGTGTGGGAAACAACGCCACCGCCACCATCACCGTGACGGTGACCCGAACGCTGTCAGCCGTCGACGATACCGGTGTCACCCCTCTTAACACGGTCCTCCACTCTTCTTCGCCGGGAACGAATCAGGCGGTGAACAATTCCAGCATCTTGACCAACGACTCCGGCACGGGGAGTATCACCCTGGTCAGCGTCACCGGGGCCGCCTCCTCCTGCAGCAGTTTCCCCTGCACCGATAGTACGACGGCACACGGCAAGGTCACACTTTCCGCCGACGGGAGCTATGTCTACACCCCGGCCACCAATTACTACGGAGCCGACAGCTTCGACTACGCCATCAGGGACAGCATTAACCAGACCGGTTCCGCCACGGTGCACCTGACGGTCTCCCAGCCGGGGAAACCGGTGGCCATAAGCGACGGCACCTACACCGTTCCCTTCCAGACACTCTCCACCGGCGTCGGGGCGCAACTCCTGGCCAATGACGTGGGGACCACTCTCACCGTGGGGGGGGTCACCGGGAGCGGCGCGACCTGCAGCACCTTTCCCTGCACCGTCACCACGGTTCACGGCGAGGCCATCGTGGCGGTAACCGGCACGTTCAGCTATACCCCGGCAACGGGTTACGTCGGTCCGGACAGTTTCACCTACTACGCACAAGACATTTCGAGTCAGAACAGCGACCCGGCGGTGGTGAGTTTTACCGTTACCGCTCCAGCCCAGTCGCCACTGGCTCTTAACGACAGCGTCACGGCCACCTACGGCCTTCCGGTGACTCTGGCAGTCATGAACAATGATGTCGGCGGCGTGAACAGCAGCGGCGGAGCCACGACCCCCAACCCGACGCGGGTTAGTTTCGACCTGGAACGGCTGAATCTGTCCCAGTCCCGCACCATAGCCAACGAAGGGACGTTTGTGGCGAACGCCGACGGCGCCGTGACCTACACCCCGGCCACCGGTTTCTACGGCGTGGTAAGCATCCCTTACTGGTTCACGGATAGCGCGGGACAGAAATCCAATTCGGCGCTGATCACGGTGACGGTGAACCCGCCACCGGCGACGGGGATAGCTGTTGGGCCGGTGGCCAACAACGACAGCGCCGTGACGAACATCAACACGCAGGTAACCCTCAACGTGTTGACCAATGATACTCCGGGAGTTGACAGCGGAGGAGTCGCCACAACCCTCGCGCCGTCCACTGTTATCCTGAGCAGCGGCGCCAACGGAATCTGGAGCGTCAATTCGTCCGGCATCGTCACCTACACCCCCGCTACCGGTTTCACCGGCGCGGCGACGGCGACGTACACCGTGCAGGACAGTGCGGCGCGGAACTCCAACCAGGCGGTTCTGTCGGTGTTCGTCACGGGGGGAGCAGTTCCCCTTCCCCTTCCTGATACGGCAGTCACCAAGGTCAACATGGCACTCTCCCTGGCGATTTTGGACAACGACGTGCCGTCCGCCGGTTATCAGTTCGACCGGAGCATGGTGGACCTGGATACGACAACCGGCGGTATCCAGAGCACGAAAACCACACCCGACGGCGTCTGGTCGGTGGACAGTTCCGGCCTTGTCACCTTCACCCCGGCCACCGATTTCACCGGCACAACGACCCTCCCCTACGCCGTCACCGACAGCAGCGGCCGAACAGGGAGCGCCACCATCACCGTAATCGTGGCGCCGGCCGGAGTGACGGCCACCGCCGACAGCGCCACCACATCGTACCTGACACCGGTGACGTTAACTGTGGCGGCCAATGACAGCGCCCTGCCGGGAGGGACGCTGGATCCCACCACGCTTTTTTTCCTGGACGATTACGGCAAGAGCACGATAACCGCCGAAGGAAACTGGCATGTTAACGCCGACGGCACGGTGACCTTCACTCCCAAGGCGACCTATTCGGGGACCACAAGCCCGGTAATCTACCGGATCAGCGACAGCCTGGGGAATACGGCGGACGCGGCCATCACCGTGACGGTAACCAGCTCCCAAATGAGCGTCAGCCTGGCCGGATTACCGGCGACAGCCTTTCTGGGGGACTCCTACAGCGGCAGCTTCAGTTGCAGCAACAGCGGCAACGAAGCTGCTTCCGGCGCCACCTGCGGCGTGACCGCTCTCCCCCCGGGTGTCACGGCGGGGAGTTGTACCATGAACAGCACAGGGAGCCCTTCGTGGAGCGCACCGGCCACCATCCCGGCGGGGACCAGCGTGACCTGCACGGTATCGGGCGCCCCCACGGCTGCAGGTACGGTAACGGCCACCGGAACCACCGGGGCAACCAGCGACTCTACCGCAACCGGCCACACCGCCACCAAAGATATCACCGTTTCGGCCCACGCCATTGCCGTGGATGACACCGGAGTCACCACGGTGAACGGCGTGCTCCACTCCTCCTCCCCCGACACGGGGCAGAGCGTCAACAACTCCAGCGTCCTGACCAATGATACCGGTGTCGGCATCGCGCTGCTGACCGTCTCCGGTACGGGCTCCGCCTGCGGCGTCTTCCCCTGCAGCATCGCCACGAACCACGGCTCGGCGGTGGTGAGTGGTGACGGCGCCTACGATTACTACCCCGCCACAAACTACAGCGGGATCGACAGTTTCAGCTACACAATTTCCGGTGGGGCGACGGCCGGCACGGTGCATCTCACGGTTCAAGCCTCGGATGTCACGGTGTTTGTCACCCCCCCCACCTATGCCGCCGCCGGAGGGAGTGTGGGCACGCAGATCGTTTTCAGTAACGGTGGGGCTATTTCCGCCGACGGTCTGGTCTACTCCGTATCCCTCCCCGCCGGTCTTACCGGCGTCAGGTGCGACGGCGCCACCTGTTCCTACACGAAAGGAACTGTCGCCATTGCGGGGCTCCCCGGCTCCCTGAGCAGCGGACAGAGCCAGAAGATAACTCTGTACTACGTGGCCCCCTCATCCGGATCCGTGGCGATGATTGCCACCATCGCCACGACCTCCAACCAGGGGGTCAACAGCCTACCGGATAGCGCCGCCGGCAACACGCTGGTCACGGGGAGCGCCACCACGGCGGATGTTACAGCAGGGGTGATGGCGCCGGCCGTGGTTAATCCCGGGGGCTCCGTGGACGTGGCGGTGAGTTATCAAAACCTGGGGCCGGCGGCGGCGGAAGGGGTGAGCTATACCCTGACCTTGCCCGGCGGTTTGAGCGGTGTAAGTTGCACCGGCGACACCACCGGCTGTACCTATGATACGGGGAGCGGTGTCGTCACCATGACCGGTCTGCCGACCACCCTGCCCGGCGGCAGTACGGAATACCTCACCCTCAGCTACACGGCCCCGGGACGCGGCAGCGTTACCGTTGCTGCGACGGTGGGACCCTCCACCTCCCAGGGGCTCAACGCCGCCCCGGACAGTGCCGGAGCGACCACGGCCATCGCTTCGGGTATCGTGGCGGATCTCACCACAACAATAGCCTCACCGGCGGTCTTCAGGTCGGGAAGCACGGTCACCGTACCGGTCACCTTCAGCAATCTCGGCCGGTCAGTGGCGGCGGGGGTCGTGTATGCCCTCTCCCTCCCTCCCGGTCTCAGTGGAGTCGTTTGCTCCGTCGTCTGTTCCTACGACAGCGGCACCGGCGCCATCACCTTCACCACCGCCGGCGCCAGCTCCAATCTCCCCGCCACCCTGAGCAGCGGTCAAGGGGTGAGCTTGACGATCTCCTATACGGCTCCGGCAACCGGGCCGGTGATCGTGACCAGCAGTATCGGCACCGTCACCACCGAGTCGAATATCACCAATAATAGCGCCACCGCCTCCGGCGACATTTCCTCCCTGGCCATCGTCACCAAAACCAACGGGTTCGACAATGATACACCCACGGGAGTGAAACTGGTGACAGGGAGCACCGTGACCTGGAGCTACGACGTGACGAATACGGGAAACGATACGCTGACGGGGGTGACGGTGGTGGACGGTGGCGGCGCCACGGTCTCCTGCCCGGGGTCCGTTCTCGTCAGCGGCGGCGCCATGACCTGCAACGCCACCGGCGTGGCGGTCTCGCTTCAGCACTCCACCACCGGGAGTGTTACGGGGTTGGATCCTTTGGGCCAGACGGTGACGGCATCCAACATCGACTACTACTACGGGGTAACCGTCTGCGATGTGAACGGTGACGGCAAGATCGACCGGAATGATATCAACCTCATCTTCACCGCCATCGACCAACAGGTGGGAACGGGGGATCCCCGGGACCTGAACGGTGATGGATTGATCACCATCAATGACACGCGGGGCTGCGTGTTGACCTGCACCAATAAAAATTGCGTACCATAACGGACGGATTGTACGAGCAACATGGACGGGAGATCCCTCATGCTTAAGTTAGTTTATTCACTGGTAATCGCAGTCTTCATCGGCTATGCTTTTCAGGCGCCGGCCGAGATTTACCTTGCCCCCGAATTTTCTCCCAGCGGGACAGTCAGCGTTACCAGCGGGCAGAGCTACAACCTGGATATCATCATGTCGATCCGGTCGCCGGGTGAAATCGTCTCCGCCTATGACCTGGATGTTCTCTACAACCGGAGTATCCTGATTCCCACCTCCGTCAGTTTCGGCGGCGCTCTCGGCAGCGTCGCTTCATACGAACTGTTTCAGGGATCCAGTTTCGCGGTGAGCGGCGTGGCAAACCTCAAGGCGGTGTCCCTGCTTGCCGACAGCGACCTCGTCGCCCTGCAGAGCGGCATGGGAGGAAATATCCTGCTGGCCACCCTGACCTTCACCGCCGTAGCCAACGGAACCGACACCTTGGCCTATGACTGGGGTCTTACTTCCCGTGGACTCAGGGATGTGAAAGGATCCAATAACACGGCCTACACTGTTGTTCCCGAACCCTCATCGTATCTCCTTGCCTTGATTGCCGGGGTGGGTGTCGCGGCGGCAATCAGGCTCTCCCGAAGAGCGCCCCGTAACACCCCATTATCATGATTGTTACCCTGAAAAAACCGCTACTCCGGTTGCTGATCCTGTTGATGCTGGGACTTTCCACTGCCACGACTTCCCGGGCAAGCATCGACATAGATCCGTTACCCCGTGACGCAGTCGATGGCGCTCACCCCGCGGCGCCACCCACCCACCAGGCGTTACAACCGTCCGTTGCGGAATCCCCGTCGACCACCATCGATGTCAAGGCTCTCACGGATTATAAACACCTGGATTCGGCCATGGAAGAAGCCGCCATGGATCGTGAAGTGATCAATCCCGCCGGTCCGGTCCGTCTTCTCATCGCCGGATTGTTGCTACTCATCTTCAGCTGTTATCTGTATGATCTGAAATCCGCACACCGCTTCTACCGCGATTTCTCTGAAAAGAACAAGGATGAGGGGCCGTTCCTGCGATGGTGGTCGCGGCGCAACCGCATCAAACTCTGGACGATGATCCCCTCCTCATCGTTGCTGATCGTCGGGCTCTTTCTGGATTCCGGCGTCTGGCAGAAAATTGCCGGCTCCGTCACACCGGCCAGGGCGGCCACGGTCGGCGCACTGCTGGCCCTGGCGGGATATCTGACCTACGATTTTTCCCGTGCGCGCCAGGTCCACCGTAACATTGCCCATGATCTCGACAGTGCGGAATCTTTTCTTGCCTGGTGGTTAAATTCCAATCTCACGAACGTTCGGGCGTTGGGAAAGATCTTCACCCTGCTTCTGATCCTCATTGCGTCCGGTCTGTTCGGCGGTTCCACCTATGGCAGGAAGGTTGTCGACATCTTCACCTCGTACCGTCTCCTTGTGATCAGCACAATCGTGACCCTCCTGGGAGTGGGGTATATGGTCTGGGATCTGCTGCGTGCCCATAGGATATATCGTGAACTCAACCGGTATGCCGAGGCCGATGACGATCCCCCCGAGTCGTTTCTCGGCTGGTGGTTTATGGCCAATCTTACCATACTCCGGGGAGTGCTGCTGATACTGATCTTCTTCTCCGTAATCTGCACTGTCGCCATGGTTGCGGCTTCCTCCTTCCGTCATTCCTTCACGACATACGAGCTGCTGATGGTCGGCGCCATTCTGATCCTGCTGGGGTACGTCACCTGGGATCTGCTTTGCGCCAGAAAAATTTATGGAGAGCTCAATCGCGACGTCGGTGCAGAGCACCCGGAGTCATTTATCTTCTGGTGGTTTCGGGCCAATCTCGGATTTCTGGAGGTGGCGCTAATCTTGATTCTCTTCGCCACCCTCTCCGCCATAGGAATGTTCGCCGGACCCCTCCTTCGGAACTATATCGCTGCCCTCTTCACCACTGACAGCCTGCTGGTCATCGGTGCAATTCTGCTTATGACGGGGTATCTGCTGTACGACCTGACCAGCAGCCGCAAGTACTATGTCAACGATCTCTGGTTCTCACTGGAGGAGGTCTCTTTCAAGCAATGGTGGCTGCAACGCAGCACCGTGCATACTGGTGTCATCGCCCTCATACTATTTCTTGCCGTGGGAACCGTGGTGATGCAGGATACTCTCTTCCGGGGGGAATCGACCAATTATCTCATGACGGCCAGAGGATACCTGACGAAAGAACAGTACCGGGAAGCATCCATCGAACTGCGCAACGCCATCAAACATAATCCGCGCGATCCGGTGGCTCACCTGGGTTTGGCTCAGACTCTCTGGAGGATCGGGGACGGCAGGGATGCCCTGGAATATGCGCGGACCGCGGTCTGGCTTGCTCCCAATTTCTACGAGGCCCACCTGGTGCATGGCTGGCTGGCGCTGGTTTCCGGAGAGTTTCCGGAAGCGCTGAAAGCGGCGCAGACAGCAGGGACTCTGAAACCGGCCGAGGTGGCCCCCCTCTGTCTCCTGGCCCGGATATTCACTCGGCAAGGTGCGTACGGCCAGGCGGCGGATCTGTACCGGCGGATACTGAAGACGAATCCCGACGATCCGGCCATGAGAGCCCAACTCGTGGATAACGCCCTGGCGCGCATGGCCTATGATGAGGCCAACGGGGAAGCCGAGACGGGTCTGAAAGTATCGCCCAGGGATATGAATCTGCTGCTGCTCCGGGCCACCGCTCTCCGAAAACTGGAGCGAAGCGATGAAGCACTGATGACCCTCCGGAGTGCTGCGGTGGTTAACCCGCGGTCGCCGTTACCGCACCTGGGGATGGGCGACCTGTTCACGCTGCAAGGAGAGTTCACCGCCGCCGCCGGGAGTTATGAAAAGGTATTGACGCGGGACCCGGAGAACGCCCGCGCCATGAACAACCTTGCCAACCTTATTGTCGACCACGGCTATGATCTGAATCGTGCCGCCATGCTGGCCTTGCTCCTTTTTAAACAGTCACCCCATGACCCGGTCGTGCTGGACACTCTGGGGTGGGTCCTCTTTCGCCAGGGGAAGACGGTCATGGCTCTGCCGCTTCTCCGGATGGCCACGCTCCAGGCTCCCTCTTCGACAAAGCTCTACCATCTGGGAGCAGCGCTCCTGGCAACGGGTGACCTGAAGGAAGGGCGGAGCCAACTGACCAAGGCCCTGGAGCTGTCACCCTCCTTCAGGGAAGCTTCCCAGGCCAGGGCGCTTCTGGGCTCCCGCGGACGAAATCCGGAATCGAAGCGGAGTTGCCGTCATGCGGCTGTCACTGCGGCAACGACCTAAGCACCTATGCGGAGTTCTCCATGTCGACAACGTTAACAGGTCACCTGCTTCTTACGGTGATTACCGGCATTATCTCCCTTGATCTGGGGCTCTACTGGCTCAAACGGAGACACCGCACCGGTTTTTGGAACCTGCTCCGGCGATGGGGGACAAAAAGCTCTCTCAAGTTATCCATCGCCGGCCTGGTGGCGGTTGCCGCCCTTGCTCTTTATCTGCATTCATACTCGCTCTTTTCACGCCTCGCCGGGAAACTGTCTAAAACCGTACTCTGGGGGGTGGCTCCGTCTCTGGGGATGATCAGCTACATTTTTTTTGACCTGGTGAAATCATGGCGCTCCTTTCGGACGGACCGGAAAAGAACCGATATCACCGGGAAAAGGTTTTACCTCTGGTGGTTGAGAAAAAGCGGCGCAAAATTCTGCGCCACCGGGGGGGTCGTCTGCCTCCTCCTGGGCGGGGTCTGGATGACGTACCGCTACAACCTGTTACAACTCAAATCCGAGAGCTCCGGCTATATGGCCAGCGCCCTCAGCTACTATGAAGAGAAGAAATTCCGGGAGGCGACGCTGGAACTGCGAAACGCCATCACCCAGAATCGAGGTGACTGCGAAGCTCGCCTCTGGCTGGCTCGCACCTACTGTCAGCTGGGCGCCCTTGCCGATGCTCGAACCAGCTACCGGGCGGCGCTCCGCATCGACCCGAAACTGTATGATGCCCATCTGGAGTTGAGTAAGCTCTATTTTGTCCTGATGGAGCCGGAAGCGGCCATTGCGGAGGCCAACCAGGCGTTATTGCTGTCGCCTCAAGAGCCGGAACTCCATGCGCTGCTGGCCCGTTTCTACAGCGCCACCGGCAGGCGAGACCAGGTGGAGCAACAGTATCGGGCGATCCTTACCGTTGATCCCTCCAGGAGGAACATCAGAAAGGAGTTAATCGACCTGCTCCTGGGCAACAACTCCTATGACGAGGCGCGTCACCAGGCAGAGGCTGGGCTGAGAGAAAAACCGGGGGATATGGAGTTGCAGGTATCCCTGGCCGTTATCCGGGACGCCGAGGGAGGTAGAAGCGAGGCGGAGGAGAACCTCAGGGATCTGGCATCAAAAGATCTGACCTCGCCGCTCCCCCTCATCGCCCTGGGAGACTTGTTTATACACCACCGGGAGCATCTTTCCGCCCTGAAATACTATGAAGAGGCTCTCGACCGCTCCCCCGACCAGGTCGCCGTCATGAACAATATCGCCCTGTTGCACGCCGAGTACGGCTACGACCTGCAACGGGCTGAAGAACTGGCATCCCGCGCCTACAGCAGGCGTTCCGGCGACCCCGGTCTGGTTGATACCCTGGGATGGGTGCTACTCAAGCAGGGAAAGCTGGAACAGGCCCTGTCACTGTTACAGTCGGCTGTCACCAGGGCGCCGCAAGTTCCCGATGTCCACTACCATTACGGCGCAGCTCTGCTCAAGGCGGGTCGTAGGGCGGAGGGACGGGAGGAGTTGAAGACGGCGCTGAAGATTTCTCCGGGATTCGAAGGTGCGACCAAGGCGAGGATGTTACTGCAGCATGGTACGTGAAGAATATTATTCGGATAACCAATTCGACAGCGTGGAGGTAGATTATGAAAACGTGGCATTTTTTTCCCGTTCTGGTCGCAATACTCCTCACCGTGGGGAGTACCTCGGCCATGGCGTACTTTCAGATTCACCAGACAGTCGGCTACGGCTACGACACGACCACCAACAGCTGGAATTTGCAGAATGTCGCCTGGGGGCTCGACGCCAGTGGCAACCTCAGCAATTCCACAGCTCTCACTTTCGATAAATTCGACGGTTCCCTGGGATCTCTAGTGAGCGCAACGCTGACACTCTATGCCAATGCAAGCGGAGCGATATCCGTTACCAACACCTCGGCCAGCACCTCCACGATCAGACAATTGAAAAACGGGGTGACAGTGTATTATCAGCTCCCCACCGATGGCTTGAAGGCCAACACCCTCACCAGCCCCAGCTATGCCTCCCTTCTGAGCAAAATTACCCTGGCGGGAGGAGCAACGTACACCTCGGGTCAGGCCTCCCTGACTCCCACGGTGAATCCGGACGTTTACAGCTATAATCAAGCCAGCGATGCTTTTTTTATCGGCACGACCGGCTCGACCTTCACCATCCCGGTGGGTACGAACAATGTCTCGACCATTACCTATCTCAACGGGAACCCGATCATTTCATTCGTCAACAAGTCCGGAATCTACGCCACCCTGGACTACCTCTACTCGCCCCCCTCCAACGTGATCCCGGAACCATCCACCTACCTCCTCCTGGGTATCGCCCTGGGGGTGGTGGGGATTGCGAGACGAAGAATGGTGAGAGGTGAAGCAATGGGAGACGCGGAGCCAAGTCGGTGAGTTTTCAAAAATGAACAAACATGCAGCAAGTCGATAACCCCGCAAAAGGGGTAACTCTACAGGGAGATCATATGAAATTTTTGTACGGCACCATCATTCTGACAGCACTGCTTCTCGTTTCATTTACCACCCATGCGACGGCGCTTCTCATAAGCCAGGAAGCCGGATACGGCTACAACAGTGCAACCAAAAACTGGAATTTGCAGGATGTCGCCTGGGGAGTCGATTCCAATGGGGACATCGACTACACGAGGAATCTGACCTTCACTAAATTCGACCAGACGCTGGGTAGACTGACCGGCGCGCAGTTGAATATCTATACCAGGGCAAATGGTATCCTGTCTGCAACCAATAACTCGCAGAGTCCGCTGACTATTACTTCATTGTCGAACCTGGTCTATATACTGTATCAGCCACCATCCGCCCCCCTCTCCCTCAACCAGCTGGAAAGTCCCAACCTGGCCCCGGTGAACAGCCTTGTCCTTGCCGGAGGGACCACCTACCTGTCGGGAGATGTTTCCTTTATTCCTGCCGCCTATCCGGACAGCTACAACTATCTCCAGGCAAACGTCGCAGCTTTTATCGGCACGGCCGGAGCGACCTTCGACATACCCGTGGGAGCGGGGAACCTCGTGACCATTGTCTCCAACGGCGCGGATCCGACCTTTGTCATTACCAACAAGGCCGGGGTCTATGCCACTCTGGATTACAGCTACGAAACGATTCCCGTCCCGGAACCCTCCACCTTCGTCCTTCTCTCCACCTTCTTTGCCCTGCTGCTTGCCGGAAGGAACGGATTTATCCGAAAAATCCTGAGATAGTCACCATGACCCGCCCCATCTTCATACTTCTTTTCCTGGTGACGCTTACCCTCCCCTCGTTGGTTACTGCCCACTGGACGGTAACCGGCCCGGAAGGGGGCGATATTAGCGCCCTCGTCGTGGATCCGGGCAACCCGGCCACCATCTATGCAGCTTCCTATGACAACGGGGTATTCAGGAGCATGGATGGTGGCGGAACCTGGAAAGCGGTCTCGACGACTTTTGCCAACGAGAGTATTTTTTCCCTGGCCGTGAACCCGACCACACCCATGACCATCTACGCCGGAGCCTATCTGGGGGGAGTATACCGGAGCGTCGACGGCGGAGCGAACTGGAGTCCCGCAAGCATCAACACCCCGTTGGCCACGGCAACCGTACACGTTCTTCATTTTGACCGCGCTACTCCGGCAGCTCTCTACGCCGGAACCGACCACGGACTATTCAGGAGCGCCGACGGTGGTGAAAACTGGAACGCCGTGAGCAGCGGGCTCCCCTCCACCCTCTGGATAACCTCCCTGGCCTTCGATCCGGTAACACCCACCATACTCTACGCCGGCACCCGCGGCAACGGCGTTTATCAAAGCAGTGACGGGGGGGGGAGTTGGCACACGGTAAACAGCGGTCTGACTAACCTGTATGTACTCTCCCTGGAGATCGACAGCTCCGCACCGTTCTCGTTCTACGCAGGCACCCAAAAAGGGGTGTACCGAAGCGTCGGCGGGGGGGGATGGAGCTCGGTCAGTGTCGGGCTCCCCACCGGCAGCTGGATCACATCTCTGGCGTCTACCGGGACCGGGTCGAAGATGCTCTACGCAGGGAGCGACCAGGGGATTTTCACCAGCTCCGACAGTGGCGCGACGTGGAACGCCGTCACCACCATCCTGGGTGGAGTTTACGTTAATGCACTTACGATGGACCGAACCACGCCGGATACCGTTTACGCCGGAACCGAGGGGGGTGTCCTTAAGAGCATCACCAACGGAGCCTCCTGGGTTGTCACCAACGCAGGGATGGTTGCGACTATCGTCACTTCCCTCGCCGTCGCCCCGACGTCGCCGGCCACGCTGTATGCGGGAACCCAGGGGGGAGGTATGTACCGGAGCAGCGCTTCAGGAACAGCCTGGAGTTCCGTCTCCACAGGGCTCACCAACCGGAGCATCCTCTCCCTGGCCGTCGATCCGGCAACTCCTACGACTATCTACGCCGGGACCTACCTGGGGGGACTCTTCAGAAGTAGTAACGGCGGCGACAGCTGGACCGCGGCCAACAACGGGCTGTCAAACCTGGCGATCAACAGCCTGGCCATTGCCGGAAGCGCCCCGGCCATACTCTATGCCGGGACCGATGGCGGTGTCTTCAGCAGTACGACCGGCGGTGCAACCTGGAACGCCGTCGGCGCCGGCCTGACAAACAGCTATGTCCAGACCCTGGCCGTTGACCCGGTCACTCCCACCACTCTCTATGCCGGGACCCTGGGGGGGCTCTTCAAATGTGTCAACGGCGGGGCCTGGCAATCTCTTGGCACGGGGATCCCGTTGACCAGCGATTGGGTTAACAGTCTGGTGCTGGACCCGGCCGTCCCCACAACGCTCTTTGCGGGAACCGGCAGCAACGGGCTCTTCGTCAGCAGTGATGGCGGGAATTCCTGGTATGCAGCCAATACCGGCCTGGCGAATACCTCCATCCTGGCGTTGACTCTGGACTCCACGACAAACCCGCCGACCCTGTATGCCGGCACCGATGGTGGCGGTGTGTTCGCCACCACCAACCGGGGAATCAGCTGGAGCCAGGTTCCGTCGACGGGAATGACCAACAGGTCGGTGACATCCCTGGGTTTGATCACCGGGACGCCCCCCGCCATGATCCTGGCAGGGACAGCCGGCGGCGGCGCCGAAAACTTCACCCCGAGCAAAATCTTGACGGTCGCTTCCCGTAATCCGGCAAACGGCGTGGCGGTGTCAGCCGATCATAACGACTTGGACGGCGTCGGCAATGGCGCCACCCCCTTCAGACTCAGCTATCCCCTGGGCGAAACGATTACCCTGACTGCGCCGGCGGCGACCGGCGGGAACGGCTTCTCCTCCTGGAGCGGCTGCGACAGCGTCTCCGGGTTCCACTGTATCGTGACCATGACGTCGGATAAAACCGTGACGGCAAATTTCGTCCCGAGCTATGACCTGACGCTGATTCTCACCGGGGGTGGCGGAGGCTCCATCAACACTCTCCCCCCCACCACCCCCGGCGTTACGGTCGCCTGCAGTTATCCGCCACAGTCGGGAATTTGCGCCGCCACGCTACCCTCCGGCGACACCATCACCCTCGCCGCAACCCCCGGCGCTGCCTCGCTCTTTGCCGGCTGGTCCGGCGGCTGCCAGGGAACCGCCCTCTGCACTCTGAACCTGAATAGTGCGACCATGGTCACCGCCATCTTCAACACAATGCCGCCGGTGCGGAATATCGGCCCCCCGCCGGTGTATGATAACTCCCTCCAGGTCGCCTACGACAAGGTGACGTTATCCGCCACCATCGAGGCCGAGAACGTGGTGCCGGCGGAGAATGTTGTCCTTCGTAACCCGGTGGCCATCGTCCTGAAGGGAGGGTTCGACGCCGGGTTCTTAAGCCGGTCCGGTTTGACGACTCTGCAGGGAAAACTGACAGTTGGCAGGGGAAGCCTGGTGGCGGATCGATTGACCATCAGATAATCCCGGGAAGCTGACGATGATAAGCAGAGTAAAGTCCGTTTCCCCAAACAGGGAACGGACTTTATTGTAACCGACATTGTTTCAAAATAATCACAATTGTTGCTATTTTCGGATTTTTATTGCATTGTTGCATTCCTTGAAATTTTGAATCCGGACGTACCTACAGGACAGGTTCAGCGCAACAGCTGAACCGTATCAATCGCTGTAATGAACCATTATCGTTATCAGGACATCGGCAGGAGCAGTGGTTATGGCGGAACCGACTTTTTTTGCACCATCCGAACGGGCAAGTGATTTTGAAATAGCTGCGCAAATCAATGCAGTCAGTGTTGAACCGATCATATCCATCTTTATTGATGCCGTTCCCGAAATGATTCTGGTACTGAATGAACATCGTCAGATCGTGGCAGTAAACAAAAAATTACTGTCAACGTTCGGAGTGTCGGATCAGACGGTTCTGAATGGGATGCGCCCCGGAGAAGCCGTCAGTTGTGTCCACAGCGGTGAAGGTCCCGGAGGATGCGGGACATCGGAACTCTGTTCAACATGCGGTATTGTTTCAGCAATTTTGTCAAGCCAGGAGTCCGGACAACAGGTCGGTGGAGAATGTGGCATAGAACTATCCCGTAATAGCGGAACTGCTCTCGACCTTGATGTTCAGGCAACACCGGTGAAGATTACCGGAACGACATTCACCGTAATTTCCCTGAAAGATATCGGTTCGGATAAACGGAGAAAGGTGCTGGAAAACACCTTTTTTCATGATATTTTAAATACCATCGGAGGAATCAGCGGTATAGCCGGCATATTGCGGGACAACGATGGCGGAGAGAAAAAAAATGATTTGGGATACAAACAGATTCTGGTTGACCTGTCGGACAACCTGGTGGAGGAGATATCACAACAACGTCTGCTGCTGGCGGCGGAAAATGGAGAATATGTACCCAATTTAGAAAACTGTTCACTCAAAAAATTGCTTCAAGACGTGTGCAAACTGTACGGTAATCATGTCCGGACACCCGGCAGAAGTATCACCATGGAAAATGTTTCCGACAGTCACATAACAACCGACCGTGCGATGCTCCGGCGTGTTGTCGGCAATATGGTTCTCAATGCGCTTGAAGCTACGCCACCCGGCGGAACGGTCATCATCTCGCAATTCGAACACAATTCAGAGGTTTTCATATCGGTCATAAACCAGGGTGAAATCCCCAAAGATGTCCAAGGGAGAATCTTCAAACGTTCCTTCAGCACCAAAAGTTCATCGGGTCGTGGCATCGGCACGTACAGCATGAAACTTTTTGGAGAGCGCTATCTTGGCGGCAAAGTGAGCTTCAAGTCTCGGAACGGGCAGACCATGTTTTCACTCCGGCTCCCCTTTGTAAAAAACTGAATCGGGTAGTCAACTCTCCCAAGAAATAATTCACAAAAAAAGTGGTCAACCCTGGGCAGGTTGACCACTTTTTTTATCTGGAGGCGACGGGCGGATTTGAACCGCCGGACTCAAAACCCGACCAAACACTCCCCGTCCTTGGCTAAGGACGGGGTCGGGGGGTGGTTAGACAGAAGGACAGTCGTAGGGTGCGCACGGGTTCATGTTTCATAACGATGGCTTAAACCGCACCCGCCGGAATCGACCACACAGTCCGCGTAAGCGGAAGCGCTTGCTGCGAAAGACAGATAACACCACCGCTGCCGATCGGCATGCCGACGCTTTCCAGTGTCGCAAAATTTCGTACATCATCCTTGCCAGGTGATGCCGATTTTTTGCACTCAAGCGGATGGATGGTGTTGTCGCGGATAATCAGCAGGTCTATCTCCCGTTTATCTTTATCCCGAAAATAGTAAAATGGCGGAGTAAGACCGTTGTGAAGATAACTCTTCAGCAACTCGGTTAGTATCCATGTTTCCAGAATTGCGCCGCTCATTGCGCCCGCCTCAAGAGTTTGCGGAGTTGACCACTCTGTTAAATAGGCGGCCAGACCGGTGTCAAGCAGGTAGAGCTTGGGAGTTTTTACCAGCCGCTTGGTCGGATTTGTATGCCAAGGCTGCAACAACCAGACAATTCCGGACGTCTGGAGAATCGAAAGCCAACTTTTGGCTGTGTTAGGCGCCACATCCGCATCTCGCGCCAAGTCGGCAAAATTCACGAGTTGCCCGGTGCGCGCCGCAGTGGCCCGCAGAAAACGGAGAAAAGCCATTTCATCGCCAACCTTTGCCAGATCCCGCACATCCCGCTGAAGATAGGTTTGGAGATAGGAACTGAAGAAAAGGTCGCGATCCAGCTCAGCATTAAGCGCTATCGCTGGAAAGGAACCCCGCCAGATGAGGCGATACAACTCGGCGAGATCAAGTGGTGGGGTTGCTTGAAGGCGAATGTTTATCGCATCAGTGTCAGGTGAAAAAGCGCCATCTTCAGCACGACCAATCATTTCACGGCGGGAGAGTCCCATAAGATTCAGCACTGCGACTCTTCCCGCCAACGATTCCGATACTCCTTTCATCAGATGGAACTGCTGAGATCCGGTTAGCCAGAACATGCCACTGGCTCTGGCATCATCGACCTGCATCTTGATTATGGGGAGTAGTTCCGGTGCATACTGGATTTCATCAATAAGAAGTGGCGGCTTGAAGCGTTGCAGAAAGAGTAGCGGATCTTCTTTTGCGAGAGCAAGCAGACGTGGGTCATCAAGGGTTACGTAGGTGCGTTCAGGACCGCTTATCCGGCGCAAAAGTGTGGTCTTGCCGACCTGCCTGGCGCCGGTGATAAGCAGCACCGGAAATTGCTCTGCAGCCCGCCTGACAGAGGCTTCAAGTGTCCGTTGGAGAATCATTATCAGCACCTCCGGCTATTATGCATTTGAATTGCATATTAGCCGATACGCTCGCAACGTTCAAGGATAAACGCTACCCCACTACCTCAATTTCTTCAGCATCACCTTCTGTCCTCCCCCCTTCG
>CAIUUR010000198.1 GCA_903902345.1 uncultured Geobacteraceae bacterium | reverse complement strand
TGCCACCACCGGTGAAGTCTTGACCCACCCACCGCCGGTAACCTGACCCACCTAACCGTTTTCAAGCATCTCCTACTGCCCGTTTTTATTGACCCACACCCTTTTTCCCCCATTCCACCTAAATATTCCGCATCGTTCTCCTCTAAGCAAACTGGGGGAAAAAACGATGGGACAAAAATGTCATGGAAAAAAGCGACCCTGCCGGATCTGTAAGAAGTGGTTTCTCCCAAACCCCCGACTTGGCGATCGTCAGAAGACCTGCGGCACCCCCGAATGCCAAAGGCAATGGCACATTCGGAAGTGTGCCGAATGGAATCTGAAGAACCGGCACTGTGCTCGGGAGAGTTATCTTCGGGACCGCCTGAAGTCGTTGGCTCCCGTTTCTGATTCGCCAGCATCTCCATCCCCAATTTCAACACCTCCACCGCTAAAACTTCCTCCGCAGCGGGTAACTCCCCTCGACTATCCCCCGAGGGTAGTTCAAGAGGTGATGGGGGTGCAACAGCTTATAATCATTGAGTATATCGCACGACTACTCATAAGACGTGTTCAAGAGGTGATCAAGCATCAACTATCCGGAATACAGGCTGATTTCGGTCTACTACCCCCCGGTCATATTATAAGAGGTGATGGTCAAAAAGCCGTCGGTCGGGTACCTTTCTATCCGGATCCATAAATTTCACGTTGCGGAGAACCGTGGTATGACCGCCGATCTAGCCCAAGTTGCTCAAGAGACGATATCCATGCCGATAAAAAAGATTGGCGAGCGCTTTGCTCCGCTACGGATCGCCGATCCGGCAGCAGAACAGGCCATGCTTCGTTCTATGCTGAAGTATGGTCAGCAGGCTCCTGTGGTCGTATGTCGGATGGCTGAGGGGGATCCGGAACTACTTGATGGTTTTAAGCGACTCCGATCCGGTCGCCAGCTGGGGTTTGATAAGTTGATGGTTCGGATTTTAGAC
Source organism: uncultured Geobacteraceae bacterium (assembly GCA_903902345.1). Lineage (GTDB taxonomy): Bacteria > Desulfobacterota > Desulfuromonadia > Geobacterales > CAIOGM01 > CAIOGM01. The sequence goes on along the minus strand of CAIUUR010000198.1, from coordinate 3,526 downwards.
GTGGGGCCAAGGGCTTGCAAGGCCGCCATGCTGCTACTCAATCGGGTCGGTCGCTCAATAACAAGCATGGAGGAGGCTCTGGTGGTGCATTCTCTCTGTCATGAGGATGGCTTGAACCAGGTTGAGATTGCAGCCCTTTTGAACTGTCACAAGAGCCGGATCTGCAGGCGGTTGGCGCTGATAGAACGGCTCTGTGATGAAGCGCAGGAGAGCATCCGCCTCGGGCTTCTGTCTGCAAGCATCGGGGTGGAGCTGTCTCGGTTGCAGCGCTGCAACCAGGAACATCTATTGGCGGCAATCCGCAAACAGAAGCTTACCTGGCGAGAGACCAGAGAGGTGGTTTCCGCGCTGTTAAGCAAGCCGCAACGTGAGCATGAGGCTATCCTTAAAGATCCACGCGCCACAGTTCTCAGGCCCGATGAGGAGGTCTTTGTCGCTCCTGCAGCAGAACAAGGCTTATCTTATCCTGCCAAACTGTTGCAACGTCGGCTTGTCGGCCTGGAAAGGAGCTGTTTGGAGGTGACGTGCCTGCTTTCCAGCACGGAACTGCGCTCATTCACTGAACATGAAGAAAAAAGGTTACGAGCGGGGTGCGCCATGGCACTGATTACGCTGAACCAGACGCAAATTGAACTTCAGTATCATACTTCATTGCCTTGAGCTCAGGAGGAACGCATATGGCCATCGTTATCCACAGCAGGGAAGATCTGGAACAGCAGCTTGTTCTTATGAAAACGCAAAAGGGATGGTCTATTCGAGCCTTGACCCGGCACTTCGCCATCAGTCGCAACACGGTGCGCAGTATCCTCAGAAAGCACGATGCTCTGCGAGATGAAGGGCATGACATTCTTCCGGCAAAGAGTTCGCCCCGTTCGCTTCCCAAATCCAAAAAGCTTGGTCCGTTTGAGGATACGGTCAAAAAGATTCTGGAAAAATACCCCAGAATCACTGGATTACGCCTCTATGAAGAGCTAACCGCTGTCGGTTATGATGGAGGCATCACGATCTTGCGGGATCGGCTGCGCTCACTTCGCACCGGCCCCAAACATACGCCAGTGGTTCGGTTTGAAACCGAGCCGGGTATTCAAGGGCAAATGGATTGGAGCCCGTATCGAATCAAATTCCTCAAAACCGGCCCGGCGGAAATACAATGTTTTTCCTATATCCTCGGCTTTTCGAGGCGGCATTTTATCGACTTCTCCCCACGCCGGGATTTCTTTACTCTGATCCGTCGCCATCATGACGCTTTTGCCCACTTCGGTGGCGTACCGGCTCAATGTCTTTATGACAGCGAAAAAACCGTGGTATTGCGCTGGGAGGCGGGAAGAGCGGTGATAAACCCGGCTTTTGCCGCGTTTATTACTCATTATCGCTGTAAACCGGTAATTTGTCAGCGGGCGAGACCAGAAACGAAGGGAAAAATTGAAAGGCCATTTCAGTATGTAGAAGGAAATCTGCTGTGTGGCCGCGAATTTCAGGATCTGGAAGACCTTCGCGCCTGCGCCCGCTGGTGGCTGGCGGAGAAAAGTGATATGCACCGCCACGATACCACCAATCGTCTGCCGTTGGAGCTATTCCTTGAACAAGAACAAACCGCTCTGCAACCGCTGCCACTCCATCTTTATGACTGTGCTGAAGTGGCCCTCAGGGTCTGTAGTCTTGATGGGTATATTGACTTTGAGACCAATCGATACCCGATCCCCTATGATCATATAACCGATATTGTGACCATGAAGGCCACAGAACACGAGGTGCTGATCTATTCGCCGGAGCTTTCCCTCATCATTAGCCATGAGCGGGCACCTGCCGGAGCAAAGATTACTTTGGACGGTTCCGAGATTCACCGGATAAAAACGCTTCGATATGGCCTGGAGTCTGTGCAGGTACAGTTTATGGAATTAGGTGCATATGCAGAGGATTTCCTGCGGGGACTGAAGGTTAGCTATCCCAAGAATGCTGGCTTCCATGCCCGCTATATCCTGCACCTGAAAGAGCGTTATCACTGCGAGGACATTAATAACGCACTGTCTCATGCATGCCACTACCACGCCTATGACTGCAAGGCCGTAGAGCGGATACTGACGGCAAAAGCAATCCCCAGGACCCTGGAGTCGATCCGCAACGAGCGGGCGGCAAACGAACTGCGCCAAGCGCTGCCGCAGATAAAACAACGGCCCTTGGATGAGTACGACGTCCTCTTTAATCCAAACCCCGAAGGAAAAATAACATGAAGAGTACGGACACCACAGCCCAAATCAAAAAGTATCTCCAAACGCTCAAGCTCAATCGGATTGCCAGTGTTCTGGATGAAGAATTAAACAGGGCTTCCAGAGAGGCAACGCCTTGCACCGAACTGCTGGAGCGGTTGCTTGCCATGGAGGCCAACTCACTTGCCGAGCGTCAGATCGAGCGGCGCATTAAAGAAGCAAAACTGCCGGAGCGCAAACTTCTTGCCGACTTCGATTTCGTCTTCCAGACTGGCGTCGATAAAAGACAGATCATGGACCTCGCCACTCTTTCCTTTGCCAGCCGTAAGCAGGGGGTGATCTTTGCCGGCAACTCCGGGACGGGCAAGAGTCACATTAGTAAAGCGCTGCTACTTGTCGGCTGTCAGAAAAACTTTCGCTGCCGCTATGTCACTGCTTCCGGCATGCTGCGGGAATTATTGGCAAGTCTGGCCGACAACACCCTTGAACAAAAGCTCAAGCTCTTTCTTGTTCCCGAGATTCTGCTCATCGACGAGCTCGGCTTCGACCGGTTGGAACAGCATGACGCCAGGAACGCCTGTCTGTTTCACAAGGTAATTGATGGTCGCTACTGCAAAGGTTCGACGATTATTACGAGCAACGTTGACTTTAAGGAGCTTGGCGATTACCTGGGTGACCCGGTTATTACCGCAGCCACCGTTGACCGAATGATACATCACTCCGTAATTATATCCATCGAAGGACCATCCTGGCGGCTGTATGAGTCCAAAAGGCTGAACACAGCAAAGTAACTCTTTCAATCGATTCATCACTCAGCAAAAAAAGCAGCGGCAAGCTTCCTCAAGAAGTTTACCGCTGCTTTTTAATGTCATCTCCATTGATCACGGAGATTTGGCAATCCATCCTGATTGTATTTCCAGATATTCACTGAAATAAAATGGCAGTTAACTGGGCTGGGTACCCCTCGATAAAATCCCTTCAAAATCAAACTATGCATGTCCGCGCAGCATATAGTGAATCATGTTCCGTGAATATTCGTTCCAAAACCATAATACGGCAACTTTTAGGTGGGTCAACCTAAGACCAAGAAACGGGTGAACACATTACCGGTGGTGGCACCCCTTACCATCTTTATTTTTCTTCCAACGTGCTTGGTATACTTGATCAATTGCTTCTGATATTTTGGTTCTGGATGCACGAGAGTGCACAAGCTTAATGGCAAGGCATTTGCAAATCATCTACCTAATCACATGAGGCTGGATATGTTGCTGGAGTTTATTATGTGAAGGGACTGATATCTGAGATGGACATTTTCAGAG
>CAIUUR010000197.1 GCA_903902345.1 uncultured Geobacteraceae bacterium | reverse complement strand
CTGGTGAGTCAAAAAGCTTGCCCGGAAAGCTTGGGTTGATTTTCATGGCCTTTTTCCCGGCATCTCTCACGCTCCGGGGAGTACCCGTTTGATAACCTTGATCATGTCGGGACCGGTGACGGGCTTGACCAACCAGCCTGTTGCCCCGTACTTTTTAGCTTCGTCCCTTTTCTCCTGCAGGCTCTCCGTGGTGAGCATCAATACCGGGGTGAAACGAAACCCAGGAACTGTCCGGAGGTTTCTGATGAACTCCATTCCTCCCATGTTCGGCATATTGACATCGGAAATGATGAGATCGGGCTTGACCCCCGCGGTAAGGAGTTTCAACGCCGTGACACCATCTCCGGCACATTCGACGTTGAATCCACCCAACTCCAGACATAATTTGAGACTCAGCCTCATTGTCGGAGAATCGTCTACCACCATGATGGTTTTAGCCATATTATTTCTCCACGGTCGGCGTCAATGCACTTCGCAGCCACTGCGCCAGGAGTTTGTCACTGGGTTCGGCCAAAATCGTACATTTTGCGGCCATCAATACCTGCAGGTTGGCCGGTTGCAGGTGACTGCATTGGGACAGGTCGATCTTCCCCTTGGGGTGCTTCAGCAGCCATTCCAGAAGGGGCTCCGCATCATCTCCCCCCACAATATCTTTAAAAATTGCGCGAAATTTCGTGAATTTGATCGCCATCAGAGTATCTCCTTCAGATCAAGGACCATCAGCACCGAGCCGTCCCCCAGCAGTGCGGAGCCCGAATATGCGGGTAGCCCCGCCAGTACACCGGACATCGGCTTCAAAATTATTTCGACCGTCCGATGGAAATCATCCACCATGATTCCTACCCTTTCCCCTCCCACCGTGACGATGAGCACCGCCAACTCGTCTTCTCCGTTGGCCTTGGGGGGAGCGTTCAATCCCAGCAGGGAGTTCAGGGCTTTCAACGGCACGATCCGCCCTCGTCGCACCGTTGCCAGGCACTTCTTTATGGTATGAATATCGTCTCGTGGAATTCGAACAGTTTCCAGGACACTTTCCATGGGGACACCGAAGGTCTGTTTGTTGGATTCCACAACCATGACGTTGGTAATCGCCATGGAGAGCGGCACCGAAAGGCGGATCAGGGTCCCTTTTCCCACCTCGCTCTCCAGGGTGACGGCGCCATTGATCTTCTCCACCGCCGTCCGGACCACATCCATCCCCACGCCGCGGCCGGAGAGATCCGAGACTACGTCGGCCGTGGAGAGTCCTGAAGCAAAGACCAGATTCACCGCTTCCTGATCGCTGATTCGTTCCAACCGCTCTTCGTTGATAATCCCCTTTCCGTAGGCGCTCCGCTTGATGGCCTCCGGGTCGATTCCTTTCCCGTCGTCCCTGATTTCAATGACAACCCGGTCGGATTCCTGTGCAGCGGTGATGATGATGGTGCCGGAGGCCGGTTTGCCCAGGGCGCGGCGAACTTCGGGGAGTTCGATGCCATGGTCCAGACTGTTCCTGACGATGTGCACCAGGGGCTCCCCCAGGGATTCGATGACATGCTTGTCCGCTTCCGTACCCTCACCTTCCAGTATCAGGTTGACTTCCTTACCCAATTTCTGGGAGGTGTCGCGGACCAGGCGGGGAAAACGTTGAAAGATGAAGGATATGGGCATCATGCTGACCTGCATGATGGACTCCTGCATCTCCTGGGTGATCCGGTTGATGACCGCATAGTGACTCTTGATCTCCCGGGAGAGCTCTCTCACGCCGAAGGTGGTTTCGGCCCGGTCGGCCAGATAGGGGAGCGCGTTCTTGGCCACTACCATTTCACCGATAAGGTTCAGCAGTTGATCGATCCTGGCTTGGTCGACCTTGATGCTCTTTCCTCCGGTGAAGGAATCCTCCCGGCGGCGCCCGAACTTGATCGCCGGCGGGGCCGGGTCACGGTCCTGGAGCTGGAGTGCTGGGGCCGGAAGAAGGGCCGACGCAGATGGTTCCCCCCCCGTCGACGGGGCGGGAGCGACAGAAAGGTGACGGTCCATCCAGAGGAGGAGAGGCGCGGCTGACAACAGCGCCAGCGCCCCCTCCAGCGCCGTGTCCAGAGTCGGCATGAGCTCCACCGCACCGACGGCATGCAGACAGCCGGCAAGGGAGGTCGCCGCTCCCTTGATCCGTCCTGCAAGCCAGACGACATCATCGGGGAGAGCAAGGATTTCCCGTTGAGCCGCAAGAAGTGCGGTTATCTCCGGCAGCTGTTCCCGCCGGCTGATCTGTTCCGGCGTTCCGTCAGCGGGAACTTCAGTGGTCATAACGCCGCCGCTCCCCTCAAGGTCACGCCGGGAAACGGGAATGATGCTGATCTGGTCTGAGGCGTACCGGTAGTACTCTTCAAGTTCATTCTCGGTGGCCGTGGTGAGGATGCCGAAATCCAGAACGGAGCAGTAGATGTCAAGTTGTGCAAGTTCCGGCCAGGGCTTGCGGGGGGTGATATTTCCCCAGAGGATTCCCGGCGTCTGTCGCGCCAGGAAGAAAGGGTCGATCCCCTGAAAGAAACAGTCCCCATCAGGATGGTAGGCAATCCAGTGGAGCGGTTCACCCGCCGCAGTCCGACGGTCGGCTGCCATCCTGACCTCTTCCGGGAGTTCGCTCCGTGGCAGGGTACACGGAGTAACCGTCGGTGACTCCGGTACGACTTCAGCCGTAGTGGATTGCGGATATCCGGCGTTGCCTGGTCCTGCCACCTGCAGGCTTCGGAGTGCTTCCGCCAGCTGGACGGCCGTCGGGATATGTTTGGCGTCGGTGCGACCGTGGAGTTCAAGTTCGTCACAGAGGAGACCAACGAAATCCATGGCGTCCAGCAACCGATCGGCCAGAAGGGGAGAATAGGCCACGGCGGCGCCGCGCACGGCGTCCATGAGATCTTCACCCGCATGCAGAACCCGGGTTAATTCGGGGAGATCGAACAGGCCGCTGTTCCCTTTCAGGGTATGAACCAGGCGGAACAGCTCCGTCAGCAGCTCGCTGCTGTCCGGCTCTTTCTCCAGCGCCAGCAGTTTCTCTCCGATGCTCTGCAACGATTCACGGGATTCGGCAAGAAATTGTTCCAGTAGTGGGTTCACTGTCGGAGCTCCTCCAGGAGCAGTCAAAATTGTTCCGGCAAAGGGTTCACGGGTGGGCCTCCCCCAAGAGCAGACGACAATTAAGGAGCAGCTCGCCCGGCTTGACCGGTTTGATGAGGTAGAGATTGGCTCCCGCGGCATAGGCGCGACTCCGGTCGCCGGCGGCGGCTTCGGTGGAGATCATGATGGCCGGTGTTTGCGGTAGTTCCCTACCCCGTAAATCACTCAAAAAGCTGTACCCGTCCTGTTTGGGCATATTGATGTCCACCAGGTAGAGGTCAAAGGGTTCCCTGAGAGTTTTTTCCAT
>CAIUUR010000196.1 GCA_903902345.1 uncultured Geobacteraceae bacterium | reverse complement strand
GCCCCCCCTGCATGAGGAGCTGCGTTCCTCCCGCCGCCATCAGCTCTTCAATTTTCCGGTAAATCTCTTCCTCGGACAAAAGGTAGGAATCGCTGGCTCCGTGATCCCGGTAGAAGGCGCAGAACGTGCACTTGGATTCACAGACATTGGTGTAATTGACGTTTCGGTCCACCACAAAGGTGACGACACCCCCGGGGTGGCGCGCTTTTCGGATTCCGTCCGCCAGCTTACCCACCGTCAGGAGATCACCCAGGGTGAGGAGATGTAGTGCCTCGCCACGGGTGAGTGGTCGTCCTTCGGCTACCGCAGCATACAGTGAAGTCATATTCATGTTCGAACTCGTTACCTTTCCGCCAAAGCCAACCGAAGCCCCAGGGTCGCAAAGATCCCTCCGGCCAGCCAGGTGAAATACCTCCCGGCCCGAGGGCGTCGACCGATCCATCGCCCCACGTTGCCGGAGAAGAAACCGATAAGGGTAAAGATCACCATCCCCTGGACCATGAAGATAAACCCAAGCAGCAGCATCTGCAAGGGAATGTTCCCCGCCTCCCTCACCGTGAACTGGGGCAGAAAGGCCAGGAAGAAGAGCGCTACCTTGGGATTGAGGACGTTCATGATGAATCCCCGCCGAAACAGCGCCGACGTGGAAGGAGCGGCAACCGAAGATACGGGGGAGAGCGTCATCGATCCGTTTTCCCGCAGCATCTGCCAGGCAAGATACAACAGGTAGGCTGCTCCGGCGTACTTGACACTCCGGAAGGCCAGGGCCGAGGAGTAGAAAAGGGCCGAGATCCCCGCCGCAGCAGCCAGGGTATGAACCGTGACGCCGCTGCACATCCCCCAAGCGGTGACCAGAGCGGCCCGACGCCCCCGGGCCATCCCCTGGGTCACCACAAAGATGTTATCCGGGCCCGGCGCAACCGTCAGGGCCATGGAGGCGCAGAGAAAGAGAAACAGGGTGGTGATGGTCATGAAAATTCCATGGCTAACTTCAAGAGGATTGCGGCGTCATTCCAACCGCCATGTCAGCGCTTCACGACGTCCACCAGCATAACTTAAAACATCTTCAGTTGCACCAAGTTAGTTTCGGATGGGTGGACTTAAAGTTTAAAAACAGGTGGAACCCGGCGCTATCCGTTTTTACCCCGCGCAGCCGCCCGCCCCTGGGCCAGGGCGACGGTGACCTCGGCGATGGCATCCATAAGCGGATGCTCCTGGAGCGGCTTCCCCTGGGCCAGAGCCTCCGCCGCATGAAACATCCGGCGCCAGGGTACCGGCGGCTCCAGGGCGGCTCGCAGCCAGAGCGTCGCCAGCGTCAACCGCTCCAACCACTCCCCCCGGCGGGGCTCCAACACCTCCTTCAGGACTCCCTGCTCCAACAGCACCTCTTTGACCCGACGCTTCCCCTTGCTCAACCTGAGGATTACCTCGTCCACAGCAACATCGTCCTCGAACCAGGTATCGGCAAACAGTTCATTTTCGGGCCACATACTTGAGGCCGATAACGATCTTCCCCGTTCTTCCGGGGTCAGCAGATGAGGAGCGGTCAGTTCCAGTTCTTCCCGCAGGGCTGCCAGTTCGACAACAGGGTCCAGGAACTCGGCCTTCCAGCGATCAGAGCCCACTGCTTCGGCTACCTGGAGAAGCCCCAGATGGGGCGGTCGTTCCCGGGCGATGCCGACGGCGAGGGCATGATTGACGGTGAGATCCAGATACTCCGGAGCCGTCTCCAGAAATATCATGTTGGGCATTCCGGCGAAGATACTCTCCAGCTCCCGCTTGTTTGGCTGGGAGACAAATGAGTCGATGACCCCACCCCCCTGTTTCCAGAGGATATTGGCCACTGTTTTCCGTTTTTTATCACTACATACGATGAAAAAAGACTGAGCCCCGGCGCCGTCCAGAGTGGATGCCTTGATGACGGAGTCGGGGGGAGTCGTCAGCCGGGCGCAGACGACGCCACCCCGTCGGGCCGCCGAAATGACCTCATCCAGCTGTTTCCGCATCCCGGCGGGGAACCAGTTACGGCTGATGATCAGCCTCCGCAAGGTTTCCGACGTGATCTCCCGGACCGTGCCGGAGGCCAACAACGCCGCCACCCCTTCCCGCACCTCCTTGGTGGGGTGAAAAATCATGAGCGCGGCAGTGTCACGGACAAAAGAGTCCCCGGAATTCAGGAGTTCCCCGAACAGTCCGATCTGGATTTCCGGATCCAGCAGCAACAGGAGATCCAGGAGGTTGTCTACCCCTTCAAAAGGGGAACGGCATCCGGATTTTCTCAGGAGAGTACCCAGGGAAGGTCCGATGGTCGGGATGCGGGAAGGGGTGGAGCTATCTCCCAACTTAAAGAGCTGCGCCTGACTGGCCTCCCGGAGCAGCGGCAGGATCTCCACACGGGTTTCCAGGAGTACTCTGGTTACCTGGCTGGAAAGAGCAAGATCCCCCGACGGAGCATAGACGTTACGGGCCAGTGACGCCTGAAGCTGCTGAAACCGCATCCCGGCGCCTGGCCGTTGACATTCCAGCTCATGGCGCATCAGATCCAGCACGGTTCTGAGCAGTTGCAGGGCGGTCATCAACCGCTCCTCCTCACGTCCGTTTCGAGGAATAATCCGCGGCAGCAACTCCGTCAGCTCTTCCACTCGCCGGGGCTCCCTCAGAAAGTTGGTGCGAACCATGGCGTCCCATTCATCCATCGAGGCCACCGTCCTGGCATGCTCCCGGGACAGTCGTTCCACCAGTTCGGCCACGGAAACAGGAGGTTTAGCATCAACATTCTCATGTTCCAACCCGGCTGGCCCGGCGCCGCCTACCAACCTGGAAAATTCCCGCAGAAGGTCATCCATCGGTGGCGGTTGCCGGATGCTCCGGACCACACTCCCCGGCAGGGGAAACGGTTTCCCCCGATACTTCCTTCCATCTATCTTTGCGCGCACCTTCCGGTAACGCTCATGCATCCCCTTGACCCAATCCGGGTTGTCGTTGACTTGATCCACAAAGTAATTGAGCAGGTCGCCGGCCGCCGCCGACTGCCGGGACATATCATTGAGAAAGGGGCCTGGCAGCTCCTCATCCGGGTGAAAACCAAAATTGATAACCGCCTTGGTGTCGGTCCCCTTGAGGACCATGATGCAGACCCGGCGACAGTCGCACCCCGCCTCGGTACAGTAGAGCTCAAGAAAGGCATACTCTCCCTTGGGGATTTTGCCCAACTTCCGAGCTAGGGAGACAATCATGACCGGCTCATGTGCGTCGGGAAAGATTGTCTGGTAGGGTATCTGCATAGTGCGACTCCTCATGTGATGCGGTTTCGGTCGTCAGTAAACCCGGATCTCGTTGTAGAGAGTATCCCGCTCCACGGGGATCTTCCCCCCCTTCCTGATCAGGTCGATGATGCCGTCGCGGGAAAGCGCCTGGGGAGAAGGAGCGCCGGTGTCGTGGCCGATCTTCTCCTCCACCACGGTGCCGTCCAGGTCATTGACCCCAAAGGACAGTGAAACCTGGGCGATCTTCTCCCCCACCATGACCCAGTAAGCCTTGATGTTGGCAAAGTTGTCCAGATAGATCCGGGCCACGGCCAGGGTTTTCAGGTCGTCCACTCCGCCAATGAGGGAGCTCTTCAGGTGCCCCAGGGGGTTATTTTCACTCTGGAAAGCCAACGGAATGAAGACCTGAAATCCACCGGTTCGGTCCTGCAGTTCCCTGAGTCGCCGCATATGATCCACCCGATGGGCGTAGGACTCAACATGGCCGTAGAGCATGGTGGCATTGGACTTGAGTCCGGCGCCATGGACCTGCTCCATGATCTCCAGCCACCGTTCGCCGCTGATCTTCTCCGGACAGAGCTTGTCGCGGACCTCCTTATCCAGGATCTCCGCCCCTCCGCCAGGGAGGGAACCGAGCCCGGCCCCCTTCAACTCCTGGAGGGTCGCGGCGATGGAAAGACCCGCCAACCCCGCTAGGTAATGAATCTCCACGGCGGTGAACGCCTTCAGATGAAGCGTCGGTGAAACATCCTTCACGACCCGAAGCATTTGAAGATAAAAATCAAAGGGGAGATGGGGATGGAGTCCGCCGACCATATGAATCTCAGTGGCTCCCTGGGCAAGAGCCTCCTCCGCCCGCCGCCGGATCTCCGCCAGATCATAGGTATACGCCCCGGCCTCGTCCCCGCTCTTGGAGAAGGCGCAGAATTGGCAGCGGTTGACACAGATGTTGGTGTGATTGATATGACGGTTGACGTTGAAGAAGACACGACGACCGTTCTTCCGTTCGTTAACAAAAGCCGCCAGTTCGCCGATCTCCAGAAGCTCGGGGTGTTCGAAGAGAAAGAGCGCCTCGTCGTCGGCGATCCGAATACTATTAACAACTTTTTCTTTAATATTTTTAAAATTCAT
>CAIUUR010000195.1 GCA_903902345.1 uncultured Geobacteraceae bacterium | reverse complement strand
CGCGCCGAGGCCAGGACCGGCCTGGCGCTGGCGAACTACTATCCCCAAGTCAGCTTTGCCGCCGACTGGAGTAAGGGGCGCTCTTTCCTCATCGCTCAGGAGAGTATCAGGCAAACAGAATCCAATACCGATGCCTTCTACCTTAAACAGACCATTTACGATTTCGGCCGCACCTCCGGCGCTCTGGAAACGGCTCGCGGTAGCCGCGAAGCCATCCATATGGCTCTCACCGTAACACGACAGGATCTGATGTTGCGTGTCCGAACCGCTTTTTATCTCCTTCTCGCAACTGAAAAACAGGTCCTGGCGGTGAGGGAAAACGTAAAGGCGCGAGAAGCTCTACATCGGCAGGCGGAGGAATTTTTCAAACAGGGGATCAGGGCAAAGGTAGACGTAGCCAAGGCTGAAGCGACCTTGTTTGCCGCCAGGACGGCTTTGATCAGGGGAGAAAACAACCGGGAGATCGCCCGAGTCGAGCTTGCCAACGCCATGGGGATGGCAAGCCTTGGAGATCGCGCGCTCGTTGAACCGCCTCAAACAGAACCGCCCTTGCCGGAGAGAACCCCATCGCAACAAAATGCCCTGCATAACCGGTCTGAATTACAACAATACACCGCCCTGAAGTCGGCCGCCTCGGGCACTATCGCCTCAGCCAAAAGCAGCTATCTACCGATTCTTTCCGGGGTAGCCAGCATGGGGTATGCCGACCGGAACTTCCCCCCCACCGGCAATGTCTGGGGGGTCGGGCTGAATCTGACCGTGCCGCTCTTCTCGGGCTTTTCCTCCATTGAACAGGTGCGCGAGGCGACTGCTGCCCTCAACTCCCTAAGGGCCAGAGAAGCTAACCTCAAATTGCAAATCATCAGGGATGTGGAATCCGCCTGGCTTGGCGGAAATGAGGCTGCGGCTCGCATGGTATCAACCGAAAAAGAGGTTGCCGCAGCCGAAGAGAGCAAAGCGCTGGCAGAGGGGCGCTATCAGGAAGGGGTTGGCAGCATCATCGAAGTAACCGATGCCCAGGCCCAAGCCCTTGACGCCCAAACTTCCAGCATTCAGGCAAAGTTCGATTATTACACGGCATTAGCACGACTCGACAGGGCTGTGGGCAAACAATGAGAACCACCGGTAAGGAGTGATTCATGGATCTGTTGAAAAAATTGGTAAGAAAGAAGAAATATTTCCTTTGGGTCGTGGTTCTGGCGACAGCAGGTGTTTTTCTCAAAATGATGCTTTTCGCCCCCGAAAAGATAAAGGTCGTGAGTGTTGAGAAACGAGACCTCACCGCCCAGGTCTACGGTAACGGAACGGTAGAGGCCAAAGTGGTAGTCGGTGTTTCCAGCAAGATCACCGGCAGAATAGTAGAACTGTTCGCCGATCAGGGTGACAAGGTGAAACGGGGCCAACTCCTCGCCAAGCTGGAAAATGACGACTTTCGCCATCAGGAAGAGCAGTCCGAGGCCGGACTAAGCCGGTCAGCGGCCAGTTTGAACGTGGAACAGGCCAATTTACAAAAGGCCAGGTCGAATCTGATCCTGGCGGAGAAAAATGCCCAACGATTCAAAACGCTGGCCGAGAAAAACATGGTCTCCAAACAAGAAGCCGAACAGTATGATACCGTCTGTCAGGTGGCGCGGGAAGAGGTCACCCGCGGTCAGGCAGCCGTTGAGGCCGTGCGAATGGAGCAGCAGGCCGGTCGAGCCGGCGTCGGTTTTGCCAGGAGCAAGATTGCCGATACGCTTATCTACGCCCCCCAGGATGGCGTCATCATCACCCGTGACCTGGAGAAAGGAGCCACTGTTTCACCAGGAATGTCGATCTTTACCCTGGCGGATCCTCGCACCGTCTGGATGAAAGCCAATGTGGATGAATCACAGTTGAAAGGGGTGACTGTCGGCAAGAAAGCCATAATCGCGCTTCGTTCTTCGCCTGGTGAACAGCTGCTCGGCCAAGTTGCCCGCCTGGGGTATCAGAGTGACCGGGTAACTGAAGAATTGGAAGTCGATGTTGCTTTCTCTCAGCCGTTGAAAAACTTTCGTCTGGGCGAACAGTCCGACGTCTACATAGTTGCAGGCATGAAGCAAGCAGCACCATCACTCCCCTCTGCCACCATTGTCACGAAAGATAAAAAACGCGGAGTGTGGGTAGTGAAGAACGGGAAACTCGAATTCAAGGAAGTTACGATCGGCATCGTGGATCGCCGTAACGTTACCGAGATCATCAGCGGTCTTGATGGAGGCGATCGCGTTGCCATGGCGCCGCCGCCGGAGATGACAAAATTCCAGGAAGGGATGAAGGTACGGGTAGCCCAATGAATCTGGCCATCCGGGACATCCGCTATCACCGGGGCAGGTTCATCCTGACTTCCATCGGCCTGGGTCTCCTCCTCGGGGTGGTAATGAGCATGGGTGGTATCTACCGGGGGCTGTTTGCCGATGCATTAACCATTCTCAATATCACCAAGGCTGACATCTGGGTGGTGCAGCAAGATACCAATGGCCCCTTTGCCGAGAATTCGCGCATCCCTGAAGATATCAAATACCGGATAAAAGCGGCGCCCGGCGTGACTGAGGCATCCCCGCTCTCGTTTCAGACGATCCAGATTGATCGAATGGACAAGCCACTCCGCTTTTTCCTCATTGGTTTCGACCTGAACGGTTTCGGTGGCCCACCGGTAATCCTTGCCGGGCGGAATATTCGCCAGAAACATTATGAGATGGTAGTCGCCAAGGGAATGAAAATGGAGCTCGGCGAAAAGATTCGCTTGGGGCTGCACGAATACACCGTGGTCGGGATCACCGGCAAGGTGGTTTCATCCAGCGGCGATCCGGCGGCGTACGTCGGCCTTGCCGATGCTCAGGATATCCAGTTCAAGAAGGACAACGACGCCATCAGAAACGACCGGGAGCGAATCGGAGCAAATCTGTCAGGCATGCAAACTCTTTCCCCGGCCCAGGCAAAATACCTGAAACAGAACATTGCCGGTATCACTGAATCAACCCACACCGTAAACACCGTTGTCGCCAGATTGGCGCCGGGAGCAAACCTCCATGAGGTGCAGGAACGGATCAACCGCTGGAATCATTTTCGACCGATCTCAGTGGAAGAGCAGACAACTATTCTGACCAAGGGGATGATTGAAAAGGCGAGGATGCAGTTAGGGTTGTTCCGGATCATCCTGCTGGTGATCTCGGCGGTTATCATTTCGCTCATCATTTACACCTCGACTCTCGATAAGATCAAGGTCATCGCCACCCTGAAACTTATCGGCTCCCGGAATCGGGTGATTGTCGGCATGATCCTGCAGCAGTCGCTTCTGATGGGCATCATAGCTTACGGCATCGGCTACATCCTGATCCTGCTTACCTACGAAAAATTTCCCCGCCGGATTGTCTTGGAATCTTTTGACCTGCAGCTGCTCTTTGCCATTGTCATGGCCATCTGCATGATTGCCAGTTTGGTCGGGATTAGAAAAGCGCTCAAGGTCGAGCCGGCGGAGGCACTGGGTGGCTAACTCCATGTATGCGATAGAAGTAGAACATCTGACGAAAATTTACGGCAAGGGCGAGACTGCGGTAACCGCCATCGCTGACGCCACGTTTCAGGTCAAACCAGGGGAACTGGTCGCCATTCTCGGCCCTTCCGGGTCAGGGAAGACGACCCTGCTGACCGCCATCGGCCTGATTAACGAACCGACCCACGGCAAGGTGATCATCGCTGACGCCATGGTTGCCGATGAAGGCTGGGTGTCGGGCATCGACCTGAAGCGACTCCGGCGGGAAAAACTCGGCTTCATCTTTCAGGCCCACAACTTGATCCCCTTTTTAACCGCTTTGGAGAACGTCATGATTGCGCTGGAGATCAACCAGTTGTCGAGTCGTGAAGCCAAAAGACGGGCAACCGAACTCCTCATCTCGCTTAATCTCGGCCACCGCCTGAACAACTATCCATCCGCCCTTTCCGGTGGTGAAGCGCAGCGGGTAGCCATTGCCCGTGCTTTGGCCAACAGACCAAAGGTAATCCTGGCCGATGAACCGACCGCGGCGCTGGACACCGAGAATGGGAAAAACGTAATGGACCTCTTGAAAAAACTGGCCGTGGAAAACCATTCGGCCATTCTGGTGGTAACTCATGACCGCCGGATGGTTGAAGGTTTTGACCGAATATTTGAAGTACTCGACGGCAGGATCGCGAGTTAGAGCGAGAGGAAAGCGCATGAAGCTAGTATCAATCATTGTGATGGCAAGTCTTTTAGGTATAACCGGTTGCAATAACGAGCAACGAATCAGGATTGGCGACACTCCACCGGAAATATCAGGCAACGATATATATGGCAGGCATATCAGCCTGAGTAAACTCAAGGGAAAAGTGGTTATACTTTGTTTCTGGACAACTTCATGTTGTGGCGACATTTTGAATAGGCTGCAACCTTTTCAGAGTGAGAGTAACGACAAAGGCCTGACGGTTCTGGCTGTGAATGTGGGAAATAGCAAAGAGACTGTTGAGTCGTATGCAAAAGATTATGCTTTGACTTTTACGCTACTGACTGATGAAAAGTCAAAAATATTCAATCAATATCAGGTAGTTGGTTTTCCGACTCTCTTTATTCTCGACAAAAACGGTATCGTCCGTGAAAAAATCATGGGGGATATTCAAACCGATAACCTGTTAAAACTCGTCGTAAAACAGTTTAAAATTCAAAAAGAGATGGAGACGAATTACAGCAAAAAACACACTCATTAGTATTAAAGCCCCGGAGAATATCCGGAGCTTTTTTTACGTTCCGGCTGAATTAAACCCCTTATGTTGCCTCAGTACGCCTGCTTGTCCGCCAGAACCTCTTCTTCCCTGACAGGAGCCCGAAAAATCCGATAGACCCAGATCTTGTAGCAGATGATAACCGGAACAAAGACGCCGACGACCAGGAGCATGATTTTAAGGGTGTAGCGACTGGATGACGAGTTGTACAACGTCAGGCTGGAGGCCGGATCCATGCTGGACGGGATCAGATTGGGGAAGAGCCCGACGATGGCGGTGGCCACAACCATGAGGATTGTCAGGCTGGAGGCGGCAAAGGCGGCCAGCGGTTTACCCTTGGCGGAGAGAATCCTGATGGCCAGGAGTGAGGCCACCGCCAACAGCGGCACGACCACTAGCAGGGGGTGGGCCAGATAGTTGTCGTACAGCTTGGTAGCGAAATTCGTGTAAACGAGAAAAGCCACCGCCACGACGAGAAGTCCCGGCCATAAGTTATCAGCGGTTGCCTGGGAGCGCGTGCTCAACTGGCCGGTGGTTTTCACCGTCAGGTAAAGGGCACCGTGAACCACAAAGAGAGAGACAAATAACAGACCGGTAAGGAGTCCGTAGGGGTTGAGCAGGGAGAGGAGCGAGCCGTGGTATCCGGCGGCATCCATGGGAAGACCTTCAAAGATGTTGC
Organism: uncultured Geobacteraceae bacterium; assembly: GCA_903902345.1. Lineage (GTDB taxonomy): Bacteria > Desulfobacterota > Desulfuromonadia > Geobacterales > CAIOGM01 > CAIOGM01. The sequence goes on along the minus strand of CAIUUR010000195.1, from coordinate 1,326 downwards.
CGAAGGCGACGCCGAAAAGGAGCGCAGGGAGGAAGTTCCCCACCATGATGGCGGTGTCCCACCCCTTTCTCCAGAGGGGATGCTCCTCCTTACTCCGGAATTCGTAGGAGACCCCCCGGACGATGAGGGCGCAGAGGAGGATGAAGAGCGCGCTGTAGAGATAGCTGAACATCAGGGCATAGGTGGTGGGAAAGGCCGCGAAGGTGACTCCGCCGGCGGTGACCAGCCAGACCTCGTTCCCCTCCCAGATCGGGCCGATGGTGTTGATCATGACCCGCTTGTCACCGTCGCTTTTGCCGATGAGGTTGTGCAGAATGCCTGCCCCCATGACAAAACCGTCCAGCATGAAATAAACCGCCCAGAGAACTCCCCAGAGAATGAACCAGGTTATCTGCAGTTCCATCGTTTAAGCCTCCTGTCCGCGTGGTTTGAGCATGGTCGAGAGATCGTTATCCGGCCCCTTCCGGGCGAATTTCGCCAGGAGATAGATATCGATCACCCCCAGGAAGCTGTAGAGAAGGGTGAACCCCACCAGGGAACCGATGACCTGGGACAGGCTGACGGATTTGGAGATTCCGTCGGAGGTCTTCATGACCCCGTAAACGATCCACGGTTGCCGCCCCACCTCGGCCACGGTCCAGCCGAGAAAGTTGGCCAGGTAGGGGAGCGGGATTGAATAGAGGCAGAGATTAAGCAGGAGCTTCTGGTTCTCGATCTTCCCCCATCGGGAGAGAATCGTCGCCGCCAGGGCCGCCAGAATGAAGTACGTCCCCAGACCGGCCATGAGCCGGAAACTGATGAAGGTCGGGAGTACCGGAGGGCGAAGTTCGGGGGGGAATTCTTTCAGCCCCTTCACCAAGGCATTGGGATCATGGAAGGCCAACAGGCTCACAGCGTTGGGGACGCAGATCCCTTCCACTATATGAATGTCAATATATTTATAGTGCCGCGGGTGGCCCCAAAACAATGGCGACATCGTTGGCACGATCACCTCAACCTCACCTAATTACGGCACAGGTCGCCGCCCATGGCGGATAGGGGGAGCATAGATATCGGTGGTGGCAATACTGCGCTGGGGCTATTCGAAGGACTGCAACTGAGAATTCGGGGTATAATTTCGATGCGGGGATGCTGACACGGCATGAACAAGGAGAAAATAACCGGAGCCTGACGGTCCGGACGGTGAAGGAGTCCAAAAGCCCGCTGGATTTTTGCGATTCCCCCCCCACCCCATCCGACCAGCAAACAAAAAGTCCACCACGAGTTACGAAAAAAAGAAAAACTAGCCAAACGGCTGCATCAGCAACCGTCCCAGAGTCAGTTTTG
>CAIUUR010000194.1 GCA_903902345.1 uncultured Geobacteraceae bacterium | reverse complement strand
TGGTGTAGACTTCGTCTGTCCCAACGTCTTGATTTTCTCCGCGATCTCCGCGTCTCCGCGTGATGAACTGAAGTTTTTAGGATAAAATCCGATTCGTAGTTTTTACCCGATTGGGTACCGTGCCGTGTTTGCCACCAGCCATGCCGTTTTGTCCAGAGCGGCGATTATTCTCCGCCGTATTCTCTCCGAACTCCCCGCTTCCGAAGCCTCCACAACGAGACGGGAACTCGTGCAGATCCGGAGCGCGCTCAACGGGACCCCGTCACGGACTCCGCAGCTGACCGGTTGCCCCACGTGGCAGAGTAACCCCCGGGCCGCCTCAGCTTCGTGGTGCCAAGATCTCTCCGCCCCACCGGAGAGATCTTGTTGCAGCAGGCGATAGATCTCCTGGGTTTCGTCTCCGCTGAACAAGTTACCATCGGGCCGACGGAGCAAAAAGGGGAAGATGGTGGGGATCCGGTCCCAGGTTGCGGGATCCCCCAGCGGGGCACGCTCCATTTCCGGTGCGGGGAGTGGTTCGAAGGATGGATCGTCGGCTAGGCGCTGGCGAATCGTGGCGGCGAATTCTCCCAGGAATCTCGGGATATCCCCCTGGGGAATTGAACGGAAGGCGCGATACTCGGCCAGTGCCGCTTCCCAGCGGAGCAAAAGTCCGAAATTGGCGACGTCATCCAGGGTGTCGGCGCCTTTCCATCCCGGAGGCCATTCGGCCCGCGCCGAATAGGCGGAGAGCGCAGCGGGAAGCCGACAGCAGCTCAGCCTGGGGGCCACCTCTCCGGGGATGAAGAGCGCGCCGGAAAAAGCCGGCCCGGTGATGAATTTGGAGCCGGTTACGGCCACCATGAATCCCTGTTCCAGGTACCCCCGCAACGTGGAGGGGGCCAGACGGAATTGACAGGCATCCACCAGAGTATCCACCTTGCCGGGGAGTAACTGTTGAAGCGCCATGGCGAAGGCCGGAGTCGGCGCCATCAGCCCGCTCTTGGATTGATCCAGCAGGATCAACAGCACCCGCTCTCCCTGCGCCGCCGCAGCCCTAGCCAGGGTCTCCACCTCCCGGTGGATCGCGCCTTGCGGGCGCGGCGTACCGGCGGCGGAGCGGATGGTGACCGGAGCAACTCGAATCTCCCTGGCCCCCAGGATGGGCGCCCCCTCGACAAATGCCGCACCCAATGCGGATCGACTGCTGAAATGGCGGCCGTTCAGGGCCGCGGGAACCCCCTTGCCGGTTTCATCTCCCTCCATCATGATCACCAGAAGGGGTGAACTACCTTCCCGGGCGACCAACTGCGTTGTGATGAGGTGAGCGTCGGTACCGGAGGAGGAGAATACGATCTCAGTACCGGCCAGATCGGCCACACCGGAGAGTGTTATCAGCTCGCTTCTGACCCGATGTAACTCACGGGTATAAAGGGCCGGAGCCGAACTGACGTGCAACTCTTCCTGCAGTCGGCGGCGCAGGAGATTCGCCGCCTGGAATCCCGTCGCCGAGATGGAGCTGGCGGTGGAAGAACCCAGTGCGGCCACACCCGGCTCGGGGCGCGGCGCGCAGGCGTATTTGTTTCTCCCTGTCAGGGGATCCAGGGAAATCCGGGCATCCCCCCCCGCAAGGAGGAGCTCTTCAGTCGTCGTCAGGTGACCGCCGGAGGTCATGATCGGCGCCATACTGTTCCGGAACGGGGCCGTAACATTGCTTCCACCATCACCATCATTGGTTGGCTCCCGTCATCCGGTCGATCAGCATCTGTCGAAAGGCGCCGAATAATTTGCACATGGCCGGCTGCTTGTAGGGGAAAACCTCCACCGGGTCCATGGCGTGTACGACCATGCTGTTGTCGATCTCGAAGATGAGGAGCTCACCATCCTTAGTTTCGGCGCAGTCGATACCCAGGTACTCCAGGCCGACCCGCTGGGTGATGGCCTGGAATGCCTCGGCGTGACGGAGGGCAAACTCGTCATCGAAGCACGCCATGAAGCGCTCTTCTTCCATGCGGTTGGATGCGTTTTCCAGCATGTCGGCGTTGAGATAATGCACCATCCAGCGGGCCGATACCGCCATGTGGCCCACATAGGAACGTCCCTGGATGAGGGCGACCCGGCATTTGCGAAACATCTTGTCGGGACCGCTGTAATCCACGAAACGGGAGATATAGAAATCATCTTCCGACGCATCGGCCAGATATCCGGTTATGGCCGCCGGGGTATCCAGCTTGGCCAAACCATGTCCCGCATGGGAATCCACCGGCCGAAGGATGACCGGAAAGGCGCCGTCGGCCAGAACTCTGGTGATCGGGAACTCGCCACGGCAAAGAGATTCCAGGTCATGGCGGTTCATCCGGACGGTGAGCGGCATGAGCACCCCCGGGAGCCCCTGCAGCAGGGCGGAGGCGCCGTCGCGGGAAAGATGGATGATCCGGTGGGGTGGGTTGATCACCGGTCGCGGCCATCCCTCCAGCTGGGAGTTGAGTTGCAACAGGAGTTGATGGTTCTGATCCGATTCGGCCAGCGCCACGAAGAGGATGTCGTGCTGGGGGAGTTCCTGCGGCAACTTCTCTCCCGGCAGGATGTAGAGGAGAAACAGCGCCACGTCCGAATCTTCCACCAGGAACTCGATGGGCATATTGGCCATGAGGTCGCCCCCCCCCATGAGCACCAGGACCCGGATTCCCACCACCTCGTTGCCGCCGTAGCGGTACAGCCGTTGCATCTGCAACGCCTCACCCTGAACGGCCAGAGCCACGTCACGCTCCCCCCGCAACTGCAGGACGATGGAGAGATCCATGAGGGCGTTGGCGTCGTGAGGATCCTGTTGAGCCCGTTCCAGGAGAGCGGCTCCCACCGGGGTCAGATCCTGGTCGCTCACCGCCATTTTCATCAGTGTCGGGAGTCCGATGATTCGCTGGTGGCGTCCGTCGTCGGTTCGAAGAAGGTCCGGATTCATATCAGTTCCTTACATGGTTTTTGTAATGGAATCGCCCAGGGAGAGCGCTGTCCTGAGCAGTCCGTCCAGATCGGCCCGTGTCGTCCGGTGATTGACGATGGCGGCGCGAATCGCCAGGGATCCGTTGATGGTTGACGTTGAGGGGGCGGCGATTCCCGATTCGTGCAGCGCCATGACTATTTCGGAGTTCACCGCATCGGCGTTTGGAGCTCGGTAGCGAAAACAGACGATGTTCAGCGAAACCGGCGCCAGGAGCTCTAGCTTCGGTTCACTTCGGATTTGTTCTTGCAGATAGCGTGCCAGGGCGCAACTTTCCGTGATGATTTCCCCCAACATTCGGGCGCCATAGACCTGGATGGTGAACCAGGCCTTCAGAGCCCGAAACCCACGGGAGAGATCCGGTCCCAGGTCGCAGGGCCAGGGAGATCCGGCGGCAAGGCCCCTGGGTTCCCGTTGCAGGTAGGCCGCCGGCGAGGCGAAGGTCTCATACTGCAGGGCGCCATCGCGTATCAGGATGAATCCGGCATCGTAGGGTACCTGACCCCACTTGTGAAAATCGAAGGCGATGGAGTCGGCCTGTTGGATGCCGGCCAGACGGGGGGCGATCTCCGGAGAAAGCATGGCCAGGGCGCCATAGGCTCCGTCTACATGAAACCAGACACCCTGACGCCGAGCGATAGCTGCCACGGCCTGCAGATCGTCCACCGCTCCCACGTTCACCGTGCCGGCGGTGGCGGCGATGAAGAAGGGGGTCAATCCGGCTTCCCGGTCGGCGAGGATCATACTCTCCAGGGCTGCGGTATCCATTTGAAACCGCTCGTCCATGGGGACGATACGGAGTGCGTCGCTTCCGATCCCCGCCAGCTCCAGTGCCTGGGGGATGCAGCCATGGGCTCCGGCGGAGGTGTAGGCGATGGTGCGGGCCGCACCCAGGCCGCTGCGGCGGACGTCGATTCCCAGAGCGGCGGTGCGAGCGACCAACAGGGCGATGAAATTCGCCATGGAGGTGCCGGTGACGAAGAGACCGCCGGCGCCCTGGGGGAAACCGAAGAGATCGCGCATCCAGCGGACAACCTGACGCTCCACCTCCACCGGTATCTGGTCACGGCCGCCAAGATTGGCATTCAGTCCGGCAGCCAGCATTTCGGCCAGCATCCCCACCGGAGTTCCGCCGCCATGCACCCATCCCAGAAATCCCGGGTGGGCATTCCCCACCGCATAGGGGAGGATATCGCGCATGAAGCGAAGGTGGACTGTCGCCAGGTCGCTCCCTTCCCGGGGGAGCGGTTCCTGAAAGGTATCGCGCAATGCTTGTGGAATCGGCTGCCAGACGGGGCGTTCCCGGAGATGCTCCGTATACTCCAGCATGTCGTCCAGCATCTTATGGGCCTGGAGCCGGAAGGCGGGCCAGTCGGTTGGGTCAAGCGTCTTGGAAACGGTCACGGGGACTCCTTCCTGTTGCCTTATACGCGCCGGTTGCCGTCATTGTCAAGGAAGATGTCGAAATGTCCAAGGCTGTTGTTCCCGGGGCTTTTCCTTCGCTCATACCCCCTGCAGCAACCACCACCAGATGGGGAGGGTCAGAAATGACAGGGGGATACCCAGGCCGATCATCAGGGTGACCAGGGAGGGGTTGAGTTTGTGGTCCACGGCAACGATTCCCGCCGAGATCATGGGGGCCATGGCCGCCTCGAAGAGGGTAACCCGCATGATCGGGCCATGGCCTCCGCAGATGACGACGTAGAGAAGGTAGACCACAGCCGGACCCAGGAACAGCTTGTAGAGAAGGCCGGTGGCGAGAGGCTTCAGTACGGTGCGGAGCTCCCCCAGGCGGAGCTGAAAGCCCACCGAGGCGAGAGCCAAGGGGGTCAGGGTATCGCCGATTCTCTGCAGTACCGTGTTCAGTTCGCCGGGAAACGGGACTGGCCGGAGGAGCAGGGCCAGGAGGAGCGCCTGAAAAGGGGGGAAGAGGAGGATCTTACGCACCATCTGGCGAAAAGGGAGTTCACCGGAGGAGAAGGTGACGGCCGCCATGACACCCAGGGTGGAGAGGAGGAGGAAAGAGCCGCACATATCGGCGACAATTCCCACCCCCAGGAGCTCCCGGCCGTAGTAGGCTTCGATCATGGGGAGCCCCACAAAGGAGGTATTTCCCAGTCCCCCCACCAGCACCAGCGCCCCCACCGTATCCCGGGAGAAGCCGGCTACTCTCCCCACGATACGGAAGAAAAGAGCCCCTGCTCCGAAGAGGAGCCAGGCCATCCCTGCCGCATATCCCAGAGAGCTATCCAGGGTGAGGCGGTGGATATGGAGGATGGCGAGAGCCGGGAGGGAGACATGGATGATGAAGCCGTTGAGGGCCGCCGGAGTGCTCTCGGGAAATCGTCCCGTTTTTCGGAGGATGATGCCGGCTAGAAAGCAGATGATGAGAAGAAGAAGGTTGCTCATGGCGAGAAACAGTAACGGATATCATTCGCCTCGTCAATTGTAAACCCCTGCGACGAGGGGTGGAGTTTGCCTCAAGAACCTGAAACGCCGAATTTACTAAAAGAGCCCTGCAATGCAGGGCTCTTAGGTTGTTTTTTAGTTTTCTAACTACGGTAATAAAAAGGTTGGTCTAGAACGGGATATCGTCATCCGGGTTGAAGGAGGGATCTTCGTAGCTGGGGGCGCCGGAGAAGCCTTCCTCCTGACGGGCGGGACGATTGCCGGTCCCGCCTCCTTCCCCTTTGGGGCTGACCGCCTGAATCCGGTCGCCGACGACTTCCGTGGTCCAGCGATCCTTGCCGTCCCGATCCTGCCACTTGCGGGTCTGGAGACGCCCTTCGACGAAAACCGTCCGTCCCTTGGTCAGATAATTCTTGGCAAACTCGGCCTGCTTTCCCCAGAGGGTAATATTATGCCATTCGGTCTTATCCTCATACTCGCCACTCTTGTTTTTGATCCGGTCTGTAGTCGCTATGGAAAAACTGGCTACTGCCATTCCCGAGGCGGTGTAGCGAACTTCCGGATCTTTGCCCAGATTGCCGATGAGCATTACTTTGTTGAGACTGGCCATATGTAATATTCCTCCTTTGTCGATTGTCAAAAGATGTTGTCAAAAGCGTAATTGTTATTGTCAAACCATGCCATTCCAGATAGATACAAAACGTGCATGAACTGTCAATTGCCAAAACGAAAAATAGCTATGCAAAAGAACCTGTCTCTCGCGAGATGCGAAATATTTGCCGCCTGGTGAAGAGTTTGATTATACACCCGCCGAGCAGAAGCGACAAGGAGACGGATGATAAATCAATTTACTCCGTAAAGCAATCGGAACTGATATCTTGCGCAATCTTTGCCCTACATACGACACCATTCGTATCGACTCACCTCTCCGTTGGTCAGAGTGGCGTGGATCAGTGGGTCAAGAGCGTCGCGGTTTCCGGTTTCCCGCGGTCTCCCGCAGTTGCATTTCAAATACCTCTTGACGTTATGGCGCAAATCAATGTACGGTTCAAACGTACAGAAAAGGAGAACACCATGCTTCACGTCAATGTATCTGAGTTACGCAATCATCTTCCAACGTACCTTGGCAAGGTAAAAAGTGGGGAAGAAGTCGCAGTGACCTCACGGGGGAAGGTAATAGCCCGTCTGGTGCCCGATACGGATGCATACAGTGTGGCCCGTAGTCGTCTTGAGGCTATCAGAAGCACCAGTTGGGTCGGAGATGTACTTACTTCTTCGGGAGAATTTTGGGAGGCGGAACGTGATACTCCTTGACACCTGCGTCATTATCTTTGATGCCTTGGCGCCGGAGCAACTCACGCCCCGAGCATCTGCGGCATTGGACAAGGGAAGAGCGAAGGGTAATCTGGCATGCAGTGACATTTCACTCTGGGAGATTGCCATGCTGATGAAGAAGGAGCGAATCAAACCGGCCATGTCTTCACGCGACTTCCTGGCGGATGTCGTCGCCGCGAACAGATTGCAGGTTCTGCCGATAAGCCCTGAGATCGCCTGGCTTGCAAATTTTCACCCTGAGTTCACGCACGGAGATCCTGCCGACAGAATCATTGCCGCCACGGCGCTGCAACTCAAGGCGCCCCTGCTAACTGCTGATTTTGAATTGCGGAAAATCAAGGGAATTACCACGATCTGGTAGCGAGACATCAGCGGTATCGCAGTTTAGCACATAATGTGCCGGAAAACTGCATCTCCGGTTTGATGAGGTGGCACCGGCAGGCACCGGCAGGGGTCACACCGGCAGGGGTCCACCGGCAGGCACCGGCAGGGGTCCACCGGCAGGGGTCAGGTCTACAAATTTCAAATTTTCACTCTTTCCCTGATCCGCGCCACCTGTTCGGCCAGTTCTTCGTTCTCTGCCAACTTCACCGCAAACAGCCGACTCGCTTCCGATACCGCCGATTCCCGCACCTTGAACATGTTCCCGATATCCCGCAGCTTTTCTCCGCTATACCGGTGGCAGAGATACAAACTTGCCTGTCTCGCAATTTTCGGTTGCGATCCCAGCGCCTCGGTCACGGCATTCACAATGGCCTCCAAGGACGGTCGCGAGACAAACAGACTAAGAGCCGGGACATCCCTGGCAGATTGATGAAAATCAAGATGCTGCTCCGTAATCATCTCCCTGAAGGCAGTGCTACCGAGAATCAATGAGCCAAACGCCTCCTTCAGGGGGTTGTCGTACTCCTTGTCGAGCAGATCCTCCACAAAAGCTCGATAGCGCTTCTTGGCGCCATCCGCCTCGGCGCGGAAACCACCGAGAATGAAGCTCGTCTTTAACCAGGGTGGCGACTGCGCCGAACCGATATAGCTTCGATAACTGGACCAAGCATAACCTTCCGGTCTCGCCACGATTCTCGCCCGTACCGGGTTCAGATGGATATAGCGGGACAACTGCGCCAAGTATGCGTCGGCCTCCACCAGCAGCGCCTTGTATCTCCCCTGGAAAAGGTGGCCGAATCTCTTCCTTTTGACGTTGAAATAGGTCGTATAGGCACCGTTGATGTGGTGCATGATCTCCGTCAAGTTGCCGGTCGGTGTCTCCAGCAGCAGGTGATAGTGGTTACTCATCAGGCAGTAGGCGTGGATGACTGCCTCGTACCTGGTAACCGCCGATGCCAGATAGACGAGAAACTTCTCCCGGTCCGCCTTGCTCCAAAAGACATCCTTCTGCTCGTTGCCCCGCGTGGTGACGTGGTAGAACGCGCCGGAATACGTGATGCGTAAGGGTCGCGCCATGGTCGGATCCTTTGAGTGCAAAAGTGAACTCCTGCCCGATCAAAGGATAGCATGTTTTTTTGAATTTTGTAGAC
>CAIUUR010000193.1 GCA_903902345.1 uncultured Geobacteraceae bacterium | reverse complement strand
ATGCCGTGGCGGGCCGGTTTTGCATTTTCTCCTCTGGCATGCTATGATGCCGACGCGTCACCAACAGGTCAAGGTCGAGGTCGAGGTTGAGGTTGATAACACAGATACTTTCGACTTCAACCTCAACCTCAACTATTATTTTGGTTGAAAGGATTATCCCATGTACCGACTGACCATAACATCGTCTTTTGCCGCAGCCCACAACCTGGTGAACTACCAGGGGGATTGCGAGAATCTCCATGGCCATAACTGGAAGGTGGATGTCACTGTCACCGCCCGGGATCTGGACAAAGCCGGTCTGGGCATCGACTTCAAACTCCTCAAGAAGGAGACCAGGGATCTGCTCCAGACGCTGGATCATAAATACCTTAATCAACTCGCGCCGTTTTTGGATGCTTCTCCCTCGTCCGAGCAGATCGCCCGCCATCTCTATGGCGAGATCTCCCAGCGCCTGAACAGCGATAACATCGCTGTTTTGGAGGTGACGGTGTGGGAATCGGACGTAGCCAGAGCCACGTACTATGAATAGCGCCTCGCTGGTGGAACTCTTTTCCTCAATCCAGGGAGAAGGGCCCCATGTGGGGCGCCGTCAGGCGTTTCTTCGTTTTCATGGCTGCAATCTTCAATGCGCCTACTGCGACACCGTGGAGCCGGCATCTCCTCCCCATTGTCGGGTGGAAGAAGAACCGGGTTCGGGGATCTTTCGTGAACTCCCCAATCCGCTCCCTCTTGGAGCGGTGATGGAGATTCTCCGCCGGTGGCGCGATTCATACCCGGGACTGCATCACTCCCTCAGTCTCACGGGGGGGGAACCGCTCCTCCATGGGGATACCTTGATCCGATGGCTTCCGGAACTTCGCACCATCTTCCCCCTGTACCTGGAAACCAACGGGACTCTTCCGGAAACCCTCGCCGAGGTGGTGGATCACCTGGATTTCATCAGCATGGATATCAAGCTTCCGTCAGCATCCGGCTCTCCACCCCTCTGGGATCGGCACCGGAGATTCCTGGAGGTGGCACTCCAACGGAATCTCTTCGTCAAGCTCATCGTCGCTCCCGATACCCCTTCGGAGGAGATCACGGTGGCGTGCCTGCTTGTGAGTGGGGTGGAGCCTTCAATTCCGCTGATCCTGCAACCGGTGACCCGAAATGGCCGGTCGGCCGTCCCGGGGGAACTCCTGCTCAGATTTCAGGAACAGGCGGCGCGATTCCTGGCTGATGTCCGGGTCATCCCCCAGACCCATGTTTTTTTGAACCTTCTCTGAAATAATGGATTAGAGGTATTATGATTATCGAAGAGTTGACCATGCCGGAATTCGAGGAGGGACTGCTCCGTACCCGGACGGTCTACCTCCCCTTCGGTTCCGTGGAAGAGCACGGCTCACACCTCCCCCTCTCCACCGATACGATTCAAGCCTATGAGGTGGGGAAGAAGGCGGCGCAGCAGATCCCCCTCTTCGTGGCGCCGCCGCTCCATTACGGCAACTGTCGCTCCACCTCCTGTCATCCCGGCACGATCTCCATCCGGACCGAAACGCTGAAGATGCTCCTCAAGGATATTGTCCGGTCGCTGCAGGGGCAAGGGCTGCGCAATTTCATCATCCTCACCGGTCACGCGGGGGGCGCCCACCGTTTGGCCCTCCAGGATGCCGGCGAAGAGCTCCTGACCGAGCTTCCCGGGATCAGGATCGCCGTGGTCACCGAATACGACCTGGCTGTCAAGGAGGGGAGATCCCTCATTGAGACGGTGGAGGACGCCCATGCCGGCGAGATCGAGACCTCCCGCATTCTTCATACCCATCCCGCCCTGGTGAAGGGGAGTTCGCCGGAGGAGTACCCCTCCTTTCCGGTGGGAATCCTTGTCCGGAACAAGCGGGCGTTCTGGCCGGGCGGGGTCTGGGGAAATCCGGCCAGAGCTACCGCCGAGAAGGGGCGACGCCTGGAGGAACTGGTGGTGGCGAAGGTTGTCGCCCTGGTGAAGGCCCTTGAGGAGTTTGAGGAGTAGGGGGAGAACCATGCGGATAGTTGCGGGAGACATCGGAGGCACGTCCACCAGGCTCGGCTGGTTTGATCTGGACGGTGCGACCCTGAAGGTTTTGGCGGAGGCCCGTTTTTTTAGCAGGGAGTTCGGTTCACTGGTCGACATCGTTACCCAATTCACTCGTGAGCAGGGGGTGACGGCGGAGCGCGCCTGTTTCGGCGTCGCTGGTCCCGTGCGTGGGGGGAGGGTGGAAACTCCCAATCTTCCCTGGACGGTGGCGGCTGCGGATCTGGCCTCCTCGCTGCACCTTCCATCGGTACTGCTTGTTAACGATCTTGAGGCTAACGCCCACGGGATTTCGCTCCTGGGGGCTGATGATCTTTATCTCCTCAATGAGGGAGTAATGGACTCTGCCGGGAATATCGCCGTCATCTCGGCAGGGACCGGCCTGGGCGAGGCTCTGGCGTTCCGGGAAGGTCAGGGCTACCGACCCGTGGCCTGCGAGGCGGGGCACGCCGATTTCGCACCCCGTAATGAGCTGGAAACGCAACTTCTCCTCCATCTGCGAGGGGAGTACGGCCGGGTCAGCTATGAACGGGTGCTCTCGGGACCGGGGCTTTGCAATATCTATCGTTTTTTTAGGGATTTCAGGCGGATGCCCGAAAATCCCGATGTGGCCCGGGAGATGCTGAGTGGAGACCCCTCTGCGGTCATATCCCGCGCCGCTTTGGCGGGACGTTGTCCTCTCTGCCGCCACTCTCTGGATCTCTTTGTCTCTCTCTATGGCGCCGAGGCGGGGAACGCAGCCCTGCGGTATCTGGCCACCGGAGGGATCTACGTGGGAGGGGGAATTGCTCCCAAGATCATTCAGGCACTCAAGGGGCCGGCTTTCATGACCTCCTTCACCGCTAAAGGGCGGCTGACTCCTCTTTTGGAGTCAATCCCGGTGAAAGTCATTCTCAACGACAGGGCCGCCTTACTGGGCGCCGCCCGCTGTGCCACTCTCTTGGAGGTTTGAATGAACGCACGCTGCAGGAAAGGTATCAACATCGGCGTTGCCGGGGTTTTGACTCTCTCCCTATTCTTGGTGATCTGTACGTTGACTCCCGCCATGGGTGAAGAAACCGATCCGGTGGCATCATCGTTGGATCTGGCGGTTGTAAAGGATCTGGTGCTGTCGCACAGCGGTAGTAGTGACGTCGTAACGGTTGTTCTCGATCGTCCCGTCATCTACTCCTATTATCCTCTGGCAAATCCCACCAGGGGGGTGATTGAGTTGCCTCAGAGTGATCCCGGCAGCTATCAGGAGCCCCTTCTGTATCAGGGGGGGCAGGTTAAGCAGATCCGGTTCATCAGGGAGCCAAGGGGGACAAGCCAGCTGACTCGTCTGGAATTTTTTCTGACCGACGGTGCCGAGTTTATCGTCAGATCTCCTCCCGAGGACACCCGACGGCTGATTATTACGTTCACGACTCCCTCCACCAAGGCGCCGAAGAGTGCGCCCGTTCCGGGGGTGAAGAGTATGGCTCCTGCAGCTGTGGCAAAGGTGTCACCGGTTCAGCCAATGAAGGGGGGAAGTGCTGGATCTGCTGTTCCCGTCACTTCTGCACTCAAGGTGAGGGGAGCGTTTCTCCGTAAGGTCTCCGTAACTCCTGAAGGGATTGATCTGATAATTGAAGGTGCGGCAGTCACCCCTTCGATCTTTTACATGAAGCAACCGAACCGGATGGTGGTCGATCTGCCGGGTGTCCGGATCGCTCCCGGTATTGACCGAGTTCCCGTCAGCGCTTTCGGCATCGATCGCGTTCGGCTGGGGCGGCATGAAGGGAGTAGCCGGGTCGTGTTTGAAGGGAGCACCGATGCGGTCCTGCGAGCCAAGCTTGTCAAGACCGATTCAGGATTGAGGTTGCTGCCGGCTTCCGGTGTCCCCGCGGCGACTCCCTGAAGAGGTATGTTGAGGTGCTGGGATCTTTCGGGCGTCGCCGGAAAAGACTTGACCGGAGCTCCTCCTTTCACTATAGTAGCCTCGTTGCCGGAGTGGTGAAATGGTAGACACAGCAGACTCAAAATCTGCCGACCGCAGGGTCATGCCGGTTCGAGTCCGGCCTCCGGTACCAAACTTCACCTGAGTTGCCAGAAAGCCCTTGAGAAAATCGAGGGCTTTTTTTGGTTTTTATCATAGTCACGCCGGGAAAGGAGTTGTACGGTGGAAAACAAGAGATATTTCTACGGTGCGACGATACTGTCGCCGGAAGTCATCTCTTCTCGGCCAGAATTACCGGAGGAATGGTGAAAAAACCGTTTTGTAGCTGGGAAGGTGATACCCTGGTTCTTAATATTCTCGGCACGCCCAATGCCAAACGGGACGCCATCGGCAAGGTGAAGGGTCACCAACTCTGTGTCAGCGTGACTGAACTCCCGCGAGCCGGTCGGGCGACCGACCATATGGTACGATTCCTGGCGGATGAATTCGGAGTGTCACCCGACGACATACAGGTT
>CAIUUR010000192.1 GCA_903902345.1 uncultured Geobacteraceae bacterium | reverse complement strand
CATTGGCTGTCAGAGAGGAAAGTGGCTCCGCTCCCTTGTCTCCATCGACCGTTTCAGATGAACCGGAGGCAGATCCTTCGAGAGTTTCGACTTCAAGAAATCCCTTGTCAACTGCGGCTTGAATCTGCCGGGTCAGTTTGGCACGTTCGACGGTTTCTCCGTTTCGGAGTTTCAGCGAGGCATCGGGAATTACGAGGATTCCCGGACGGACAGATTTGATCTTGAACATGGTGACTCCTTACACTCCGAGTTTGATTTTGGCGATGATGTCGGGGCGCGTCACACCCTGACCGAGTTCCGACCAAACCAGCCAGCCTGTTTTGAAGCGGGTCTTCTGATCGATTGATTCTGCCTTGACAGCTTCCCGAATGGGCAGTTTGCCGATCTCTTCATCGGGGATAATGAGAATCTCGTCCAGAGGCATCGCCGAAGTAAGCAGGATGCCGCCGGTTCCGTAGTTTTTAACAACACCTTTCTGGCGAAGTTCAAGGCTGGTCTGTGGATCAAGATCCCATCCACGAATGTCATTGAAACGACGGCCGCGCATGATGATGTATTTGACCGTCAGTTCGAGGTCTTCGATAATCGAAATGGCCTCATTGAGTGCCTCTTCGGTCAACACATTGCCCGTAACAGAAACAGTGTTTTCTGCAGGAACCGCAGCAGAGATAACCGTGATGGTACGACGGTCGGACTCTTTACGAATGGCATCGGAGGCACTCGTCTGGATATCGACAAGCGTTCCAATATTCCCGTTCTTGAGTACCGATACATCGACCATCGGATTGGAATGAATACGGTTGGTCGGGAATTCGACCTCATCCGCACCCACTTCCTGTTCCTGTGCTTCACCGTCTTTGCTGATCCAGTGAGCTTTTACCGTCGGTTTTTTCTGGTAGACCGGACGCTCACCCTTGGGAAGCGTATGCTTGGTCAACAGAAGCGATGAGATCTCTTTGGACGCGATGTCCTGAGAAATGGGTTCTGCAATTGCGGCTGCCAGAGCCTGCATCCCCTCGGGAGATTCCAGCGCCTCACTCATAAGCAAGGCCATCGTCTCCATGTATTCCTGGCTGTGGATATCCAGTGCGTCAGTTTTCATCCGCTCTTCTCCTTAGTTGTAAAGCCTAAATTTGAGGATGCTTCCACGGACAGAAATGGCCTGAGCAACAGCTCGGTCACTGCCGGAAACACCTGCGGTGAGGATGCCGTTTGTCGAAATCTTTAGCTGATCGCCGGGAACTACCGTCCCCTCGAATACATCTGTTTCATAGATTCCGCCACCGGTGAAAATTCCCGGCATTTCACCGGCATTGTAGTCGTTGATCAGCATGCCGAACGAAACGGCAGTAGGATCGGTGTTCACCTTGAACAGATCGTCGCCGCAAACGGAAACGAACTGCCCTTTGGTGCCATTACCCTGAAGGTATCCATCACCGTAGGCAAGTCCACGATGACACGCATTGAGATAGGCCATGATTACTCCTTAGTCTCGGGTTGTACGGTTGTCGGTTGAGCCCACACGGGACCGGTATGCTGCCATGAATCCGCTTTTCAGCCGATCTTCCAGCGAGGCCTTGCTATCATCAATGTCGCGAGGACGGAAACTGGCTTCGGTTTTCTGGTTTGACTCCGGTGCCTTCTGCTCCTTCGAATCCTTCTCTTCACCCTTTTTACCGGGATCTGATTTGGTTTCGGTCTTGGGTATCCGGGAAAATGCCGCTTCGGTAGCCGCGAACGCTTCATCCGTGAGGTCGGCAAGACGGTTCAGTTCATCTTTGCGCTCATCCTCAGAGGCAAATGCGATTCCCATCTTCTCGAGCTTCGCAATGAGCTTTTCGGCACGTGAACGATTGGCAGCGGCTTTCTGTGCAGCTTCCAATTCACTGATTTTCTTTTGAAGTTCAGCGACCTGTGCTTTGAGCGTCTTGTTTTCCTTCTGCAGCTCCGTTTCTGAAGGGGAAGCACCGCCGCCGCCACCAGCCGGAGGTGTTT
>CAIUUR010000191.1 GCA_903902345.1 uncultured Geobacteraceae bacterium | reverse complement strand
TTCTCGCAATCCCCCTGGTAGTTCACCAGGTTGTGGGCTGCGGCAAAAGACGATGTTATGGTCAGTCGGTCCATAAAATAATCCTCTCAAACGCTTGACTGAGCGTGGATCTGTCTGGTTACGTTGTTTCGCTACTATAGCATGCGGGAGTAGAAAAGGCAAAAACAGCGCACAAAGATTTCACCGTGATCGTAACCACCCAACGACAAACGGGCTCCTGTTTCCGGGAGCCCGTTGTCGTCACTGGGAAAATCGATCTATTGCAGTGCGGTGGCTATGGCCTGAATCTGTGCGGAAGTCAGCGAAATTCCACTCATGGAACCGACGGAACCGATGGCCGAAGTGATCTGGGCGGCGCTCCTTCCACGTTTACTGGAACTTGCCAGGACGCCATGACACCGTTCGCAATTCGTGATATAGAGGGCCGCACCATCGATAACGGGAGCAGACGCAGTCACGACAAGGATGAAATTATTGGTGGCAGTTGCCGCCGGATTCGCCGAATCGGTTACCTTCACGGTAACTGTCTGGTTACCGGTATCCGTCGCGGTGGGGGTCCCGGAAATCAGACCGCCTGCCGACAGTGTCAACCAAGCGGGATATGATCCTGTTATCGACCAGGTATAAGGAAGTGTCCCCCCTGTAGCGTACGGAGTCAACGTCTGACTGTAGAATGTTCCGGTCACGGCGCCGGTCAACGTCGTCGTGGCTAAAGCCAATGTTTGAGCCGTCGTTCCATACGTAAAAATTGGAGTAACAGACTCTGCAGAGGACAGCGGCTGCGTTGACGGGCTCTGGAGTGCATTTTTCTGAGACTGCAGTGGAGGCTGGCTGGAGTTCATCTGACTGACTCCGCGCTTGTCATTGGAATGGCAATTATAGCAAATGGATTCATAGACAAGCTGCCCCCCCTGTATTTCAAAGAGATGGGTATGGCTATCGGTAGCAGGGTAGGATGTTGAAGAAGTAACCAGTACCCGATATCCTTTATAGAGGTCGGAAAGCTGCCCGGCGGAAAGAGCAATGACGTGGGAATGTCCCGAAGTGACAGAGGTCCGATAGGACACCGTCCTCGTCCCACCCAGATCACTAAACGGAATGGCAACCGAGTGGGAGTGACTGCTAACTGGATTTATGGCCGAAGAGGAGCTTACTGACGAAGCCGTCAGTTGAGTTGAAGGCGTGTTGGTTCCCTCACCACACCCGGTCAGATTGACCAAAACAAGGGCCAAAGCCGCCGCCAATACCATGCACTTTAGTGAAAATTTCATCTTTTATCCTCTTTTCTTGTCAAGTTACGGGCTGACCCGTTGAAACAAAACTAATCCGCCAGAGGTCTCCAGACCGTCCTCAGGCGTGCCAACTCTTTCCCATCCCCCTTGTCAACAATCTGATGCAGGAACGATGAATCGTTTCCCCCGGCGGCACAACGGGAGATAATAGAATCCCCATATCTCGCCTCGGCCCTGAAGGCTACCTCCAGTTCCTGCAACCGGCACTCCTCCATCACCTGGGGAGGAACCACCTCCAGCGCCCAGCCGGTGTACACCGCATTGTTCACGTGCCGGTTAAGATCCATATCCATGAGCCTTACCCGGAAGGAAAGCTCCCGCTCCGACACATCCAATTTAGGAAGCGAGGCGAAATCATCCTCAACCGCCCGGCGCGGATCCAGAAGATAGGGTGGAAGTGAACTCTCCAGACGAACCGGACGACGCGTGGCAAGATCAAGCACAGCCCAGGAGCTGGTCGCCAGGGCCACAAGATTATCCTTACGGTCATGCAACTGAAATTCACGGCAGGTGAAACGGTGATCCCGCAATGAAGGCCAGGTTCTGACCCGAAGCACCTCCCCTACCCCGGGAGTATGGAAAAGTTTGAGATGCGTGCGGGAGAGGACCCAGGTAAGGCCATGACTCTGCAATACCGTCACCGCCACGCCGAGCCGATAGGCATGCTCCGCGGCCGCATCCTGAAGATAATTAAGGAGAGCCACCGGGCTCACCTTCCCCCGGAAGTCCACTTCATAGGACCTGATCCTGAACTCTTTATCGAGGTATGCTTCGGCCACCGCTTATTCCTCAGAAGGATCATGGTATACCTATCAAACAGCTCTACAAGATAGCAGATTTTTTACAGGGGTCAACAGTCGATTGACAGAGTTCACCTCCCCTGCTAACATCAATGGGTAAATCATCGTCCGACAATCAGCACCCACCCTCTGTTATAACCGAAAGGAGTTCCATGAAACTGACCATTATCACGACCTTGCTCACCATTTCCCTCATTACGGCTGCCTTTGCCGCAGAAGATGCACCCACCAGGGCGACCGGACCGGTTTCCCCCGTGGCAGTGAAAACGGAACCGGCAGTTATTGTTTCACCGACTCCGGTTGTCGCTCCCCCACTCGCCGCGTCAGCAGCAAAGAGTCTCTCTGCTCCGGAGAATAAACCACTGACGTTGGGCCCCCTTGTGGCAAACGCACCGGTCAAACTGGGCTACGAGGAAGTA
>CAIUUR010000190.1 GCA_903902345.1 uncultured Geobacteraceae bacterium | reverse complement strand
GATGCCCGCTCTCCCAGGAAAAGCTGATCGACAGATTTTCCTGGGGATATTTTTTGTGGCGAATAACCTAAAAGTTGGGGGGGTGATTGAAAACAGTTGACATTCCCCCCTGATCCGGTTATAAGAATATCTCTTTTGCCCGGGTAGCTCAGTCGGTAGAGCAGAGGATTGAAAATCCTCGTGTCGGCGGTTCGATTCCGTCCCCGGGCACCAGTTAGATTCGCAAGGCCAACTATCTTAAACGGTAGTTGGCCTTTTTCGTCGTATCCTGCCTCCGAGAGGGTGGGAAGCGCCCGTCCACACCCCTCTTCTGTGTAATTGATTCCTAATCGGTTTTCTTCTGCAAAATTACAGAATTATAGCGAGATATGAACATATTTATGCTACAATAAAACGCCATTCGATTCGTTAGAGGACGAGGCGAATGGCGATTTCATTAACAGGATAAACTTTTTTATGATGCCAGAACCGACGGCGCTCCACTCCGTTCCTTCCTCCGAGCAGACGCGTCGTTTTACCCACACCAAGCGCCTCATTAGCGTTCTTGGTGCTGTCACCCACGCTATCACTCGTAAACCGGGGCGTCGGGAACTGCTCCAGGATATCTGCCGGATTCTGGTGGACACCGGCGAATTCCGGATGGCCTGGTTCGGCGTCCCCGACGGAGAGGGGTGGGTCGTTCCCGTGGCGACCTTCGGCGATACCCTGGGGTACCTCGCCGTCATCAGGGTCTCCGCCCTGGATATTCCCCAGGGGCGGGGCCCCACCGGCACTGCCATCCGGGAAAATCGACCCGCAATCTTCAATGACATTCAGGCCAATCCCGCCATGCAACCCTGGCATCTCCCGGCAGTGCATAACGGTTTCAACTCCTGCGCCGGTTTTCCCGTGAGGTTTCCCTCCGGGGGAGCCGCCGCTCTTACCCTCTATGCCACGGAACGTGACTTCTTCAGCATCGATGAAGAAGCGTTGCTTGTGGAGATCTGCGCCGGCATCGGCTACGCCCTGGAATCCGCCGTGGCTGAAGAAACGCGGGTGGAAGCTGCGGCTCAACTGGCGCGTACCCAGGTCATCGCCAAGGTGGGGGGGTGGAGTGCCGACCTTTTGACCGGCATGAGCCTCAACTCTCCTCAGGCGAGTGTGATCAACGGCCTCCCCACTCATCCTGTACCCTGGGAGATGTACGCTGCACTCATCGATCCGGCCGATATGGCTACCTGTTGGGAGTCATGGGAGCATACTATCTCCACCGGAGAGCCCTACGACGTGGAACATCGCATCGTGGTGGCTGGAACCCGGAAATGGGTCCACAGCCTGGCGGAGGTTGAATACGATGGCGCCGGACATCCGGTACGGGTAGTGGGGATGATTCAGGATATCACCGAACGAAAGAGAGTACAGGAGACGGAGGAACAGTTTCGCGTCATCTTCGAAAATGCCACCGAAGGGATCATCGTCGCCGACCTGCAGGAACAGGAGGGGGTGTTTCTCATGGTCAATCCAGCCGGTTGCGCCATGTTCGGTTATGGCGAGGCGGAGTTTCTTCAACTCTCGGTGCCTGATCTGCACCCTCCGGAATCGCTCCTGGAGGTCCTTATCCAGGTGGAGGCCCTGGCCGCCGGCAAGAAGAGTCTGGCCGGTTCCCTCCCCTGCCGCCGCCGTGACGGCTCTACCTTCCATGCCAACGTGGCCGCCAGCCCCATGACCCTGCAGGGGAAAAAGTGTCTCGTCGGTTTCTATGCGGATATCTCCCCCCTGAAGCGGAAAGAGGCCGCCCTTGAGGAGCAGGCGGAACTTCTCCGGCAGGAGGTTGACCAGCGGCGCAAGGGTCAGGAGTTGCTCCTGAAACAGCAACAGCAGCTGGAGAGGCTCAATGGTGAACTCACCGCGTTGGTGACCAGTGAAGTGTTGAAGAACCGGGCGAAAGAGCTTGAGCTCATCCAGAGCGACAAAATGGCCTCCATGGGACAGCTTGTCGCCGGAGTTGCCCATGAAATCAACAATCCCATGGCTTTCATCACCTGTAACCTGAGCACTCTGGCCGAGTTCTTCGACGTGATACTCCGGTTTGATCATTTTCTTCAGGAGATCAACGAAGATTTGCCGTTACCCCTTCGGGAGAGGCTACAGCAGGGGAGGGACGCTCTGGGGCTGGAGTACATCCTGGCCGATGGCGCCGATCTCATTGCCGAATCACTGGATGGCGCCAACCGGGTATCCACCATTGTCAGGGATCTGCGAAGCTTTGTCCGGGAGGATGCGTCGGAGGACGAGTTGACGGATTTGACCACCAGCCTGGAGAGCGCCCTGACCCTTGCGTACAATGATCTAAGGTATCAGGCCAGCATCAGGAAAGAGTACGGCCCCAAGCAGGAGATCTATTGTCACCCCGGCCGGTTGAACCAGCTCTTTATGAATCTGCTGCTCAATGCCGGCCAGGCCATAACACCACCGGGGGAAATCGTGCTGAAGAGCTGGCACGACGACACCTTTGTCTATGCCTCGGTGAGCGACACGGGGGAGGGGATTCCCGAAGAACATCGCCACCGGCTCTTCGAGCCATTCTTCACCACCAGGGCCGTGGGAAAGGGGGCCGGATTGGGGCTCAGCATCGCCTACGAGATCGTCAAGAAATATAACGGCACAATTCTGGTGGAGAGCGAGGTCGGGGCAGGGACCACCTTCACGGTGAAGCTCCCCCGCAACATGGACGATTCTTCCAAATGATCATCCTAGAGGGATCTACCATCGGTTATGGAAAAAAATAAGGTGAAATATACGCTGTTCCCGTGGCGATCTCTCAAGTCAAGGGTAACCCTCCTCTCCCTGGTGATCTTCCTCGTCAGCATCTGGTCGCTCTTCCTGTATGCCGGCGGGATGTTGCACAAGGATTTGGAGCTTCTGCTGGGAGATCAGCAGTCGGCCATGGCATCCATCGTCGCCGCGGACATCAATCGCCAGATCGAATTTCGTTTGACAGCGTTGGAAAAAGTGGCCGAAGGGATTGGTCCCGGTATCCTGAGCGATACCAATGCTTCCCAGGCTTTCCTTGAAGATCGTTCGATCCTGCCGCGATTGTTTAACGGGGGGTTCTTTATGACTCAGGCCGATGGGACGGCGACGGCTTCCGTTCCGCTCTCCGCTCATCGCCGTGGTATCAACTACCTGGACCGTGACCATATCTCCGCAGCCCTTCGGGAGGGGAAGCCCACCGTTTCCAAGCCGGTCATCGGCAGGGTGCTGCGCGCTCCGGTCTTCTCCGTGGCGGTGCCGATACGCGATGGTGCGGGTTCCGTCATCGGGGCGCTGGCGGGGGTCGTTGACCTGAGTAAACCCAACTTCCTGGACGAAATCGCCCAGGGACGTTACGGCAAGAACGGTGGGTTTCTTCTGGTGGCGCCCCAGTACCGGATGATCGTCACCGCCTCCGACAAGGGGCGGGTCATGGAGGTCCTCCCCGCACCCGGTGTCAATTCACCGTTGGATCGTTTTATTCAGGGGTATGAGGGATCTCAGATCTTTGTCAATCCCAAGGGGGTGGAGGTCTTGGCTTCGGCCAAGGGGGTTCCCGCTTCCGGTTGGTACGTGGCGATCAACTTGCCGACGGAAGAGCTCTTTGCTCCAGTCCATGCCCTGCTTCGCCGGATGCTGATGGCGGTGATTTTTTTTACGACACTTGCCGGAGGAGTGACCTGGTGGATGTTGCGGCGTCAGCTCTCTCCCATGCTGGATGCCGTGAAGAGGTTGAGCGATCTGTCTGATTCGGGCCTCCCGGTCACTCCCCTCCCCATTGCCAGGGGGGACGAAGTCGGTCTCCTCATCGGTGCGTTCAACCGCCTGCTGGAAACCCTCTCTCTGCGGGAGGCCCGATTGGTGGAAAGCGAAGAGAATCACCGCTCCATACTCCGGACGGCGTTAAACGGGATATGGCAGGCCGATGCAACAGGGGGGCTCATTGAGTTCAATGAGGCATTCTGCCGGATGAGCGGCTACACACCGGAAGAGCTTCGGACCATGAATATCGCCGATCTGGAGGTCATGGCGTCGGGAAATGACGGCCTGACTTGTCTGCAGCTGATCAAGGATCAAGGTGAGGCCCGTTTTGAGACGCGACAGCGTCGCAAGGACGGCACGGTGATGGATCTGGAGGTCAGTGCCCAGTACCGTTCCGTGGGGAAGGGGCAATGTGTTGCTTTTGTGCAGGATATCACCCAGCGGAAGCGAATGGAGCAGGAACTCCGCCGGAGTCGGGACGAGTGGAGTCGCACCTTTGATTCCATGAGAGATCTTATTTTTATCATCGACGGCAACCATAGAATTCTCAGGATTAACCGGACCGCGGTTGACGCCCTGGGAATCACCCGGGAGCAGGCGCTGGCTACCCCCTGTTACGTTCTCATGCATGGCGCCGATTCCCCTCCCGCCTCGTGCCCCCAGGGGGAGACCCTGCTGGATTATGGTGAACATTGGATTAAGGCCCGCCTGGAGCCCTTGGGGCATCATTACCAGGTGACCACCACCCCGATTTTTGATGATAACGGGAACTACCAGGCCACGGTGCACGTCGCCCATGACATCACCGAGAGCAGGCATTACGAGCGGGACCTTGAGTTGGCCCGTGACGCCGCCGAGAGTGCCAATCGGGCCAAGAGTGAGTTTCTGGCCAACATGAGTCATGAGATTCGTACCCCCATGAACGGGATCATGGGGATGGCCCAACTGTTGGAATATACCCAACCCACCGATGAGCAGAAGGAGTATCTTGCCGCCATCAGAACCTCCGCGGACAGCCTCTTGACGCTTATCGACGACATCCTCGATCTCTCGCGCATTGAATCGGGGAAGATTGAGCTGGAGCGGAGAGATTTCAGCCTCAGAAGTAGCATCAACGAGGTCATTAAGAGCCAGAATCCCCTCATTCAGGGGAAGGGACTGAGCATCGGGACCGATATTTCCCCCGCGGTTCCGGACAACCTGGCCGGCGATCAGCTTCGTCTGAAGCAGGTCCTCCTCAATCTGCTGGGTAATGCCGTCAAGTTTACCAAAAAGGGGGGAGTTACCATCACCGTCACCGTCAGCGAGCGCCAAGACGACATCGTCCTCCTGAAGATCGGGGTCATGGACAGCGGCATCGGCATCAACTCCGAAGCCATGGAGAGGATATTCGCTCCCTTTGTTCAGGCCGACGGTTCTACGACACGAAAATACGGCGGAACCGGCCTCGGTCTGGCCATCTGCACCCGTTTGGCGGAGAAGATGGGGGGGAGAGTCTGGGCCGAAAGTAACGAAGGGGTCGGCAGCATCTTCTTCCTGCAGATTCCCTTTACCGTCAACGAAGCCGTGCCGGAACAGAATGCCGGCTGGAGTGGTGACGAGGGGCCCCCTGCGTGGGATGGTCCCCCTTTGCGGATACTCCTCGCCGATGATCAGGAGATCAATCTGGTCTTTGCCGCCCGGATACTGCAGAGGGGAGGGCATGCGGTTAGTGAGGTCCGTAATGGCCGGGAAGCCCTGGAAAAATGGGGTGAGGGTGCTGTCGATGTGATCCTTATGGATGTCCAGATGCCGGTCATGAATGGCATCGAGGCCACCCAGGCCATCCGGGAGCGGGAACGTAGCGTGGGGGGGCATATCCCCATCATCGCCGTGACCGCTCGCGCGCTGCATGAGGAGCGGAAGCATATCCTGAGCCAGGGATTCGACGGCTACGTAACCAAACCGTTCGAGGTCGACAGGCTGCTGGGTGAAGTAAGACGGTGTCTGAATAATTCTGGTCGGAAAGGATAGAGCTCTTGTTCAAAAATACAAAAATTGGGACAAGGTTGAGTCTTGGCTTCGGGAGCATACTGATTCTCATCTGTTTTCTGGGAATCTTCGCCATTTGTCGGATGGAGGCTGTTGACAACAATCTGCAGTCACTTGTTCATGATAAATGGTTCAAGGTCGTGATTCTGGATGATATCCGTAAACAGAACGATCTGGTTTTGTTCGCATTTCTTAAGGGTTGCTTTGCCACTGATCCCGCCATTCGATCCCGCGAGCTTAATCGGGTGAGCAGTGCCGAGAAAGTTGTGAATCGGCAGTTGGAGTTGCTGAAGGAGCGGGTGGGGAGTGACGCCGGGAAAAAGCTCCTGTACCGGATCGCGGAAAGCCGAAGTCTCTATCTGGTTCAGCAGCGGAACGCCATGGAGTTGCTCCGGAGAGGAAAGAGAGAGGAGGCCGTGACCCTTACCCTGGGGAACCTTGCCCAGGCTCAGGCCGCTTATGTGGAGGCGGTGAATGCCTTGGCCAAACATCAGGACGACTTGGTGGAGCAACTCGTCCTGTTGGCGGATGAGACGTATCATCTCTCCTTACGGTTGATTCCGGGAATGTTGGCGGGGGTAACGCTCCTGGTGGTTCTCATCGCATGGCTCATTACCCGGAGTATTACCAGACCGCTGGCCATCTGCGTGGACGCCGCCAACAGGATCGCCTGCGGGGATACCACTGTTCTGCTGGACGATACGGCCAAAGATGAAACCGGGATACTGCAGGGGGCCATGGTACGGATGGTGGTTTCTCTCAAGGCGCTTGTCGGCGCCGCCGAGCATCTGACCCAGGCGGCGGTGGCCGGTCGGTTGGCCTGTCGTGCTGATGTCTCCCTGCACCAGGGGGATTTCCGGCAGATCATGGCGGGGTTCAACGGGACTCTTGATGCCGTTATCGGCCCGCTCAACGTGGCGGCGGAATATGTGGACAGGATTTCAAAGGGAGATATCCCTCCCCGAATAACCGATATCTACTCCGGAGATTTCAACGAGATAAAACTTAATCTTAACAACTGCATCGATATTATGAACAATCTTCTTGGCGAGACTAACCGAGTCCTGGAGGCTGCGGCCGATGGCCGACTGGACGAGCGGGCCGATGGCGATCTCTTCATCGGTGACTGGAAACTGCTGGTTCTGGGGGTAAACAACATTGTCTCGGAAATTGTCAACCCGTTGCGTCGCACCACCGAACTGCTGAACCATGAGGTCGTTGCGCGATGCACGTCACAGGAGTTGCTCATAACCAAACAACTCCAGTTGGAGGAACTCAATGCGGAGTTGGCTGAACTGGTGGCTGTGGAAGTGGAAAAGAACCGGCAACGGTACCAGGCGCTCATGCAGAATGAAAAAATGGCCTCCCTGGGACAGCTGGCGGCAGGCGTGGTTCATGAAATCAACAACCCTCTGGGGTATGTGGCCAGCAACCTCCGGATTATGTCCGACTATTTTGCCCAACTGGTGATGTACGACCGGGTGCGGGAGGGTGCTGCTTCCCCGTCGACGCCGTCCAGCCGGGAGAGCGTGACGAATAACAGGGTATTATACGACATTGACAATGTTTTGGAAGATGGCGCCGACCTGATCAAAGAGTCACTGGAGGGGGTGGAGCGGGTAACGAAGATAGTCCTGGATCTGAAAGGTTTTTCTCGCAAGGATGCGCCGGTGCACGAACCGGTGGAGCTGAATTCATGTCTGGAGAGCGCCCTGAACATCTGCAACAACGAGCTGAAATATGTGGCCACCGTCCGGAGGGAGCTCGGTCTCATCCCGGAGGTTCTCGGTAATTCCGGCCAGTTACACCAGGTATTTTTGAACCTGTTGGTAAATGCAGGACAAGCCATCGTCCCCATGGGAGAGATCGTTCTCAGGAGCTGGCATGACGATGACTTCGTCCATGTCTCGGTGAGCGACGACGGAGAGGGAATCCCCGAGGAAACGTTGACCCGGATCTTCGAGCCGTTTTTCACGACCAAGGAAGAGGGGAAGGGAACGGGTCTCGGGCTCAGTATCTCCTATGAAATCATCAAACAGCATAACGGTGAATTTCTGGTGGAAAGTGTGATCGGCGCAGGGACTACCTTTACGGTGGTACTCCCCCGGACTCCACGCGGGTAAACCGCGCTCCCCCGGAGTCAAAGAGCCCTGGGGAATAGTCCTTCAGGGCTCTTTTGTCATGTAAGTTACTGTGTTATTTTTCCGTCTTCAACGATCATATGCTGGACGACCCAATTGACAAGAAATTCTATGAGCTCCCTGGACTGTTCTTTGCTGCTCTGCCCGGCGGTCTCCTTGAGTTGGCGAATGTTTTCGTAGAAGACCTTATGTTGTTGCAGGTGGCTGTAGGTATGTGCGTGTCTCATCTTGTCCATGAGCTGTTCTTCGGTCTTGAAATGATAATCCGCATAGGCCAACAGTTTGTCGATGGTGGTTTCGTATGCGCTGTCGTTGACACCTTCCATGAAATCGTCATACAACCTGTTGAGAATGCCTAATAATTTTTTATGCTGCTTGTCCAGCGCCTCGTTTTTCAGGGAATAAGACTCTTTCCATTCAACTATGGGCATTACATACTCCTTCGGCAATGAGGCCGGTCGTGGGGACAAGAGGCAAGGGGGCAAGAATGGCACAATCCTGTGCCGCGATGCAAGTCAAAAACAAGCGGCAGTGTCCTTTCCGGGAGGCTTCATTAGACTGTAGTTCTGGGAGGTTTTGTGGTACAAGGATCTAATTTGTACTGCGGGGCAACATCCTTCCGGGTGTGGTGGCGAACCTTCCCCTAACTGAGGAGATTACGTGTATAGAGAGAAGTCGGCAAAGCTCTCCTGCGACCCCTTGCCCGAAAGGATGCGTCGCTTCGGGAATGTCAACCGTCTTTTTGCCGTATTGAGCGCCGTCAATCGCACCATCACGCGCAAACCCGGACGGCAGGAGCTGATCAAGGAGATCTGTCGAATCCTGGTGGAGATCGGTGAATTCAGGATGGCCTGTTTTGGCGCCCCCGATCCCCGGGGGTGGATCGTTCCGGAGGCGACCTACGGTGATAACCTGGGGTATTTTGCTCACACCCGTGTCTCTGTCCGGGATATCCCCCAGGGGGGCGGTCCCACCGGTGTCGCGTTTCGGGAAAAACGACCCTGCCTCTGCAATGATATCCTGGCCAATCCTGTCATGAGACCTTGGCAAGCTCAGGCGGCGCGGAGCGGTTTTAACTCCATTGCCGGTTTTCCGGTTCTCGTCCCCAACGGTGGGATCGGTATCCTCACCCTCTACGCCGTAGAGTGCGATTTTTTTTCCGACGATGAAGAAAGGTTCTTGGTGGATATCTGCCGGGATATCGGTTATGCCCTGGAATTCGCCGCCACGGAAGAGCGGAGGGCTGATGCCGAGAACCGTCTGGCGCGCGCCCAGGCCCTGGCCAAGGTGGGTGGGTGGACCTCCGACCTTCTGACCGGCAAAATTATCAACTCTCTCGAGGCAAGCAGGATCACCGGTTTGCCAGCCGCTCCGGTTTCCCGGAGAGCATTGTATGACCTTATTTTTCCCGAGGATCTCCCGCGACTCCGGCGTGCATGGAGTGCGACCAGGGATAGCGGCAAGCCGTTCTATCTGGAGCACCGGATCACGGTGGCAGGGGAAATCAAATGGGTTCATAATCTGGCGGAGGTGGAATACGATGCCGGCGGACGTCCCGTCCGGTTCTCCGGGATGATCCAGGATATTACGGAGCGGAGAAGGGCTCAGGATGCCTTGCTGGCGACTGTCGTTCAGCAGAAGCGGAACGAGGATGAACTCCGGGAGAGTGAACAGAAATTTCGCGCCTTCGGTGAGGCGGCAGTGGATGCCATTCTTCAGGTGGACGATCAGGGGATGATCAATTTTTGGAATCATGCCGCGACCAGGATTTTCGGTTATGACGCCGAGGAGGTCCTGGGGCGGCCACTGCACCAGCTCCTGACTCTCCCCGGGGATTGCGAGGCTTACCATGCGGCCCAGGGGCATTTTGCCCGGACAGGGGAAGGGGGGGCCGTGAACCGGACCCTGGAGTTGACTGCCCTCCGTCGTAACGGGGAAAAATTTCCCCTCGAGCTCTCCCTCTCCAACTTCAAGAGAGCGGGACGCTGGAACGGAGTGGGGATCGTTCGCGACATCACTGACCGGAAGCGGAACGAGGCGGCCCTGCATCAGCAGGCGGAGTATCTCAGGCAGGAGATCGCCCAGCGACGCAACGCCCAGGAGGAGCTGATACGGCAGCAACGGGAGCTTGCCGAGCTCAACGACTCCCTTGCGGAGCTGGTGGAGAAGGAGGTCCAGAAGAACCTGGAAAAGGAGCATGCGCTCATCGCCAAGGGGAAGATGGCGTCCATCGGGCAACTGGCCGCCGGTGTGGCCCATGAGATCAATAATCCCATGGCGTTCATCAGCGGCAATCTGAGCCTTCTGGCCGGATACTTCGACGTGATGGTCCGGTACGATGGTCTCCTGCAGGTTCAGGGTGAAGAGTCGGGAGCGTTGAGCTTGCAGAGGCTGGAAGAGATCCGAAGGTCACTGGATATGGCGCATATTCTGGCCGACGGCGTCGACATGATCGCCGAGTCGCGGGACGGAGCGGAGCGGGTGAAGAAGATCGTCCAGGATCTGAAAAGCTTTTCCCGGGTGGATGCCCAGGAAAATGAACCGACGGCGCTGAGTTCTTGCCTGGAAAGCGCCCTCACGATCTGCAGCAACGAATTGAAGTATGTGGCCGAAATCCGCAGGGAGTATCTTCCCGCACCGGAGGTGCTCTGTAACCCGGGTCAGCTGAACCAGGTTTTTTTGAACCTGTTGGTCAACGCCGGTCAGGCCATCACCCCTCCCGGAGAAATCCTCCTGAAGAGCTGGCACGATGGTGAGTTCGTCTACGCTTCGGTGAGCGACACCGGTGGGGGGATACGCGAGGAGATTCGGGGCAGGATCTTTGAACCGTTTTTTACGACCAAGGATGTGGGGGACGGGACCGGCCTGGGGCTCTACATCTCCTATGATATCGTGAAAAAACACCGGGGGGATCTCCTGCTGGAGAGCGTCGTGGGGAGGGGGAGCACCTTTACGGTCAAGCTCCCCCGAACAGGGTAACCGTTTTCAGCAATGATTTCTCTGTGTTTTGTGGTAAAAAAGTCTTTTTTAGGTTTATTTCCGGCCCAACAGGTCAGTTCGCTGGGGGGGAGTCCCAGGGCGGCAACGGCGTTGGCGAAGCGGGAGCCGTCCATCTGCACCTTCAGCGAGAGGCGTCGGGCCTGATCTCCAATGGCCCGAAGCTCTTCCGGCGTGTAAAGGGTTCCCCGTTCCGTGGATTGGGTAATGCTCAGCGCCCGCGGTTTGGGATAATGGATGTCGGCCCGTTTCCTTACCGTATGTTCCACTGCGTCCAGGTTTATCTTGCCGTCACCGCCGGGGACGAGGAGGAGCTTGGCGCCGTTGGAGAAAAATTCCGAAGCGCCGCACTCGTCCGTTTCCAGATGGTGTCCGTTTACCGTTTTTCAGTCACCAGTCACCAGTCACCAGTCACCGGTGACCGGTCACCAGTCACTGCTTTCAGGAGATTTATCATGCGAATTACTCCGGCCATCGAGCTGGAATATCGTTGCAGCCGGATGCAGCTGGCCATGGGTGCGGCCGGGCTTGATGCCGTCCTGGTGGTGCAGAATGCCGACCTGTTTTATTTCACCGGAAGCGTCCAGGCGGGGTGCCTCTATATTCCCGTCCAGGGGCAGCCGCTCTATCTGGTTCGTCGGGATGCCGGCCGGGCGCGGATGGAGTCCGGGCTGAAGGAGGTACTTCCCTTCTCATCCCCCCGGGAGCTACCGCGAATCATTGCAGAGTACGGCTATCCTTCCC
Organism: uncultured Geobacteraceae bacterium; assembly: GCA_903902345.1. GTDB lineage: Bacteria > Desulfobacterota > Desulfuromonadia > Geobacterales > CAIOGM01 > CAIOGM01. The sequence continues at coordinate 10,564 of CAIUUR010000190.1, read as the reverse complement.
CCCGTAGGGTCGGGCTGGAACTGGATGTCCTGCCGGTTAACCTCTGTTACCGCTACCAGGCGCCCTTCACCGGTGTCGTATGGCTGGATGCCTCCCCGCTTATCAGGAAGCTCAGGATGATCAAGTCTTCCTATGAAATTCACATCATGATGGATGCCGGCGGCCAGGTTGACAAGCTCTTCCGGCGGGTCCCCGAGATTGTCCGGGAGGGGATGACCGACCTGATGCTCTCCGCGGAGTTGGAATATGTGGCCCGCACCCAGGGGCATCCGGGGTTCGTCCGGATGCGGAGTTTTAACGGCGAGTTGGGGGTCGGGCATGTCTATTCCGGAACGGATAGCGCCGTCCCCACCTATACCGATACCCCCCTGGGAGGGATGGGGCTCTCCCCCTCCTTCGGCCAGGGGGCGAGCTACCGAGCCATCTGCCGCAACGAGCCCATTGTCGTCGATTTTTCCGGGAGCTTTGACGGCTACCTGGTGGATCAGACCCGCATTTTTGCGCTGGGCCCCGTTTCACCCCGGCTGCAAAGAGCGTACGATGACATGCTGGCACTACAGGAGTTGATGAAGGATACCGTGCAGGTCGGTGTCGGTTGGGGGGAAATTTACGATGCCTGCCGTGCTCTGGCTACAGCACAGGGGCACGGCGACGGCTTCATGGGGATACCCGGTTCCCAGGTGCATTTTGTCGGACATGGCGTCGGCATCGAGATCGACGAGTATCCCCTTCTGGCGCGGAGGTTCGGGGGTGTTCCCCTGGAGGTGGGGATGGCTTTTGCCTTCGAACCGAAAGTGGTCTTTCCGGGGGAGGGTGCGGTCGGAATTGAAAACACGTTTTATTTGAGCGGGGAGGGATTGAAACAGCTCACCGTTTCCGACGAGCGACTGATGATCCTCTAGTACCCCAAAAAAATCTTGAATTCAGCCGGACACAATGATATAAGGTGGCTCAATTTTGCATGAAAAGGTACCACAAATAATCCCCATTTTTCAACGGTGCCAGGAGAAATGAGCGGATAACGGCAACGTCGCCTTGGATAGACCCCCTCAACAAATTCGGCTGTTATGAAGGAGGTGTTGTCAGAACTTTACGACTTGTTGACATGGTATGTTGTTCTACTCAATAAAATCAACCGACAAAAGGAGAAGGCACCATGGGTACACTGAAAGAGATCCTTGCGCAGAAGATTCAGGAACACCGTCCCCGCATTACCAAACTCACCAAGGAATTCGGTAAGGTCATCATCGACCAGGTCACCATCGATCAATGTATCGGCGGCGCCCGCGACATCCGCTGCCTTGTCACCGATATCTCCTACCTGGATGCACAGGAAGGGATCCGCTTCCGCGGCAAGAACATCCCCGAGACCTTCGCCGCGCTTCCCAAGGCTGCCGGTTCCGCCTATCCCACCGTGGAATCCTTCTGGTTCTTTCTCCTCACCGGCGATGTCCCCACCGATGCTCAGGTCGCCGACACGGTTGCCGAGTGGAAAACGCGCCAGGTTGTCCCCCAGTACGTATTTGACACCCTGCGCGCCCTTCCCCGCGACAGCCACCCCATGGTCATGCTCTCCGTTGCCCTGCTGACCCTGCAGAAGGACTCCAAGTTTGCCGGATTCTATAACTCGGGCAAGTTCAACAAGATGACTGCCTGGGAATATGTCTACGAAGATGCCTGTGATATCGTTGCCCGTATCCCCATCATCGCCGCCTTCATCTACAACCTGAAATATCGCGACGACAAGCAGATCGACATCGATCCGACTCTGGACATGGGGGCCAACTTTGCCCACATGATCGGCCAGTGTGAAGAGTACAAGGATGTGGCCCGGATGTACTTCATCCTCCACTCCGATCACGAGTCCGGCAACGTTTCGGCTCACACCACCCACCTGGTTCACTCGGCTCTCTCCGATCCCTACTACGCATATTCCGCGGGTCTCAATGGCCTGGCCGGCCCGCTGCATGGCCTTGCCAACCAGGAAGTTCTCGACTGGACTCTCAAGTTCCAGGAAAAATATTGCAAAGGGATCGATCCGACTCCGGAACTCATCGAAGCCGCTCTTCTGGACACGCTTAACGCCGGTCAGGTTATCCCCGGTTACGGGCATGCCGTTTTACGCAAAACCGATCCGCGCTACATCTCTCAGCGGGAGTTCTGCCTCAAGACCCCCGGCCTCAAGGACGATGCTCTGTTCAAGGTCGTTTCCATGATTTTTGAAGTAGCTCCCGTTGTGCTGGAAAGGCTTGGGAAGGTCAAGAATCCGTGGCCGAATGTGGATGGGCAGTCCGGCGTCATCCAGATGTACTATGGTCTCACCGAGTTCGACTTCTACACCGTCCTCTTCGGCGTAGGTCGCGCCCTGGGTTGCATGGCCAACATCACCTGGGACCGTGGTCTCGGTTACGCCATCGAACGTCCCAAGTCCGTCACCACCCCCATGCTGGAAAAATGGGCTGCCGATGGTGGGCGCCAGCTCTCCTGATTGCCGGTATACTGCAGAAATGAAGAGGGAGATGTTAGTATCTCCCTTTTTTTCAGATCTTATTTAAAAAAAACTTGACTCTGCTTTCAATGTCGGTATACTCACCGCTTGATTTAGCACGTGCCCAGACGCTCTGCGATCTGACGTAAATCCAACAACAAAGAGGTGAAAGAACAATGAAAAAACTGATTTCTCTGGCTCTCTGTCTGTCCCTGGCTGCGGTAATGGCCGCTGGCTGCAAGAAAAAAGAAGAAGCTCCGGCCCCGGCCGCAGCTCCGGTTGAAGCTCCGAAGCCCGAGCAGAAGCCGATGTCTTCCGCTAAAGCCCCTGAAGCTGCTCCGGCTGCTACTCCGGCTGCTCCTGCCGCTCCGGCTGGCGAGAAGCACTAAAAACTCCTGGTTTCCAGGAAAAAAGCCTGCGGGATTTCCCGCAGGCTTTTTTTTCGTAGAGAGGCGATACTGACACAAAAATCCGTTTCCCTGTGCTCTGCCCGGTGAGACGGCTCTTTGATAAGGAGGATTTATGGAACGGACATTTGCCATTATTAAACCCGATGCCGTGGAACGGAAAATGGCGGGGAAGATTCTTGACCGGATCGAAGCCGCCGGCTTCACCATCGTCGGGATGAAAAAAATCAAGCTGAGCACTGCTCAAGCCGAAGGGTTCTACTACGTGCACAACCAGCGCCCCTTCTTCAAGGATCTCTGTGCTTTCATGTCGCGCAGTCCGGTGATCACCCTGGTTCTGGAGAAGGAGAACGCCATCGCCGCCTGGCGCGAACTGATGGGGGCCACTAACCCGGCCAACGCCGCCGAAGGGACTATCCGGAAAGAGTTCGCGGTGAATATCGAGGAAAACTCCACCCACGGCTCAGACGCCCCGGAGACTGCCGCCTTCGAGATTGCCTACTTCTTCAGTCAGCTGGAGCTGGTGTAAAAGCAAAAGCTTTCTCACGCTGAGACGCAGAGAAACCCTCTCCCACGAGAGGGTTTTTTTATTCAAAAACGGCTTGCACCACTGAGGCACGGAGACACGGAGAAAATTGCTGAGAAAATCATAGTGATGGTTTTAATCCGAAAGGTTTGATCAATTTGGAGTTCATATCAGTGCAACCATCCGAAAACGTGCAATAGTATCCTCCGTGTCTCCGTGACTCCGTGGTGGACTGCTTTTTTGGGGGCGGGAAAAGGGTATTGTTTCACAGCGCTCTTCAGGATATACTCGCCCACTGGAGTCCGGATAGCGCTAGTGGATGGAGGAGTGATGACGTCAACGCCGACACGGGAAGAGTTGACCCTCAATGTGGATATGGCCCGTTGGGAATGGTTGAGACCCCACCTGGAGCGGGGGGGACTGGTTGTCGTCTCGCCTGAACTGGATCTGGTGGCGGCGGGATTCAGTATCGCGGGGGACGACAGCGCCGCGGTGAGTAGCTGGATTGCCACCGGAAGGATCGCCAAACCTTCGGCCGCGCAGCTCTTCGACTGGGATGCAGAACCGGACACCCCCTTTCGTTTTCTCGTTGCCGCGCCCTATGTTTTGATCCAGCCTCTTTCTCCCCTCGTATCCTGAACCGTCGCCGCAAGGCCCCCCGGAGGTTGTCATGCCCAAGGAAGAAAAACCGGTGTCCTGTGCTGCTTGCAGTGTTGTCTGGCAAAAAAACGGTACCACCAACTGCTGGAGCAGCGATCCTGCCACCGCTCCGTCCCGTCCGGGTAACTGCCCTTCGGACCGCTTCGGTCAGGTGGTGGACGACTCCATGGCGCTCTATCGCGGGGACAGCGAGGATGCCCGCATCGCCTTCACTGCGGCCCGGGTGGAGGGGCTCTGCTACGGGAAGGACGGTGGGGGTGACGTCATTCAGGCCCGCTGGACCCGGGTTGAGGACACCATCGCCTTTGCCGCGCTCATGGGGTATAAGAAAATCGGTATGGCCACCTGCATCGGCCTGCTGGACGAGACCGAGAAGTTCTCGGCCATCTTGAAAGCCCAGGGGTTCCAGCCGCTTAGCGTCTGCTGCAAGTCCGGGAGCATCGACAAACTGGAGTTGGGGCTGACCGAAGCTGACAAGGTTCGGCCAGGGAGCTTCGAGCCGGCCTGCAATCCCATCGCCCAAGCGGAAATTCTCAACGAGCTCGGATCTCAGATGAACGTCATCATGGGGCTCTGCGTAGGGCATGACATGCTCTTTGCCAAGCATTCCAAGGCTCCGGTCACCACCCTGATTGTCAAGGACCGGGTTACCGGGCATAATCCCATCGCCGTTCTCCACGGCCAGAATTTTTACTACAAGCGGTTGCAGCGTACCAAGGTTCTTACCGACGAGTTCCTTGCGGAGGAGAGGACGGAACGGTGGTTTTGGATGAAGCGGAGAGATTGACACCATGATAAAGCTGGATCTCCCCCTGGCAGAAACCATTCTGGACTCCCTGAACGACGGTCTCTATGTCACCGACAGGGATCGGCGCATCCTCTACTGGAGCAAATCCGCCGAAAGGATCACCGGCTGGAGTTCGGAGGAGGTGGTGGGTTCCCGGTGTCACGACGATATTTTGAACCATCTGGACAAAGACGGCCGCCGTCTCTGCGGTGAAGAGTTCTGTCCTCTGTATCGCAGTATGTGCACCGACACCAGGAGCAGTTCTCCCGTCATCGTCTTCGGCCGGGGGAAGAGTGGGAATCGGGTCCCCATGGCGGTATCCGTCGCCCCGATTCACGATGCGGACGGGAAGGTGATCGGAGGGGTGGAGACCTTTACCGACTTCGCCGAGACCTACGACGATCTGGAGCGGGCCAAGCGGATTCAGACCCTTTCCCTGGAGCACGATCTCCCCGGGGACGGCAGGATCGAATTTGCGCCTTATTATCTTCCCCACGACATCATCGGAGGGGATTATTACTGTATCCGGCAGCTGGACGCCAATCACTACTGTTTTTTTCTCGCCGATGTCATGGGGCATGGTGTGGCAGCTGCCCTCCATACCATGCATCTGAACGCACTCTGGAGTCGTTACTACCATACCCTCAGGCAACCGGCGGAATTCGCCCGACTGTTGAACCGGGATCTCTGCCGGATCGTCAAGGACGAGTCCTTCGCCACGGCGCTCTGCGGGGTCGTCGATGTGGTGGGGCGGAGCGTGCGGGTTGCTTCCGCTGGTGGGCCTCCCCTGGTTCAGTTTCATCAGGACGGTCGGGTGACGCAGGTGGAAATTCCCGGACTCCCCTTCGGTCTCACGGCGACTGCGGAGTACGATGAACGGAAATTGCTCTGCGAACCGGGAGACACGCTGCTGATGTATACCGACGGCGCGGTGGAGATTGAGGATGCCGGTGGAAATATGCTGGGGACGGAAGGGCTCATCAGGATTCTGAACAGACTGGGGTACCCCAAAAAGGGGGTCAGGATGGAACCGTTGCAGCGGGCACTACTGAAAATTTCCAACGGCATACGCCTGGTCGACGATCTGACCCTGCTGGAGCTCCGGTTCAAATGATAACGACGGAACGGCTGATAGCCCCCCAAACCACCGAAGACGATCTTTTCCTCGAGACGACACTTCGCCCCCGGAACCTCAACGACTATATCGGTCAGGAGAAGGCCAGGGAGAACCTGCGCCTCTTTATTGACGCCGCCAAGGGGAGGAGTGAGGCATTGGACCATGTCCTCCTCTGTGGCCCCCCTGGTCTGGGAAAGACCACGCTGGCCAATATCATTGCCTGCGAGATGGGGGTCAACATCAAGTCTACCTCCGGGCCGGTGATCGAACGCCCCGGCGACCTGGCCGCCATCCTCACCAATCTGGAGCAGGGGGACATTCTTTTCATAGACGAGATTCACCGCCTCTCCCATGTGGTTGAGGAGATCCTTTATCCGGCCATGGAGGATTACCAGCTGGACATCATCATCGGTCAGGGACCCAGCGCCCGGACCATCAAACTGGACCTCCCCCGCTTCACCCTCGTGGGGGCCACGACTCGGGCCGGACTACTTTCTTCCCCCCTTCGCGATCGGTTCGGGGTCATCTCCCGTCTGGAATTTTACACGGTTGAAGAGCTGGCCACTATTGTCACCCGCTCCGCGCGGATACTGGGTATCCCCTCCACGCCGGAAGGGGCGGAGGAGCTTGCACGTCGCAGTCGGGGTACCCCCCGCATCGCCAACCGGTTGCTGCGCCGGGTTCGGGACTTCGCCCAAATTCGTGGTGACGGTACCCTCTCCCTGGCCATCGTCCAGAATTCCCTGGCACTCCTGGAGGTGGACGAAATGGGGTTCGACCGGATGGATCGGACGATCATGTTGACCATCATCGACAAGTTCAGCGGCGGCCCGGTGGGGCTGGACACTCTGGCGGCGGCGGTCTGCGAGGAGAGTGACACCATCGAGGATGTCTACGAACCGTATCTGATTCAGCACGGTTTTCTCAACCGGACTCCCCGGGGGAGAACCGCCACGGCCACCGCCTACCACTATTTCCGACGGACTCCGGCCGGTGCACCGACACCGCAGGGGACCCTTTTCTGATCCACTGAGATCACTGAGAACACTGAAATTACCAAAATCATTTATCCACTGAGATCACTGAGATCACTGAAATTACCAAAATCATTTATCCACTGAGATCACTGAGAACACTGAAATTACCAAAATCATTTGTTCACTGAGATCACCGATAACACTGAAATAACCAAAATTTATGGAATAGTCTCCTCGGCAGACTCGCCACCGTCTCGGCAATGACGGTGCATTAATCGGTTTATTCAGTGTTCTCAGTGAAATCAGTGGATCAGTTTTACTCCCTGAAATCAGTGGATGAGGGTTTACATGCAGCTTGCCTTCGACTTTCCCGTGGCGCCACGCTACTCTTTTGACAATTTCGTCGTCTGCAACGGCAACCGAACCGCCTTCGAGTTTGCCCGGCGGCTCACCGATCCTTCCGCCGGCGAGAGTGTCCTCTACATCTACGGTCCTCCCGGATCGGGGAAGAGCCATCTTCTCATGGCGACCGGAGAGCGACTGGGGGGGGGAGAGGGGGGGGCTGCTCTTTCCTGCGGTACGCTTGCCGACGACGTTGCTTCCCGGGGAGAGTCGCTGGTGGAACGTTTCCAGGAGGCCCCGGTTCTCCTTGTGGATGATATCGACCTCCTCCCGGACCAACGGCGACGGCGGGAGGAACTCTGGCATCTCTACAATGAGTTCCACAGTTCCGGACGTCGCATCGTGGTCACCGGCGCGGTTCCTCCCCGGGAACTGACCTCGGTGGACGATCATCTCGGCTCCCGGCTCCTCTGGGGACTTGTGGCCCGGATGGATGTCTCCGATGACGACTCCCGGCGGCTGATCCTGAAAAAGCTTGCGGATGACCGGCAGATCCTCCTCCCCGATGATGTTATTGCGTATCTGCTGGTTCACACCCGCCGGGACCTGCAGTCGCTTATGGATGCTTTTGAAACGCTGGTGCGACGGTCGCTGACTGTCGGCCGAAAGATTTCCCTTCGCCTTGTTCGTGGCGGGGTCGGGAGTGACTGAGGGGTCAATTCCAGGTAAATCCATGGTAATCGTGACGGGGATGTGGTACAAATTTTGTGTTGTCAACTCCTCGCAGTGAGAGGCGCATATGAAAGTTAAAGGATTTCTGTTCTCAGCCGTCGAGGCCGCCATCAAGAAACCGGGGCGGCTTGACCTTGCGCTCATTCAGTCGCTCCAACCGGCAACCGCCGCTGCCGTTTTTACCACCAATAGCGTCAAGGCGGCGCCGGTGCTCCTCTCCCGGGAGAGGGTGGCACTGGGACCCATTCGGGCGCTGGTCGTTAACAGCGGTAACGCCAACGCCTGCACCGGCAGACAGGGGATGGAAGATGCCCTGGAGACGACTCGACTGGTCGCCCGCTACCTGGAGATAAACGAGGAAGAGGTGCTGGTGGCGTCCACGGGGGTCATCGGTCAGCCCCTTCCCATGGATCGGCTGTCGGTGGCGCTCCACCCTCTGGTGAGTGCTCTTTCGAATGATGCGGGACTGGATGTCGTGGCACAGGCGATCATGAACACCGACACCTTTCCCCAGATGGGGTGTCGACAGGGGATGGCGGATGGTAAATCATACACCATCGCCGGCATCGCCAAGGGAGCGGGGATGATCATGCCCAACATGGCGACCATGTTGGCCTTTGTCGTCACCGATGCCGCCGTGGAGCTGGAGTGGTTGGAGCAGATCTTTACCGCCGGGTGCGATCTCTCCTTCAACGCCATAACCGTGGATGGCGACACCTCCACCAACGATACGGCGTTAATCCTGGCCAACGGGGCAGCCGGGAATGAACCGTTGGGAGGACATTCCGAGGGAGCGCCCGAGTTTGTCGCGCTCCTCAACGATCTGCTCCTCTCCCTGGCGCTCCAGATCGTCAGGGACGGAGAGGGGGCGACCAAGTTCGTCTCCATCACGGTGACCGGTGCGCTCAATGATCTCCAGGCCAAGAAGGGAGCCAAGGCCATTGCCAACTCCAGTCTGGTAAAGACCGCTTTTTACGGTCAGGATGCCAACTGGGGGAGGATTCTCGCGGCGATCGGCTATTCCGGGGTCACGGTGGACCAGGATCAGATTGATCTCCATTTTGATGATGTTCAGATGGTGAAAAACGGTCTCTTTGCCGGTGGCGATGCCGAAGCGCGGGGGAGCGAGGTGCTCCGGCGTAAGGAGTTTTGCGTAACAGTGGATCTGAAGTTGGGGATGGGGTGCGCCACGGTCTATACTTCCGACCTCTCCCACGATTACGTCAGCATCAACGCCGACTATCGAACCTGATCGGTAAACGGGGAATCCCGTGTTGCAGAGGCCCGTACCTATTTCCATGCGTCATCTTCTTTCCCTGGCTTTTGCCCTCATCTTCATTCTTCCCGGCGCTTCATCCGCCGTGGCGCCGTCTCCTCCTCTCAGTGTCATTCTGGATATCGACCTCCTGATGGAGCGCGCAATTTCCCTGCGACTGGTTGCAGGGGGGGTTGTCCTCATAGGTGACCGTAATGGCCCCCTGCTCCAGCGGGCCTATGGCCGAATGTCGCCGGACCCGCTCTCTTCCCCCATGCGACTGGATGCCATCTTCGATGTAGCTTCTCTTACCAAGGTCGTGGCCACGACCTCCGCGGTTATGAAATTGGCAGAGGAGGGGAGGATCTCGGTAACGGAGCCGGTGGCGACGTGGTTTCCCGAGTTCGGTGGAGAGGCAAAGAGAGGGGTTCTTCTTCGGCACCTTCTGACGCATACCTCGGGGATTACCGACTTCCCCCTTTCATTGCCGGACCCGCTCCACCAGGCAGTGGCGGGATCTGCGACCCGCCCCCCACGAGGTGAGGTGGGAAACAGCTTCTGTTACGCTGACCTGAATTTCATCCTGCTGGGGGAGCTGGTCCGCCGCGCCTCCGGCGTTACCTTGGATCGTTACGTCCGAGAACGATTTTTCGCCCCCCTGGGGATGGTGGACACGTTCTTCACCCCCCCCGTCACCGTAACTCCGCGCCTCAGCGCCACGTTACTCCCCGATGGAGGGGTGCTCACCGGCGAGCCTCAGGACATTCATGCGCGCCAACTCGGCGGAGTTGCGGGACACGCCGGTCTCTTCAGTACCGCGGCGGACTTGGGCCGGTTTTGCCGGATGCTCATGAACGGAGGCGAACTGGAGGGACGACGGGTTCTGGAGGAGCGGAGCGTGGCGGAGATGACGGCTCCTCACTATGCCGAGGGGGGGAAAGTAGTGCGGGGACTGGGGTGGGACATCGCCTCTCCCTACTCGGCTCCCCGCGGTCATGGATTTTCCGAGAGCTCCTTCGGTCACACCGGCTACTCCGGCGGTTCCATCTGGATCGATCCCAAGCAGGAGCTCTTCGTGGTGCTGCTCACTGCACGGTTGGACTTTCGGCACACCAGCGATTTCAACCGGTTGCGCCGGGATCTTTCTACCATTGCCGTTTCCTGCGCGGAGCCGTACAGCCGGAGGCATGCTGCCGGCGGGGTTTTCTGATGGCTCGCTTGCATCTTTTACGACTGCCTGTTTCGTCATCCGGACACCACCGGCACGGGGCAT
>CAIUUR010000189.1 GCA_903902345.1 uncultured Geobacteraceae bacterium | reverse complement strand
TCTCCATCCGGAAGACGGCGGAGTTTGCCCGGTGGCTGGGGCTGGAGGTGACGCTGAAGGACCCCGGAACCTACGCCGAGCATGAACTGGGACCCGATGCTCTCTGGTATTTCGCCTGGTATCACGACTACGTAAACCCCCTGCGGGGTCCCTGGCCGGTGGGGGGAGTGGCGGCGCATCTGACCTCCTACTCGTTTTCCGGCATCAGGGAGTCGGACCCGGCGAAAAAGAGCTGGGTACAGGGGCTTCTGGAACAGGGGATCACCGCCACCTTCGGTTCGGTGGTGGAGCCGTACCAGCAGGGATTCACCCGTGCCGAGATCTTCTTCAGTCATTTCTGGACCGGCGAGTACACTTTTGCCGAATCATTTTCCATGGCGACCCCCACTGTTCAGTGGGCCATGAGTGCGGTGGGGGATCCCCTGTACCGGTTGAAAAAGCCGCCGGCAAAGTCCGAAACCGGACAGGATAAGTAACGTTCTCCGCGTTCCAGTGCCGTGAACCTGAAAAAAACAGTCCACCACAGAGGCACGGAGGATAATCCTGCACAGTTTCGTATGGTTGCCCTGATTTGAATTCCAAATTCGTTAATCCTTTTGGGTGAAGACTAAAAAGCAGATTTACTCAGTGATTTCCTCCGTGTCTGGTTCAAAAGTCGTTTTTAGGGTTAAAGGACTCCCCATGATTCCAGATCGCAAACGCCCGATGGCCGTCCTCTACTCCCTTTTCCTTGTGGTCCTGCTTTTCCTCTGCACGGCGTGCGGCAAGAAGGGCGTGCTCATCCCCCCAGACGGCTACGCTCCTCCGCCGGTCTCCGGCCTGCAGGTGCTCCAGCAGGGAGAGGGATTTCGGATCTCCTGGCAGGCGCCGGAAAAGGAAATTGTCGCTCCGGGGAGTTCCCCCCTTGCAGGATTCCGGCTCTATCGCCGTGAGATCCGTTCCCCTGCCGACGAATGTCTCACCTGCGGAGGGGAAGATCTCCTCCTCAGGATTGTGGAGCTGGAGTACCTGCGGGATGTGTTGCAAAATGGCAACCAGTTCGTGGTCATTGACGGTGACGTGCGGCTGGGGGGTAGCTACCTGTATCAGGTGACGGCTTTCGAAAAGGGGGGAGTGGAGAACCGCGATTCCGCAAGGGTGAAGCGGAAGAAGGTTCCCTCGCCTCCCGCACCCGCCGTCGTACTAGGTTCGGTTCCTGCGGGGATGCTGCTGGAGTGGCCCATGGTTCGGGTCACGGCCGGGACCCTTGCCGGATATAACGTGTACCGGCTTCGTCCCGGCCAGAATCCTGTCGCCTCCCCGCTCACCTCCATTCCGGTCAGGGAAAACCGCTACGAGGATCTGCGGATGGAGCCGGATACTCTCTATCGTTACCAGATCCGCACCGTGGCCACCGTGGATGGTGAAACCGTGGAGAGCGACCCTTCGCCGCCGGTTGAAGGGCGATACCTGTTGCCGTAGGAAATCCGTTGACCGTTCACCGTTGACCGTTCACCGTTCACCGTTAACCGTTCACCGTGAACGGTCAACGGACGCTAAAAGGTTTTTACCGATGACCTTTGTTAACCCATTCAGGAGGGCACAAGCCAACTTCACTTCGAAGGTGTTTTTTCTCACGCTTTCGTTGGTCATCGGCCTCTCGCTGCTTTTTCCCGCCTTTTTCATCCCCTACGTAATCCGTGATAAAACCGACGCGACCATCAAGGAGGGGACACTCCTTTGCCGCCTTCTGGCCTTCAGCTCCCGCATTGCCGTCTTTTCGGAAACCTCATCACTGCTGGATGCCGCTGCCGACGGTATTATTACCCACGAGGATGTGGACGCCGTCTTCATCTATGCCTCCGATGGCCGAAAGCTCTTTCATGAGGATAAAACAGAGTACCGTCAAAGGCATCGTCATCTCCCCCTCATCGACATTCCGGAAGAGCGGCGAGAGTTGGAAACTTTTACCAAGGGGCTCACCGGGGTTGTCCACAGGAAGACGGCCAAGGGGATGGAATTTCTGGCCCCCGTCAGGATGATGTCGGGGACGGGCACGGGGAAGGATGACGATGATGCGGGATACTGGGGTGGGATTGAGACCCGGCCACGGGACCAGAATATCGGCCTGGTCCGGGTTCAACTGCAAGACGCCAAAATTCGCGCATCGACACGACTCCTCATCGCCATTTCCTCCGCCCTGACCCTGATCTGCATCCTGATCGCCTCGGCCGTTGCGTATCTCCTCGCCAGGAGTGTGACCTCCCCGTTGAAGCGGCTCTCCAAGGCCGTGGCGGAACTGGGGGCCGAGGGGGAACTGAGGGAGGTTCCCGTGGAGACTCGCGACGAGGTCGGACAGGTCGCGGAAGCATTTAACGGTCTGATTGATTCCCTCCGGAAGCGGGATCACGAAAAAGGGATACTGGAGGAACAGCTCCGCCATTCGCAGAAACTGGAGGCGATGGGGACTCTGGCCGGGGGGATCGCCCACGATTTCAATACGATCCTCATGGCTATCATCGGTTTTACCGAGTTGCTCCGGAAAGGGGCGGATTGCGGGTCGGCGGTCAGGCAGTACGCCGATCAGATCACGAATTCCGCCAGCAAGGCTTCCCAGCTCATTGCCCGGCTTCTTGCCTTCAGTCGCAAGCAGGAGGTCAATCCCCGAGTTGTTGATCTCAATGACCTGATCCGGGGGATGGCGGAGATCCTGCGCCGGGTCGTGACGGATGCCGTAACCCTGGAACTGACTCTCCATCCGGAGCCGATTCCGGTGCTGGTGGACTCCAGCCAGTTTGACCAGGTGCTCCTGAACCTGGCGGCCAACGCCCGGGACGCCATGCCCGACGGCGGGACTCTTCGGATTACCACGGGCAGGACCATGGCTTGCGAGATAACCTGTGGCGGGAATAACCACCACTTCGGATGGTGCGCCGTGATAACCGTGACCGACACCGGTGTGGGGTTTCCCGATGCCATCAGGGAGAAGATCTTCGATCCCTTTTTCACCACCAAGGAGGTCGGCAAGGGGACCGGCCTGGGACTCTCCATGGCCTACGGTATCATCCGGCAGCACTCGGGAAACATTCTTGCCAAAAGGGGAGAGGGGGGG
>CAIUUR010000188.1 GCA_903902345.1 uncultured Geobacteraceae bacterium | reverse complement strand
GGGCATGCGGCATTGCAGCCCTTCCAGGCACTTCACATAACTATAGGTCTTTCAGCCACTCCAATATGCTCGGATCACGCCGCCATGACGGCCCTTTTTTGCTGGTTTTCGGCAACAGTTTTTCGCTGACCTGCAAGGTTTTCTGCTTCATCTCCAAATCAATCTCGATATACAGATTGGTGGTCTCGATTGAAGTGTGCCCGAGCCAGGAACGAATCATGTTCAGATCAACTCCCGATTGCAGCAGATGCATGGCGGTCGTATGCCGGAAGGTATGAGGAGTAACCGTTTTAGTGGATAACGACGGACATGTTTCCACCGCTGCCGCTACTCGTTGTGCAATTAGGTATCGTAATCCATAACGGGTGAGGCGTTCTCCCCTGGCATTTACAAAGAGCGGGACATTGTCTGACTGGCGGATATGCCGGTCTTCAATGATTGCCTTGATGGCCTGTATCGTTTCATCCCAGAGCGGACAGGTTCGCTCACGTTGTCCCTTGCCATGAATCAGCACGTAGTATGGGCGACTGAAACGGACATGGTTGACGTTGAGATCCACAGCCTCCTGCGCCCGTGCCCCACTGTTGTAGAGGAGACGCAGCAGAGCATCATCCCGCCGCCCTTGCGCTTGCTGGGCATCAATGTGCCTGAAGATATGTTGGACTTCTTCCTTCTCCAGGTATCCCAACACATGCCTGGCGTGCCGCTTGAATGGTACGGTAAGAATGGTTTGGCATTGGGCGATGTAGCGGGGATCAGTGGCGGCCAGATACCTGAAGAAGGCATGAATGGCAGCCAACCTGACGTTACGGGTTCCCGTTCCATTCTTTCTTCCGCTATCAAGGTGTTCCAGAAATTGCCTGACCAACCGGTCGGAAAGATCATCAACTGTAAGATCGGTGCAGGACTTCCTGCAACGTTCCACTGCAAACTGTAGAAAAAGTTTGAAGGTATCCCGGTACGACAGTACCGTGTTTGGGCTAACTCCCCGCTGGGTGACGAGATGGTCTTCAAAGAATCGACGAATGGGGATGCCGATGTTATTACTTTGCGCCATGACTCCCCCCTTTGCTTCGCTTCAGGTATGGAACAGCGAAATGATTTTTAAACCGAATGTTCGACTGTTCAAGAAGTTCAGCCGTGGCATGCAGATATGTTTCGGTGCCAAAGAGCGAGGAGTGCCCGAGATATGTTGCCAGCAATGGCAGTTTGGCATTGATATTCTCTCCCTGCCGGTACCATTGAGCCAGCCTGTTCACGGCAAAGCTGTGACGTAAGTCATGAATACGAGGCCCACGCTCTCCTTTGGGACCACGCAGTCCGACATCTCTGAGTATTTCCAGAAAAATTTCACAAATCCGTCCAGGCCGATATGCCTTTCCGGATGGACTGATAAAAACCGGCGCAGTCGGAGCAGTGGGAAAGCCTGCTGCTTCTCGCTGATATAGGAAGTCTGCCAGCTGGCAGGCGGTGGATGGCGACAGCGGAACATATCTGGACTTCTTGAACTTGGTGTTCCGAATCGTCAGCAGATCTCCTTCGATGTCCACATCTGCCAACAGAAGCTTTTGTGCTTCCCCGATGCGCAGGCCGGTGCTGTAGAGCAGGCCGATAATGGTGGAAATGAGCATGGGACGAAGGCTGCCTTCCGGACCTATTCTGACGGCAGCATCCAGAATCAGATTCATTTCCTGTGGCGAATAGATATGAGGTGCCGGGCGGTTTCTTCGCGGGAGAAAACTCTGATGAATAATGCATGTCTGTGGGTCGAAATTGCTCAGATATGCGCAGAACTGCCGCATGATGGACATGCGATTGAGCCTGCTTCCGATACTCAGGTGCTCCATCGATTTGAACCATCGCTCTGCAATGTCGGCAGTTATCGGTAATCCTGGTTTCAGCTCAGACATCAGGAAACGATCCAGATAGCAGAGAATCTTACTGTCACTTTCACCTTTACGACCGAGGGCGCACCTCATCTCCCAGAACGCCTGGAGACTGGAGGCAACGGGACTGCGGAATACACATGTCGCCATAGTTCACCTCTCTTTCGGCCATGGCATGGCTACCTGACGAAGCATCTTGAGGTCTGCCTTGGCATAGATGAAGGTGGTGTTCAGACAACGATGACCCAAGACATCGGCAATGGCTTTGATCGGTGAATCCTGTGCCAATGCCCGGATTGCCCACGAATGTCGCAATGTATTCGATCCGTTCTTGGGTTTCTTCACTCCAGCGTTAGTCATGTGATTACGGACGATGTTGGATATGTCTTGGCCGGTGAGCGGGAAGTAGGGAGCCTTCACACCGAGGAAAACTTCTCGGAGCCGTGTTTCCGGGCGATGATGTAGGTATTGGATAATAGCTTCACCGACAGCCTCCAGCAAAGGGAGCACGACTTCTTTGCCACCCTTTTTTGCTCGAATCAGAATGGTCGAGCGTTGCCAGTCAATATCCTCAAGACGCAGCTCAACCACGCTCATACCGCGAATGCCATAGGCCATCATAAGCAGCATGATGGCGGCGTCTCTTACTCCGACAGCGGTTCCCTTGGGGATGGAGTTCAGGATACGCTGCAAGTCGGTATCTTCCATCCCCTTGGGCAGAGATGCCAGTCGATACGCCGGTACGGAGGGAATCACACTGGAAAAATCCTTGGCGACATATCCCGTATATGCACAGAACCGAAGAAAACTACGGAGATATGACGCTAAACTCCTCAGATTTACAGGACTCTCCTTGATGTGCTGTTTGATGTACGTTTCAACATCATCAGCTTTCAATGACTTCATGCCATTACGTTTAGCTCTTTCTCCTAAGCCATCGAGAAACCTGCATAGAGCTAACCGGTAGTTCTGGATTGTAGTCTCGTCAAGTTGGCGGTCCTCACGTAAATGGTTCAAATACGGTTCGAGTACCCAACGATATTGCGGCGGTAGCGGTTTAGGGGTGGGCGGCTTCATAACCCCCTCGTCAACCAGGTAAGACAGCAAATGTTTCAGATGGCCTCGAACCGCGCCACGTCCGACATAGAGGTTACTTGTGGTTCGGAAGTCTGCCAGGTAGGCATCGACAAATGCCCCAAGGTGTGCCGGGGTAACCTCTTTCCCTCGACTGATCCCTTGGTCGATAAGAAAACTGTTGAACAGGCAGCAATGGCCAAGAACATAGCAAGCATAACTTTTTGAATACCCCCTTTCCTTAAGGCGGGCCGCCAGCCCGTCCATGTATGGGCCGAGTGGCCCCCGCCGAAAATCTGCCAACGTCCGCCGTTCTTTGTACCAGTACTCAAGCATAATCCTACCTCCATTCTGTAATGAACTACCTGATGGAGGAGGATATAAGCCGTACAAATTATGTGAAGTAAATACATGGTGGGACAAAGGCGGGCGGGCGTAGCGTGGGCATACAAGAAGGATGACTTCACATTACTCGCAGCTTCACATTACACAACCACCCCACCGGTGACCCTACTCCGTCCCGCGAGGACCTGGATATTACCCGGCGTATCAAGGAATCAGGCGATCTCCTCGACATCAAGCTGCTCGATCACATCATCATCGGTGACAGTTACCTGAGTTTTGTT
>CAIUUR010000187.1 GCA_903902345.1 uncultured Geobacteraceae bacterium | reverse complement strand
GTCCCGTCAGCCCCCAGTTTCTGGACACGGTTGTTATCGGTATCCGCCACATAGATGTTGCCGTTGACATCCAGAGACACCCCGGCAGGATTGAAAAACTGCCCGGATCCGCTGCCATAACTCCCCCACGAGGCCAGCAGGAGGCCATTGGCCCCAAGCTTCCGGATGCGATGGTTGGAGGTGTCCGCCACGAAGACGTTACCGCTCCCATCCACCGCCACCCCTGAAGGAGTATTGAAAAGCCATTGCGTCTGCGGCACCTTCCACTCGTACCGGTAGCTGCTGCCACGTACCGCAGAGGGATACAGGGACAGCGCCAAAACTGTCGCCACCAGCGGTAACAACAGCTGACGCTGCCGGCATACTCCCTGCCCCCACCTTTGCCACAATTTTCGGTAGTGGCCGTCGTGCGGACGTGCCTTCTGTGACGTGACGCTGAAGAAAGAGAAGAAGGCCGACAGTTTTTTCATGGTGTCACCTCTGAAGAGTGCAGTGCGAAAATCATCTATCCCACTACCATACATACCCGCAATCAAATTGGCAAGCCCTATGTAACACCCCATATACAGGACATATTTACCTTTTTAGAACCATCAGAGATGCCCGATTCGATCAAACGTCGCGTGGCATCCAGTCGGCGCCCCTGAGGGCGCCAAATCCCGGACCGGTGGCACGATTTTCGTCATCCGATGAACTGATTGCTACTAATCTGCGGCTATCTACGTTCCTCCCCCTTCAAGGGGGAGGTCAGGAGGTGGATGGGGTTGTTGTGCGCTGATCTTCCCCCATCCCCACCCCGGCCCTCCCCTTGAAAGGGAGGGAGATTCTGTTAGCCACAGAATGGTAGTAACCAGGTCCGATGATGTCTCGTCCATCCGGCAGATGAGATACACCATGCCGGCAGATGAACGGACAGTGCCAAGGATCATGAACCCGGGAATAGCGACCTGCGGTAAATTTATTGCTTGCATTTCGAAATGAGTCCGTGTATAAGCATCATCGTTACGTTGTTGATTATTGAGGTTCAAAGTTTGCGGGGTTGTAGTTAAGTCGGTTATAACGCCGGCCTGTCACGCCGGAGGCCGCGGGTTCGAGTCCCGTCGACCCCGCCATTTAAATAGGAAGGCCGGAACCCAAGGGTTCCGGCCTTTTTATGTTGTGCCCGAAGGACCGACGTTTAGCATGAGAACAACGAGGGTGTGATATTCCTTACCCGGCAGCGGATGATGAGCGACAAAACCTCAGTCGGTCGTCGCGAACCGCCCCATCCGACCGGCACTGGCCAGGAGATGCAGTCGCGCCGAATTCCATTCCGACAGGCAGCGAACCCTCTCATTCAGTGCGTCCGCCAGCGCCGCCTGGGTGCTGAGAACTTCGGTGATATCAGCGGCTCCCTTGTTATATTTACGCTGGGAGACCGTGAGGGAACTCTGGGCCGAGGCAAGAAGCGTTGCGGAGGCATCGAGGTTTTGCAGGGCGGAGGAGGTATCGGCATAGGCCCTGATGACCCCCACGGCCACCTGCTGCTCCGTATCGGCCAGCGCCGCCACTCTTTTCTCAACCCTCGCCTGGGCGCCACGAACCTTGTAGGTGGAAGCAAACCCGTCAAAGATGGGAAGGGTTGCGGTGATGTACATCGTCGTTTCCGTGGAACCGGGGTTGACTGCCGCGCCGGGACGGTTGTTCAGGTAGTAATTAGCGGAGAAGCTCACGACAGGAAGACCCGAGGACTTGCTGACGGTGACCTGCTCTTCAGAGGCCTCCAGCTGTTTTCTGGCGCTCACTATTGCGGGGTGCCCCTTCTGCGCTTCTTCCAGCCAGTGTGAAAGTTTCTTTCGCTCCTCGACCTTTGCGTGGTATTCAGTCAGATCCATGGGAAGACGAAGTTCGGTGTTTCCCGTTACCCCAAGATGGTACTTCAGTACGGCCAGAGCCTTCTGATTTTCTCCCTCGGCACGACTCTTGTCCAGGGAGGCCCTGGCCAGAGCTGTCGTTGCACGAAGAGTGTCGGATTGGGATACGGCGCCCTTTGCCTGCCGATCCTGTGCAGAGCGGAGGGTCTCCCGCGCAACCTCCTCGTCCTTGCTTTTTGCCGCAACCGAGGCGCTGGAAGTCATGGCGTCAAAATAGGACTGAATAACCCGGGACAAAACATCCTGAATGGTTGCATCGTAACTGGAGAGAGCGGACGCCAGCAGAAGTTCGTTGGCCTTCCGGTTGGCGCTCCTCCCTCCGAAGTCGAAGAGTTGTAATGATGCGGAAAGCTGTGATGTCAGCTGGTTGGAATTTATCGTGGAGTTTGTATAGACCTGATAATCCTTGGTGTACCCGGCGGATCCGATTACCGTGGGAAGATAGAGCGCCCTGGCTTCACCCAGAGCACCCGCCTGAACCTTGATGTCGGCCCAGGCGCCCTTGGCCACCTGATTGTTGGAGAGAGCCAGATCCACGGCTTCGCTCAAAACAAGCGGCTTGGAAAAATCTTTTTTTACAGACCGGGGGAAGGGGGCGCTGTCCCCCGGAAGAGTCGCCCCCTTTTTTACGACATCAGGGACGGTGGATAAGGGATCGACAAAATAATAGGGGAGATCGGACGATAAAGCGGGATCAGGCTCGGTATGCCAGGCCGTCGCAAGAAGCGTTACCGCCGCCAATAATCGCCTAGCGTTCATGCAAACTCTCCCGTTTGTGCTGGATAAGCGGACTCAGGAAATATTCGATGACACGACGATTGCCGGTCTTGATATCGGCCCTCACCGTCATCCCCGAAGAGAGGGGCATCTGGCGTCCCTTCACCAGAATGGTGGATTTATCCAGGGCGATGATGACTGAGTAGAGGAGCCCCCTCTTGTCGTCCTTGATGGCGTCCGTGGAGACGTGGACCACGCGGCCGGGAATGACACCGTACTTGGTGTACTCATAGGCGTCGATCTTCACTGCCACATACTGCCCCTCCGCCAGGAAGCCGATGTCCTTGTTCTCCACCTTTGCCTCGACTTCGATCTTGTCTTCCTTGGGGACGATTTTCATCAACGGTTCGGTGGCGGGAACCACCCCCCTCACCGTATGCGCCGTCAGTTGTTGAACCGTGCCGTCGATGGGGGAGATGAGTTTAAGGAGCTTGCTGTGAGCCGCACTCCTGAGGATGTCCTGTTTCGTCTCTCCCAAGATCTTGTCGGCAGTGGACTGCTCGTCGTAGGCCAGCCGTTTCGCCTCGGCAATGATGGAAGCCCGGAAATTCCTGGCGTCGTTGAGTTGCCCCTCCAGATCGGCTCGCTCCTGCTCCTTCTCCAGATAGGCATGCTGGGAGATGTCGTTATTTTTGGCCAGTTCCCTGTAATCGGTGGCCCGTTGGGTGACCAGCGCCAGGGTTTCCGTGAAGCGGGCGATGGAGCCGTCGGCACGCTGGAGTTTTGCGGTAAAATCGCGGTATTGACCGTCCAGATGCTCCTGGGCCTCCCGATGTTTCTGCTCGGGTATACCGGGAAGTGAAGCAATGCGTGGCGGCTTGCGACTATCGATGGCCGCAATCATGGCCGTGGATCGGGCCCGCTGGAGTCGCGCCTCGGTCTCGTCACTTCTGGATTTGTCATGCTCGGCATCCGCTGCGGTGGCGTCCAACTCGATGAGGAGATCTCCCTTCTTGACGACCTGCCCCTCGATGACATGCAGCGCCCTGACGCTGGCGACCTCCGTGGAAGCGATGAGCTTGGTCCGGTCATGGGGGATGACCTCTCCACCGGCGCTGATCACAATATCGATATGACCGAATATGGCCCAGAGAGTCCCCGTCACCAGCATCGCCATGATAACGAAAGCGGTTAACCTGAGCGTGGGGGAGATGGGGGTCTCCTGTATCTCCAGGGCGGCCGGAAGGAATTCCGCCTCGTTTTGATTGAATCTGTCCTCTTTAAGCTGTTTTCGATTACTCCAGGCGCGAGAAAACGTCTTACGGTAATGCCCCAGCAGGACGCCATAGGCCTCCAGTTTATGTTTTAAGCTCATATGCTCACCACCTGACGCGGAGCGGTACTTTCAAACTGCAGTTGATACAGATGCGCGTAGATTCCGTCCTTCTTCGCCAAGAGTTCGCTATGGGAACCATCGTCGGCAATCTGCCCCCGTTCCATGACCAGAATGCGGTCGGCGTCGCGAACAGCTGAAAGTCGGTGGGCGATGATCAGCACCGTTCGTCCCGCACAGATGTTACGCATATTATCCTGAATAACCTTTTCCGATTCATAATCCAGGGCGCTGGTCGCCTCGTCGAAGATGAGAACCCGCGGGTTGCTGATGAGAGTCCGGGCGATGGCAATCCGCTGCCGCTGCCCACCCGAGAGGCCGGTTCCATGCTCTCCCACCCTCGTGTCATACCCCTCGGGGAGCTCGCAGATGAATTCATGAGCTCCGGCCAGCTTGGCTGCGGCGATGACCGGTTCGATGGGAAGGGCGGGATTGGAGAGGGCGATATTGTCCCGCACGGTCCCGGAGAAGAGGAGATTCTCCTGCTGCACGACACCCAGCTGATGGCGCAGGGAGGTGGTGTCGATGATGGCGATATCCTGACCGTCCACGAGGACCCGCCCTCGATCGGGGGTATAAAGTCGCTGAACAAGTTTCGCCAGAGTGCTCTTCCCCGAACCGGAACGTCCCACGATGCCGATCACCTGACCCGGCTCGATCTTGACGCTGATGGAGCGGATGACATCGGGAGCGTCGGGGCGGTAGCGGAAGGATACCTGATCGAATTCGATGGAACCGTTCAGTCGGGGAATACGGGTCTTGCTCCCCGCAACCTCAGGGGGGGCATTGAGAATATCTCCCATCCGCTCCATGGCGATCCCCACCTGCTGGAAACTGTTCCAAAGCTGGGCAAGCCTCATGATGGGATCGATGAGACGCCCGGAAAGCATGTTGAAGGCGATGAGTTCACCCACCGTCAGGGTTCCCTCCAGGACCTGGACAGCCCCCACCCAGAGAATGCCTATGGTGGTGAGCTTGC
>CAIUUR010000186.1 GCA_903902345.1 uncultured Geobacteraceae bacterium | reverse complement strand
GTCGTTGCCAGCGCCGCCCTTCAGATTACCCACCCCGTTGAACGCCAAAGTTCCGGCAGTTCCGGCATCCGCACCGGTCACGGTAAAAGTCTGACCTGCATCTTTACCGATGATCGTACTGGTCGCGCCGTTCCCCTTTACCGATCCAATATTATTCAAGGTTGAAGTGGTAACGCCGGTCGCCGTGCCGGCCTGCTGGTTGATCGTGACCCCGGCGACACCGGTGTACCCCGCATAATTAATAATACTCGCCGGATTAAAGGTGACATTCGAAGCTGACGGCGCGCCCCCGGCAAAGGCGAGGGTCCCGCCGGCAACGGTAATCGTATTCGTCAAATGAACATTGTTGACAGTCAGTTGCGCACCGCTGGCGACAGTGGCAGAACTTGAACCCAACGCCGCCCCGTTATTGGTTGCGAGAACTCCACCGCTGATGGCTGTGGCACCGGCGTAGCTGTTGGCGCCGGAGAGAGTTAAAGTCCCGTTCCCCTGTTTAGTAAGGCCGCCACTCCCGGCTATGACACCGGAAAAGGTTCCATCACCTCCAACTGTCAGTGAAAGTCCAGTCCCGGTTTCGATGGTAGGCGTACCTGCGGAATTATTAAATTTTCCAGCACCGGCTGTAACATTGAGTCCACCAGACACTCGAATATCAGCCTGGATATCTACATTATTTCCGGCGGAAAGTGTCAGATTTTTACCACCTGCAACTGAGCCGCCGGCACCGTTGTCAATTGCCGCAGTAACGGTAATATTGTTCGCCGCGTCAAGCTGAACGTTGGCCGTACCCAGTTGAGTGGCAACCTGACCGGCGGTAATGGTGCTTGTTTTGCCGGCATAATCCGTAGAAAAAATGTTCGGGGTATTTGGAGCGGCATTCAGATCAAGGTTAGTCCCGTCTCCGGCGACATTCGGATTCGCCGCCTGGACCAGGATATCAAGCGGGTCAAGGAGCAGCGTCCCTTGTTTCCCGCGCGTGGCGGAAAGATCGACTTTCCCTAGGTAATCAAGGTGCCCTTTTCCCGAAACTTCCACAAATCCGCCGTTACCGGCGACACGACCACCCTTGGCGCTGATGGCACCGGAGAAACCGGTAGCCTGGTCCGACCAGACCGCCACCTTGCCGCCGTTACCGGTGGTAAGTGCGTCCGCCGCGATGGTTGCAATTTTGTCCACATACGTCTTTGAGGCGTTCTTCTCGGGACCGGCGCCATGGAAGTTGCCACCCACGAGAACTGTTCCACCACCAGCATTACCGGAGGCGTCGATCCCGGAACCGGCAAAGAGCCCAACTTTGTCCCCTAGCACCTTCACCGTCCCACCAACCTCTCCGACATTTCTGCCGGAGACATCCAGGGTCCCGCTGTTTGCGGTAATCCCTGCGTCACCTCCATCCAGAACAATGACGCCATTTTTTTCACTGATGGAACGCGCTCGGATGATTCCCTCGTTATTCACCACGTTACGCAGAATATCGCCTGCCACTCTCGCGGAAAGCATTACCTGGCCGCCATTCGCGGTAATGGCGCCACTGTTCCTGACGCCCAGAGCCTCCGTGGCAGCATTACCACTGACGACAAGATCGATGAGATCACTGCCGGCAACAGTAAGGCTCACCTCATCCCCGGTCGACAGGTGAACCTTCCCGAGATTGGCGGTGATCGTTCCTTCGTTCACAACAGTTGGCGCGGCAAGAACGACATAACCTCCATCCGAAACGAGAATATTCCCCTGATTTTCAATCTTGGCAGTAGAGCCGGGCGTATTCTTTAGTAGATACTTGCCTGCCATAAAATCGCTGGTATTAATGTTCATGGTCGATGCTATGAAACTCCCGGTCTGCACCGAGGCGCCAGGACCAACCAGCAATCCATTGGGGTTGAGAACCCATACCTGCCCGTTACTCGTAAGTAAACCATAAATATACGAAGCATCTTGGCCCGTAACTCGGTTCAGAATCACAGAACTGCTGTTCGGTTGAACATATCTGACGGCTTCATTGGAGCCGATACTATACCCCTGCCAGTTGATAACGGTACGGTTTGAGGATTGATTGATGTTCAAAGAAGTAGCATTGGGCTGCGAGATGATCGCCCCTCCCGTAACAACCGTCCCGTTCTGCGGTAAGGCATTAGCAGGGGATATATTGAGGGCGGCAACCAGTGTTATGGCTCCCGCCGCAGTTCCGGCATGCTTCATCACATCCGAAACAGAGTTTACCATCTGATCTGTGCATCTTGTATTCAGATGACCATGTTGGGCTATTCTCTTGTTTCTCTGATAACGGGCCTTGGAATTATTTATTTTTTTAGACATAAAACACTCCTCCCTTGACTACTATTATTATTTTATTGAGATGCGTATATAAATATGAACAGTTATTTTTCAATCAATGCCATTATTTTTTTTGCTTTATAGCCATACAAATTGGCAAGGTTCATATTAACTAAAGCAACTTCCCTGCTTATTTCACCACTTGCCCTTTCGCTTATCTGCAGTGCTGCAAGAAGGTACGATTCGGCCTCGGCAAATTCCTCACGTAGGGTATAAATAATACCTAGGTTGTTAAGAGCCGTTACTGTGTGTTTATGTTGTTTGCCAAAACTATTTTTACTGACTTCGTATAGTTCTTTGCCAGCCAACAATGCCTCTTCCATTCTTCGACCATTGGTAAGAGTGACAACATCATTATTCATGACTTCCCAATCTTTATTTTCAATTCTCTTGGAGCGGAACCACATTACTCATCCTGTTAATTATAGTATTAAAATTAGCAAGCGAACACAGATGTACATAAACCCATGGTAGATATCCCAATCGGAATAATTCCATCACGGTGTTATTAGACAATTTTTGCAGGACATCTTCATCAACCATCGACAACCCACCCATTGTGTATTTCTCACCACAATTCAGGGCTACAGTAACATCAACCGGCTTAAGTATTTTGAGTTCATCTATCTTCGCAACAAATGCACCGGTTATTTTACTCTGTTCATGGTAAAGCCGAAGGAAG